>JADZCY010000314.1 GCA_020851325.1 Acidobacteriota bacterium | reverse complement strand
CCATTCACGCGGCAGTAGCTGCTGGCGACATCGATGCGGTGCGGCGCCTGCTCGACGCGCAACCTGATCTCGTGCACGACACCACGCGGTTTGGCAGCACGCCGCTGCACCGCGCGGTTCTCACGCGCAACCAGCCGATGATCGCGCTGCTGATCGATCGCGGCGCCGACGTGCACGCACGCCACGGTGCCGGGCCGGGCACTGACGAAGGCTATCCGCCCGTCGATTGGGAGCCGATCGACATCGCGCTCTTCTGGCGCGACCGGTTCGACGTCGACAACGCGCGGTATCTGCTGTCGCGCGGCGCCGCCTGCGACCTGACGATCGCTTCCGCCCTTGGCGATCGTGATGTCGTCGCTTCCATCCTCGATGCCGACCCGTCGCGCATGCACGAAGCGCGACCGTCCGGCCGGCGGCCGCTGTCGGCCGCCATCGCCGCGGGCCACGACGACATCGCGCGGCTGCTGCTCGAGCACGGCCTGCATCCGTCGTGGAGTGAAGGCGCCGAGGCGCCATGCGGCGCGGCGCTCCACGTGGCGGCGCGACGCGGCAATCAGCCGATGGTCGAGCGCCTGCTCGAATACGGCGCCGATCCCAACTCGTACATCAACGCGTCCGGCAGTGGGACGTGGGCGGCGAAGACGCGCGAGTTGCGCGCGCTGCTGATCGCGCGTGGCGGTCGCCTGGATTGTTACGATCTCATCTGGCTCAACGAAGACGACGAGGCGGTGCGGCGGGTGACGGCCGATCCGCGCGAGGCGCATTCCGGGTGTGGCGGCGTGTTCGCGGCCGCGGCGACGATGGGCAAGCGCGATCTCGTGGCGCGTTTGCTGGCGGCCGGCGCGCGCGTGCCGGCCACGCTGACGGCGTGCCGGTCGTATCTGCTCGAGGACGCGGAGATCCTGCGCATGCTGCTGGCAAGCGGCATGGATCCGGATCTGCCGGACTGGCAGCGGTCGACGCTGCTGCACGCACTATGCGCCCGCGACGCTCGCGGCCGTCCCCTTTCGCAGCGGCTCGCCTGTGCGGCGATCCTGCTCGACGCCGGCGCTTCGATCGCGGCGCGCGACGAGGAGTATCGCTCGACGCCGCTGGCATGGGCAGCGAGGAACGATCTGCCCGACATGGTGGCGTTCCTGCTCGCGCGCGGCGCCCCCGTGCAGCTGGCGGACGACGAGCCGTGGGCGACGCCGCTGGCGTGGGCGGTCAAGCGAAAGCATCCCGAGGTCGAAGCGATGCTGCGCCAGGCCGGCGCACAGGTGTAGGTTCGCGTCGCCGCTCGATGTCTGTGTAATCACCCGCTTCTGCCAGGAGCGCGCGTTCGTTTAGGCACGGTTGCGACATCCGCGTGCGCTCAGACGCGTACTGGTCCGCGTTCACCCGGCTCGTGTGATCGCGGCCGGCCCCAACGCGCTCTCGCGACTCCTCGATCCGCGCCACTCGCCGGCTCGACGCTTGCCAGTGTTGAGGGCGGCCACTATAATCAGTGGTTCCAACCTGTTGGGAGGTCGTTCAACGGTAGGACAGCAGACTCTGACTCTGCTTATCGGGGTTCGAATCCCTGCCTCCCAGCCAACTATCCCGTTCTCCCCCAATCACTTACGCGTTTCGACCCTCTGGCGTCTCCAGATTGTCTTCAACCGCGCGACGAATCGGGCGGTTGTCGAGTAGTCGGATCGTCGCATCGAGCGACGCCGGCGTGAGATGCGAGTACCGCTGCGTCATCGCCAGGCTCTGGTGTCCCACCAGCTCCTGCACGCCTCGCATCGGCGCGCCCTGCATCGCCAGGTGCGAGCAGAACGTGTGACGGAGGATGTGAACGCCCGTTGGCACCTTCGCCCGATGGGCCGCGTATCGCACTCGCGACCAGCAGCCCTGCCGCGTCAGCGGCGTCCCGTCGTCCTTGCACAGCACCCGCCGGTGGCGGAGGTGTCGCTGCTTGCGGAGCGCTGCGGCCAGCCGCTCGGTCATCCCGACGCAACGGACCCGCCCGTTCTTGGGCGCGGTCAGCTCGCCGTTCCAGTCCGAGTGCCGGACGATGATCTGACGTCGATCGAGATCGATGTCGGCCCACTCGAGGGCCACGATCTCGCCCGCTCGTAGTCCCGCTTCGCCACCCAGGAGTGCGATCAGGTAGCTGCGCGGGTCAATCGTCAGCGCCGCGTCGAGCAACCGCTCGTAAGCCTCGAAGTCGTGAAACGCGGCGTCCGCCCGCGTTACCCGCATGAGGCGAATCGAGCAGGGCATCTTCTCCAGCACGCCCCATTCCACCGCCTGCTTCAACAGCATGCTGAGAACGCTCAGCACGTTGTTGACCGTCTTCGGCGACTTGTCGTGCAGGCCCAGCTTCAATCGCTGCACCTGCTCGTTGCTGATCGCATCGAGCGACCGCGTGCCGAGTTTCGGAATCAAGTGCAACCGCAGAATCGACTGCTTGGCCGCGATCCCGCTCGGCTTCTGTTGGTTTGCGCGCGCGTAGCCTTCAATGAACCGCGGCGCAAACTCCTCCAGTGTGGGCACCTCCTTCCGGATCTTCGGGCCCACGAGCAGGAGCTCTCGCTCCCGTCGCTCGGCCCATTCTCTGGCCGTCGTCTTCGAGCAACTCGCGCCCAGCTTGCGCCGTTCACGATGCCGAACCCCGGAGGCGAGCAGGACGCTGATGTCCACGTCCCAACCGCCACGGGGATGCCGTCTGATGTTCACGCTCATCGCCGATCACTCCTTCGGCAATGGCGCGGACTTCTGGTCCACCCAGTCTAGCAGCGCCGTCGTGCGGAAGAGGACGCGGCGGCGGATGCGGACGACGCCGGGGATCTGGCGCCGTTCGACCATCGCGTACACGCCGCGCGTCGTGGTCCGCAACAGGTGCGCGGCTTCAGCCACGGTCAGTAGCACCGGCCACTCGCTTCTCGCCGTG
>JADZCY010000313.1 GCA_020851325.1 Acidobacteriota bacterium | reverse complement strand
GCGATCAGCACGCCGTTGGCGCCGACGACGAAGAGGCTGACGGTGGTGAAGCCGGGCTGACGGATTTCTTCGTAGCCGTAGACGTTGTCGGCCAGCTTGATGGTGCGGGGAAACTGGCTGAGCGCCAGCCCGCGCTTGTCGGGATAGGCGGTGCGGACCTGGGCGTCAACCGGCGCCGCACTCAGCGCGCCGAGGAGCACGCCGAGGCTCAGGAGGGTAATCGAGGGGCGAAGCATCGGCGGATCGTAGCATGGCGATCCGGCGCCTGGCACCGCGGTCGACTGGTCGGGGGCGCATCGGGCGTAGAATCAGCCCATGATGAGAATCGCCGTCGATGTGCCAGAAGACATCGCGAAGCGTCTGACGGAGGCGTGGCGCGACATCTCGCGTGGGACGCTCGAAGCGCTCGCCGCCGAGGGCTACCGCGATGGGACCCTGAGCCGCGAGCAGGTCGGGAGGGTCCTCGGGCTGTCGTTCGGGGAGACCGAAGCCTTCCTGAAGGCCCGTCACGCGTACCTGACGTATAACGAGGAGGACCTCGAAAAGGACCTCCAAGGTCTGCGCCAGCACCTCGACTCTCGATGATCGTTGTCTCCGACACGTCACCGATCAAGCACTCCGTCCCGATCGCGATGCACTCGCGGCAGGGAGACGCGCTCTGCCGTCTCCCGCTTCGCCCTCAGAACTCAATGTGCAGTGTCTCGAGAACACGCCCGTCGCTGCCGACACAGACGACCACTTGCGCATCAACACTGCGGTATCCGAATCCCGCGAATCCGCGGCTGGCTAATTCATAAATCAGTTCTCTTACGCCACCGCGATCCGCACAGCTTTCCACCGGTACGAGGCTGAGTCGATTCGGTCGACCAGCACTCCGTATCACCTCCACCTCGGGCGTACCTTCAGAGACTGCGAACACCGCATCGTAGCCTTGATGTTCGTCGGCGACCCGCAGAAAGAACGCTCCGAACACGGCGAGCGCCAGTGCTCCCGCTGCCGATAGCGCCAGGCGGCGCCGTCGCGTTGTTCGACGGCTCCTGGCTCTGGAGCTGGCCTTCGCGTCGTGAATCAAGGGAGTCTCCCAAGCCTTGCGCCGTCGACCGGCGCCGACGGCCATGCGTCGAGTCTCAATTCCGCTGTGCTCCTTGCACGCGGTCCTCACGCTCGTTCAGGGACAGCCACGCTGCGATGTAATCGGCGACGGTGACAGGGTCGGCGTCGAACGTTGCATCGAGCGCTTCGGCTTCTTCTGCCAGTTCCAGAAGCAGGTCGCCCAGCACCACATCGTGAGAGCCGGCCAGTCGCCCCGCGTCCGTGCACAGGCCTTCCAGGTCGTCGTCCGGGCAGATTCGATCGGCTGGCACCCCTATGGTGCGCGCAATATGATCGCGCACCTCCAGGACTTGGCGACGCTCGCCGCCATACTTGGCGGTGTAGAACTGCAGGAACAGGTCATCGGACACGACTGGTCGCTTCAGCAGTTCTCTCAGGGCCACGCGCCGAGCTATCAAGATGGCCGCCGCAGACACGACGAGCAGGAGGAGGACGCGGCGGACAGGGTCGTTCAGTACGAAGGCGCCGCCAACGACCACCACGAGCGCGCCGCCGAAGATGCGCCAGCCGACTGACGTCATACAGGCTCTGTGCTCACTCGGCTGTTCTGGTCCTGGTGCCCACGAGAACAAGCCCTGCGCCGAGCGTCGCCAGCGGTAGCGATATCCGCCAGAACAACTCCGGCGGGCTCGACGTGACACCGCCTTCGAGCGCAAGAAGCGCCGCGACCGCGAACAAGCTGCCGGCAATCAACCACACGCCAGCGACGCGAGGCGGCCTCATAAGGATCGGCAGAGCCGCTGGCGAAGTCGACGCAGGCCGCGCGACTATGGTCGACCAGGACCATATCGGTTCGTCGCCCCGGAACACGAGACCGCATCGAAAGCCAAGCGCGCGTGAGCGAGCCCCAGGCGCGCCTCCACCCAGGACAGCGTCCACCGACACTTGCGCGCGGCGCTGCCAGTCATCCAACTTGGGTAATCGGCAGGTTGGGCTTTCTCGGTAGTGTGCGTAGATCGCGAACGTGTCATCCCTGGCGGAGTGCGGTCGCAGGGGTATCCGGCGCGCAGCCATCGGGTTCGGATCACGCGTGTTGTCGTGCCTGAGAGCCGACAGCGGACCACTCTCGGTGCCGGGACGCGTGTGCCGTCCACGGTCCCTCCCGCGACGGCATGTCCCGAGAAGAGGTCCGTCCCGAACGCACGCCAGTCCCGGCAAGAAGGCGCTTCCGCCTCCCGCCTCCCGATCGCAAGGACTCTTTCCCGCCTCCCGCCTCTACCGTCCGTCGATCATGTCGCCGAGCCCGAACGCGCGGTCGAGCACCGAGCCTTCTTCCTTGCGGCGGCCGCCGGTCTGCGGCGCGGCGGCGTAGATGCGATCGGCCATGCGGCTGAGCGGCAGCGACTGCAGCCACACGCGGCCGGGACCGGTGAGCGTCGCGAAGAAGATGCCTTCACCGCCGAAGAGCGCGGTCTTCACCTTGCCGACGAACTGGATGTCGTAATTCACACTCGGCTGCAGCGCGACGAGACAGCCAGTGTCGACACGCAGCATTTCCCCAGCGGTAAGGTCCACCGAGTGAATGGTGCCGCCGGCGTGCACGAAGCAGAGGCCGTCGCCTTCGAGCTTCTGCATGATGAAGCCCTCGCCGCCGAAGAGCCCGGCGCCGATCTTCCGCTGGAAGGCAATGCCCACCGACACGCCACGCGCGGCGCAGAGGAACGAGTCCTTCTGGCAGACGAGATGGCCGCCGAGCGCCTTCAGATCCATCGCCAGGATCTTTCCCGGATACGGCGCCGCAAAGGCGACGCGCTGCTTGCCCTGCCCCTGATTCTGGAACACCGTCATGAACAGGCTCTCACCCGGCAGCAACCGCTTGCCGGCGCCGAGGAGCGCATCCATCACGCCGCGCGGCGCCTGACTGCCGTCGCCGAAGATCGTCTCCATCTGGATGCCCGGCGTCATGTACATGAACACGCCGGCCTCGGCCACGGCGGCTTCGCCCGGATCGAGCTCGACTTCGACGAACTGCATCTCGTTGCCGTGGATGACGAAGTCGATGTCGTGCGCGCGACGCCCCGGCGGCGGCGGCGGTGGTGCGCTCGACACCGGACCGGAGGCAATGAACGGCGCGAAGGTCGCGACGTCACGCACCTTCTGCCACGTCGCCATCCCGGCGGTGAATACCAGCGTGTCGGCGTCGATGCTGCCGTTGCGGAGGTTGGCGATGATCTCGTCCTGGGTGACGGGACCGACCTGGTGGCCGCCGATGGCCATATACCACTGTGAGATGGACATAGTGATCAGGAATC
>JADZCY010000312.1 GCA_020851325.1 Acidobacteriota bacterium | reverse complement strand
TGGCGGTTGAAGGACGCGGCGGTGGCCGCGCAGGAGGCGGTGATCGCGTGGCTGGCGCGGCAGTGAACTTCGGCTTCTCGACGTGTCCGAACGACACGTTCGCGTTTCATGCGCTGGTGCACGGGCTGGTGCCCGGTCCGCGTGTCGAGCCGTATCTCGACGACATCGAGGCGCTGAACCAGCGCGCCGAGCGCGGTGAGGCCGAGGTGACGAAGGTATCGATGGCCGCCTACGGTCGCGTGCGCGATCGCTATGTGCTGCTGCGCGCCGGTGGAGCCGCCGGCTTTGGCGTCGGCCCCATCGTCGTCGCGCGCGAGAAGAGGAGCGTCGGCGGGGTCATCGCCATTCCCGGCGAACGGACCACAGCCGCGTTGCTGCTGCGGCTGCTGGGGCGCTTCGAGACCGTGCCGATGCGGTTCGACCTGATCGAAGACGCGGTGCTGCGCGGCGACGTGGACTGCGGCCTGCTGATTCACGAAGGCCGGTTCACCTACGAAGGCAAGGGCCTGACGCTGCTCGAGGACCTGGGCACCGTGTGGGAATCGCGCATGCAGTGTCCGCTGCCGCTGGCGGCGATTGCGATTCGTCGCGATCTGGCGCCGTCGATGGCGCCGGAGGTGGATGCGGCGCTCCGCGCCAGCGTCGAATTCGCCTTCGCCCATCCCGAGGCGAGCCGCAGCTACGTGGCACAGCACGCGCAGGAAATGGACCCCACGGTGGCGGCGCGGCACATCAAGCTGTATGTGAACGACTACACGCGCGCGCTCGATGAACGGGCCGTGGAGACGATGATCGCATGGGCGACGGCCGAGGGTGTCTTCCCACCCGCGACATCCGCGCTGCCGACGTTCGTGTAGCTCCCGCGCGCTACTGCGTGCAGCGCGGCGCGCTCATCGAGATGCCCTGCATCACCGCGGCGCGATAGTCGGCAAGCTCCTGCTCGCACTTCGACTTGTCGGAGCGCTTCACCATCTGGAAGAGTGCCCATCCGGCGAGACTCGAGATCGGCATCCGCGGTGAGCGATACGCCTGCGGCGTCCACTGATTGATGAAGTCCTGATGCGTCGGCGCGCCGTATTGCAGCGGCGCACGCTTGCCGATGTCGAAGTCCTGGATGATATCGATGCGCGGCGCGGCGCCGTATACCTGCACCTGGTAGTTGAGCTTCAACGGCGAGTCGGAACTGGCCTCTTCACGCGCTTCCGAGATGCGCAGCCCGCGACGGATGCGGTTCATCGACACGCCCAGCTTCGAGGCGTCGATCTTCACCTGATCCACGACCACCGCCGGCGGCGTCTGCGGTGTGGCCGTTGTCGCGCCGGTGTCCTGCGCGCCCGCGGGTGCGCTCAGCGCCAGCACGACGGTCAGGGCCAGGAGGAAGCTCCTCATGGGTTCATTATGCACCCGAGATGTGGCACCCTCGGCCGCGTCAGGCCGGCATGGCCACACGACGAAGGTGCGCGTGCACCTCGGCGACGCCGTCGGTGAGGGCGGCAGGCCCGGGCTGCAGGATCAACGCCGACTTCACTTCGTAGATGTATCCGTTGCGCACGGCGGGGATGGCGTCCCAGCCGGCACGCGCGGCAATGCGCTCGGGACGAAGCGGCTTGCCGCACCACGAGCCGAGAATCACATCCGGCGCCGCCGCGATCACCGCGTCGCTGGTGACGATACGATCCTTGGCGAGCGAGGCGTTGCGTCGTTCGGGAAACACCGGTTCGCCGCCGGCAATCTCGACCAGCTCTTCGACCCAGCGAATGCCCGAGATGAGCGGGTCGTCCCATTCTTCGAAATAGACGCGCGGACGTCGCGGGAACGCCGCCGCCTGCGTGCGGATGTGGTTGAGGCCGCGCTGCAACCGCGCCGCCAGCGCTTCGCCTTTCTCCTGCACGCCGACGATGCCGGCCAGCATGCGGATCATGCGCAGGATCTCGTCGACGGAACGCTGGTTGAACGTGAACACGTCGTGCCCGCGCTTCACGAGCTCGTTCGTGATCTCGGCCTGGAGATCCGAGAACGCGAGGATCAGGTCCGGTTCGAGGGCCTCGATCTTTTCGTAGCGCGCGTGCAGGAACGCCGACACGCGCGGCTTCTTGCGCGCCTCCGGCGGACGCACGGTGTAGCCGCTGACGCCGACCACGCGCTCGCCTTCACCGAGCAGATACAGCGTCTCGGTGGTTTCTTCCGTCAGGCAGACAATGCGACGGGGGTATGTCATACCGGTTCCAGATACGACCACGATACGGCAATTCTCACGGGTGCAGCGCCCTGGCGATTCGCTCCACGACGTCGCCCACGCGCGGACCGGGAACCGTGAGGCCTTTGCCGGTCAGCACGATCACACGCTTCTGCCGGACCGCCGGCACCGATGCCAGCGTCGACCAGCTTTCGGCTTCACGGCGCGCGGCTGCTGCGTCGCCGATGTCGGCGGAGCGGACTTCGAGAATCACGTCCGGCGCGCGCGACAGGATCAGTTCGGTGCTGGCCTGCACCGCCTCGCGATCGACGTCGGCGAAGACGTTGACGCCGCCGGCGGCGACGAGCATGTCGTGCAGGAAGCCGCGGCCGCCGCTGACGTAGATGTTGCGCAGCGAACCGCGCTCGCGGCCGAACACGAGCATCGTGCGGGGCTTATGCAGCGGCGCGGTGCGTGCACGCACGGCCGCCAGTTGCGCTTCGATGCTGCGTGCCGCAGTGTCCGCTTCTTCCGTCCGCCCCGTCCGCTCACCGAGCGCGCGCATCGTCGCGGTCACGTCCGCCAGCCCGCCGTGGCGATAGTCGAACAACGCAATGCCGGCCCGCTTCAGCTGCGCCTGCAGATCCGTCTGCGAGCCGTAGGTGATGACCAGCGTCGGCTTCAGCGACAGGATGCGCTCCGTGTCCGGATCCAGCAGCGCACCCACGCGTGGCAGCGTGCGCACGTCCGGCGGGTCTTCGTCGTAGCTGCTCACCGCCACTACCTGCGCTCCGGCGCCGATGGCGAAGAGCATCTCCGTCAGCGCCGGCACCAGCGAGATGATGCGCTGCGCCTGCTGCGCATGCGCGTGCACGGTGAACGGCACGCACAGCGCGATGATCAGCGCCGCCGAAAACCACCTACGGAGCGAGCTCATGTGCAGCGTGATGTGTCTCATGTGTCCGCCTATCGCTTGCCGCTTGCCGCCTCCCGCTTCCCATCTCCGTTCACGCGTCAGGCTCTTCTGACCAGCAGCCACAAGAAGAACGGCCCACCGATCAGCGCCGTGACGATGCCGACGGGGAGTTCCAATGGCGACATCACCGTGCGCGCGAAGAGATCGCAGAGCACCAGGAACGCGGCGCCGAAGAGCGTGGCCGTCGGCAGCACCACACGATGATCGGCGCCCACCAGCAACCGCACAAGATGCGGTACAACGATGCCGATGAAGCCGACCGGACCGCCGAGCGACACCGCGGCGCCGGTGGCCAGCGAGGCGCTGAAGAACGCCAGCCGCTGCGCCCACACCACGTCCACCCCACGGCTTGCCGCCACATCCGTCCCCATCGTCAACAGGTTGAGCGAGCGCGGCAGCAGCGCGAACACGACGAAGGCGACGATGATGAACGGCGCGGCGGCGACGAGCGGCGCGTAGCTGCCGACGTCGAGGTCGCCCATCAGCCAGCGGATCGCGCGCATTGAATCGGCGAAGTCCGCCAGGTATTGCACGAACAGGATCAGCGCCGAGAAGAACGAGTTGAGCGTGACGCCGGCGAGCAGCAGCACGTTCGTAGACAGCCCGCGTCGCTGCGACACCGCCAGGCCGTAAACGATACCGATGGCGATCAGCGAGCCGATGAAGCTGGCAATGGGCATGGACGACAGGCCGAGCGCGCCGACGTCGAGGCGGAACGCCGTGGCGAGCATCGCGCCGAGTGCGGCGCCGGCCGATACGCCGAGCGTAAATGGCGTCGCCAGAGGGTTTCGCAGCAGCGCTTGAAGAACCACGCCTGCAGCGGCCAGCGTGGAGCCAATCAGCGCACCGGCCAGCACGCGCGGCAGTCGGGCGACGAAGAAGATCTGCGCGTCGACGTTGTCGGCCCAGGGGATGGAGGAGTCGAACGCGCGCGCCAGCGAGATGCGAGTGCTGCCCACCGTCGGCGCCCACAGCAGCACGACCACCGTGAACAGTCCGAACGCGCCGATGGTGAGTGCCAGACGACGGCGCAATGTCATGGGCGCAGCCGGCGAACGGGAACGACGGTCATGTGACCGGTTTCGGCGTGCACGTGCACGTCGGCATCGACGTCGTAGAGCGCGCGGACGTTCGCGC
>JADZCY010000311.1 GCA_020851325.1 Acidobacteriota bacterium | reverse complement strand
TGGCGAGCGGGACGGACAAGCCGGCGGGCGAGCGGCTCTACGCCGTGGTCGTGCCCGACATGGACCTGATGCGGCAGAAGAAGATCGTCAACGCCGGTGACGTGCTGCGCTTCGAGTTCGAAGGCCTCGGCGCGACACTGCCGTCGTACAAGCGCGTGCTCGGTTACGAGGTGTCGTTCGAGCCGCTGCCGCGCACGACGACAGGGAAACTGAAGCGCCACGAGGTCGAAAAGAGACTGGCGCGCGCGGCGGAAGTGGCCGCGGGACAGACGCCGGCATCGGACGAAGCACCGGTGTGGCCGGACGACGCGCACGTGACGTCGGTGCTGGCCATCGTGCGGAGGCGCGTCGGCGACAAGGCGGTGCTGGCGCCGGGCGCCAACCTCGAACTCGATCTCGGCCTCGACTCGATGGAACGCGTCGAGTTGCAGACGGAGTTGGAGCAGGCCACCGGCCGTCGTATTCCGGAAGAAGAATCGCAGCAGATCTATACGCTGGGAGAACTCGTCGATGCCGTGAGGCCGACGGGCACCGACGTCAGTGTCGTCGCAGGACGCGCCTCCACCGACATGTCGTGGTCGGTGCTGCTGAAGGATCTGCCGCCGCCGAGCGATCCGGTGCTGGGCCGCCTGCTCGAATCGCGGCCGCTGGTCGAACCGCTGCTCTTCCTGTTGAGCCGTGTGTTCCGCGCGCTTGTCGTGCGCACGAGCATCACCGGCGTCGACAAGCTGCCGGCCGCCGGCGCGTATCTGATCTGCCCCAACCATCAGAGCTACGTCGACTCGTTCTGTCTCTACAGCGTGCTGCCGTATCGCACGCTGGCGCGGCTGTTCTTCGTTGGCGCGGTGGAGTATTTCGAAACGCCGCTGATGGCGTATGTCGCGCGCAAGATCAACTGCGTGCCGGTGGATTCGGACTCGAACCTCGTGCCGGCGATGAAGGCGGGCGCGTTCGGCCTGGCGCACGGCAAGATCCTCGTGCTGTTTCCCGAGGGCGAGCGCTCGATCGACGGCACCGTGAAGCGCTTCAAGAAAGGCGCGCCGATCCTCTCACGTCACCTCAACGCCCCCATTGTCCCCGTCGCCATCCGCGGCGCGCACGAAACCTGGCCGCGCGGTCAGTCCTTCAACTGGCGCGCGCTCGTCCCCTTCGGCGGCGTGCATGTCCGCATCACGATCGGTGAACCGTTCTCGGTGCGCGCGGACGAAACGGACGGCGAGGCGGCGGAACGGCTTCGCGGGGAAGTGCAGGGGATGTGGGAGAGGTCCTAGGTCCTAGGTCCTAGGTCTTAGGTCTTGAGCAAGAGCTTTTGCCCAGGACCCAGGACTTAGGACCTAAGACCTTATTTCGTTGCCGTTCCCATTGCCTTCGCCAGCCACGCGCCGATGCCGGCGGGGATGGCGGGGACGACTTCGGCGCCGGTGAGCGTGCGGTATTCCGTGACCTCGCCGGTCTTTGCCGGCACCAGCAGGTGATTCACGCCGGGCACTTTCATGATCTGCGCGTCGGCCTTGCGCTTGCGTGCCTGCGCCATTGCCAGCAGCTTGTCGCCATGATGTGGCGGCACCTGCGTGTCCAGCTCGCCCTGAACGATCAGCACCGGCTGGTGCACGTCCTTCATGACATCAGCCGGATCGAACTGCAGCAGGCTCTGGAACCACGGCGTGTCGGCGACGCGGCGCACTTCCTCGGGAATGTCGTCCCAGCCCGTGCCCTTCACCACCGCCGCCTGGATGCGTTGCTGCAGCGCAATCTTCGCGGCGCGCTCGTCGCCCTGAATCTTCGCGAGGTCGAGCACGTGCAGCTGTTGCTCGAGGATCAGATCCGCGCCGGTCGTGCCCGGGCCGGCCACCAGCACGATCGCCTTGATCCGGTCCTCGCGTTCACCGGCAATCATCGACACCGCCGCGCCTTCGCTGTGGCCAACCACGGCGATGCGATTCTTGTCGACTTCCGGCCGCCGCTCCAGCCAGCGGACGACAACGCGCAGATCTTCCGCGTAGTCATTGAGCGTGGCCGATTCGGCGCGTCCGCCCGTCTGGCCGATCCCGCGCTTGTCGTAGCGAACGACAACGAAGCCCGCTTCGACGAGTCCGCGTGCGAGATGGCCGAAGATGGGAATGCCGGCCACTGTTTCGTCGCGATCGACCGGTCCCGAACCGGCAACGAGCACGACGGCCGGCGCCGGGCCCGTCGCGTTGCTCCGCGTCAACGTGGCCGCGATGTTGAACCCGCTCGCGGGAATGGTGACGCGCTCGTCGCCGGGCAGCGAGAACGCCGCGGTGCGCGTGCCGGACGAAGCGATGTCTTCGCGCACCATCTCGAGCGCCTGGCCGGGAATGCTCATGCGCAGGAAGAGCCCGGTCTTCGACGCCCACAGGTTGACGTCCACTTCGCCCGCCGGCGGCGGGTTGACGATCTTCAGGTCGAACCGCGTCGCGTCGATGGATTCACGCGGCGTCTGAATCTGTTCATCGGCGGCCGCAACAACGCGCACGGTGACTTCCACCTGGGGCACTACGTAGGCCGTGATCGTGTCGCCCGCCTTCTTGCCCTGCAGCCGCTGCGCCAGCGCCGCATACGAACCGAGAAACGTGTTCGGCAGCACGACGCTGTCGGCGCTCACCTCATCCACCTTGGTGGACGTCTTGCCGTCCGCGAACACTTCGTTGGTGGCCTTGCCGTCGGCAAACGTGGTCCGCAGTTGCACTTCCTGCCCGCGCGCGACGCTCTCGACAATCAGTGATCGTGGCTGCCAGTTGGCGTCGTAGGCGATTTCGGCGCGGCCGGTGGTGACGTCGATCGGCTGCCCCAGGCGGCTGTTGCCCTGGACGCTCCAGCCATCCGCCGTGCGGACGACGCGCACCTCTTCGCGGCCGAGCGGGCGCTGCTGGAGGAAGACGAGGAAGGACGTGGGCGCCGTCGCTGACGGCGGCGCGGCCGGCTGTGCGTGGGTCCCGACGGTGAGCAGCACGGCGATTCCGACGCACGACAACATTCTCGTCACTGGTGATCTCCTGGGGATGCGACGCCGCGCCCGGGGCGACCCCGCGCAGGGGCCGTGGTCCGCAGGGCGGAGGGCCTTGGCCTGAGCGAAGTCGAAGGCCCGTAGAATCGTAGTGCATGTCTTCACACCCCAGCTATGACGCACTGCGCAGCGGCCTGGCCGTCGTCGCGCGCGCGGATCGCGGCATCGTCTGCCTGCGCGGCGCCGAAAGGCTGACATGGCTGCAGGGGTTGCTCACCAATGACGTGCTCGCGCTGACGCCCGGCGGCCGCATCTACAGCGCGTATCTCACCGCGCAGGGGCGGATGATCACCGACGCGTGGGTGGTGGCGGCCGAGGATGCATTGCTGCTGGACGTGCCGCGCAGCTTGGCCGCGACACTCGCCAGCCGACTCGATGGGTTGATCTTCGCCGAGGACGTGCAGGTGGAGGACGGCACGTCGTCGTGGCCAGTGACGCAGGTGATCGGCGTCGATGCCACGGTTGTAGCGTCTGGCACGGGCGTGATTGCGGCCGCCTCCGAATACGGGCGGCCGGGGGCGGCGTTCTATGGCGACGTGGACGCGCTGCTGACGCCCGCGCTCCGCACGGCGCGTGACGAGGCGGTGCCGGTGACGCTGGACGATCTCGAGGTGCTGCGCGTCGAGGCCGGCGTGCCGCGGTTTTTCGCCGACATGACCGACGACACGATTCCACTCGAGGCCGGCATCGAGGATCGCGCCATCTCGTTCACCAAGGGTTGTTATGTCGGGCAGGAGTTGATCGTCCGCGTGACGCAGCGCGGCGGCGGGCGCGTGGCGCGCAAACTCGTCGGCCTTACGATCGAGACGGGAGACGGGAGACGGGAGGCCCTTCGACTTGCCCCGAGCGAAATCGAGGGGCTTCGCTCAGGGCAGGCGGGAGGCGGGAGTGATCAGCCCTCAGTTCCGACCGGCACCGAGGCTCGCTATTCGATCAGAGCAGGCGCGCGCGTGGTTGGGCATCTCACTTCGCTTGTGTATTCGCCGGCCCTCGCGCGGCGGATTGCGCTTGGTTATGTCCATCGCGATTTCGTGGAGCCGGGCACGAGCCTCGAGATCGACCTGCCGGATGGCGCTGCGGCCGCCGTCGTCACCGCGCTGCCGTTTGTTCCCGCGACGGTGACGGTGTGAGTGACGATTCGCGCGCCCTTGCCCCTGAGCCGCCTGCTACACGGCGCGATGACGCAGCGCCAGCACCCCTCGCGCCGGTCATCGTCGTCGCCGCGGTGATCGAGCGTGATGGTCGATTCCTGCTGACGCTGCGCACCGCCGGCACGCATCTCGAGGGGCACTGGGAATTCCCCGGCGGCAAAGTCCACACGGGCGAGACGCAGGCCGAGGCGCTGATCCGCGAACTGCGCGAAGAGCTCGACATCGACGCGACCATCGGCGACCTCGTCCACGAGGTGACGCACGCGTATCCGGAGAAGACCGTGTCGCTGTTCTTCTACCGCTGCGCGTTCACCGGCGTGCCGACACCGATGCAGGGCCAGGAGATGCGCTGGGTCCGTCGCGAAGACCTGCACGCGCTGCCGTTCCCCGAAGCGGACAGGGATCTCATCTATCTGCTGACACGCGTGTGAGACGACACGCGGACGAACCGACGCGAGAGTTCAGGCTTGCCGCTGCAGAACGAACCTCGCCTGCTCGAGGCGCAGCATCTGATACGGCGTCATGCACTTCACGCCGACGCCTATGCAGACGTCCGGAATCTTGATGCGCTTGAGTGACGCCGACGGAATCTCGTGGGTGACGACGGTGAATCCGCGCGCGAGTGCATGAGCGACGAGATAGAAGTCCGCGACTTGGAGGAACGTGTTGACGGCAGCAGGTTCGTAGCCGTGTCCGGTGACCCAGGTGCTGACGGCTGCGAGAGCCGGCAGCATGTTGGCATCGGGACGCAGGAAGAACGCGTCGCCGCGCGGTTTCGCCCAGGTGGCGAGATCATCGGCGCCGGCGGCGATTTCGTCTGACACCTTCTCGATGCTGAACACGCGGCCGGTGGCATTGTGTTCAATAAGCCAATCCCAGAATGCCGGGCAGAAGTCCAAGCCGTAGTGCAGGTTCTTCGCCTGGATGAAGACGTTTGCGTCCAGCAGGTAGGCCATCAGGCGACAACCCCGAGATTGCGTCCCAACTCCTGGAATGTCTCGACTCTGGACACGCCAAGCATGCGGAAAGCGTCCCGGTATAACGTGTGTCCTTCCAACGTGTGGCCGATCACCGCGCGGGCGAAGCGTTTACTGACCCGCGCCGGTTGCGTCAGATAAAAGTCCCCGCCACTCGGTCGCACAAGCTCGTTCAGTCGCTCGATCTCCGCGGTGTAGGCTGCCCACATCGAGTCGCGCGACAGTTTGCCGAGATCGTGCAAACGACGTATCACCACGAGCGTGCTGACCTTGAATACCCTGGCCAGACGACGGCACTCGTCGCTGAGTGCGGCCGTGCGCCGATACTCCGCACGCAACGACTTCAGCGGCACGAGAAACTCTGCCGCGACCTGATTGCACCAGCGTTCCACTGCGTGAACGGGCGCCGATACGGGCCCCACATCGGACAGCGCCGACTGGCCGAGCCAAAGGTGGGCCAGCTCATGGGCCATCGTGAACATTTGCGCGCTCTTGCTGTCTGCTGCGTTCACGAAGACCAACGGCGCCACATCGTCCACCAGGGCAAAGCCGCGGAATTCGTTCGGATCAAGCACTCGGTGCGTGTTGCTGCCAACGACGCCGCTCGCCATCACCAGCACGCCCAGCGCCTCGGCCTGATCGACGAATCGACGCAGCGCTTCCTCCCACGTGCGCATCGCGCGCCGCGCAGAGATGTCGAAGCCCAGCGCCGTGCGCATCGCCGTCGCCGCGCGCACGATGTCTTCATTGACGTCCACCGACGCGACGAACGACAGCGTGGACAATCCCTCGGCGCGGGCAAACTCGCGATACCACGCCTGCCGCTCCTGACAGGAGTAGATCGTGTCGAGCAGATCCGGACTGGGGCGTCTGACGCCGGCGTCGGCGACCGTGCGGAAGTCCGGGATGGGAACGTGTTCGACCGGCGGCTCTGCCAGGAACAGATACCCGACTGGCGTATGCGTGGCGCGGGCAACCGCCTCCAACTGCTTGAGCGTTGGCTGCCGCGCTCCCTGCTCCCACGCATCGAAGCCGGGCAGGCGCTTCGCGAGTGTCGCCGTGGATAAACCGGCACGCTCACGAGCCCACGTCAGAAGCTCCTTCTTCACGAAGACGCGCATGACGATTACATCGTAACGCCGCTCGAGGGGGCCGGCACGGGCGCCGGCAGGTCTTCGCTACGGCGCCAGCGGATACGAGCGGCAGTACTTCTTCATCGGGCACACCAGGCACTTCGGCTTGCGTGCCGGGCACTGCGTGGCGCCGAAGTCCATCAGCGCCTGATTGAAGTCGAAGACGTGCTTGTGCGGCACCAGCGCCTCGGAGACGGCCCACAGGCGCTTCTTCATCGCGTGACTCTTGATGTCGCCCTTGCCGACGAAGACGCGGAACAGCACGCGCGCGACGTTGGTGTCGAGGATGGCGGCGCGCTGGCGGAACGCGAAGCTGCGGATCGCCCCGGCGGTGTATTCACCGATGCCCTTGAACGACAGCAGCGTCTCGGCGTCCGACGGCAGCTTGCCGCCGTGGTCGGCCACGGCCTGCTTCGCGATGGACTGCAGGCGATGCGGCCGGATGTTGTAGCCGAGCGGATACCACGTCTTGACGATGTCGTTGGGCGGCGCGTCGGCGAGGATTTCGAACGACGGATACTTGCCGAGCCACTCCGCGTACTTCGGCAGCACGCGGTCCACCTGCGTCTGCTGGAGCATGATCTCCGAGACGAGGATGTGGTACGGGTCGTCGGTGTTGCGCCACGGCAGGTCGCGGCCGTGCGCGCGATACCAGGCCAGCAGGTGTCGCCGGAAACGTTGACGCTCGGACGAGGAGGGCAGCGGATGCTTTGGGGACGCGGTCGGCACGTGGATGCGGGCCGGCAAGCCAGCCCCTATAATTCTCGCACGTGAAGATCTATACGAAGACCGGTGACGCCGGCGAGACGAGCCTGTTCGACGGCACACGCGTCAGCAAGACCGATCCGCGCGTCGCCGCGTACGGCGAAGTGGACGAACTGCAGGCGTCGATCGGCCTGGCCCGCGCCGCCGGGCTGCCCGCCGATCTCGACACCATGTGCGTGACGATGCAGCGCGGGTTGTTTGCGGTGGGGGCGCGGCTGGCCGATCCGTCGCACAAGATCGCCGCACGCGTCGCCAAGGCTGTCGTCACGGACGAGCACGTCGCCGAACTCGAAGGCTGGATCGATACGCTGGACGAGGAGCTGCCGCCGCTGCGGCATTTCATCCTCTCCGGCGGCGGCCCGGCCGGCGCCGCGCTGCACCTGGCCCGAGCGGTGTGCCGTCGCGCCGAACGCGCCGTGTTGTCCCTCGGCGCCGATCACGTCGAGCCCATCGTCCTCATCTACCTCAACCGCGTGTCGGATCTGCTCTTCATCATGGCGCGAGCGGCAAACCATCGCGCGGGTATCGAGGAAGCCGAATGGTGAAAGAACGCAGGTGCGTCACGAGGGTGCTCACGGACGTGCGGCACGATGGTGCGAACGGAGGTGCGGAGAGCAGCGGTGATCGGCGCCGGAAGTGCGAAGTTGGACGTTGAGACGTCATACGCTGCGTGTGAGGCGCTGGCGCGGGCGAACTACGAGAACTTCCCCGTTGCGTCGCGCCTGTTGCCGCGGCACCTGCGGAAGCACGTCGCCGCGATCTACGCTTTTGCGCGAACCGCGGATGACATCGCCGACGAACCCGGCCGCGAACCCGCCGAACGCCTGGCCCTGCTCGCCGCCCTGCACGCCGCGGTAGCGCCGCTCGGCCGCACGTCGTCCGCGCGTGCGAGGACGAATGCGCGCCGCGATGAAACTGAGCGCGGCGGTGAAACTGAGGGCAGATCGCTCACGGGAGGTAAGGCAGCCGAGGCGACGGCCAAGCTCGATGGAACTGAGGGCCGATCGCTCCCGGGAGAGGATGCCGTCCCGTTCACCTTGTCCGTCCCGAAGTCCCTGTCCGTCCCGGCAGGAGCGGTAGTTCCGCCTCCCGCCTTCCGCCTCCCGCCTCCCGATCTGCTCTTCTTCCTCCCCGCCCTCGCCGACACCGTCACGCGCTTCAACCTCCCCGCCTCGCTGCTCACCGACCTGCTCAGCGCCTTCACGCAGGACGTCACGACGACGCGCTACGAGACGTGGGACGAGGTGATCGACTACTGCCGGCGCTCGGCCGATCCGGTCGGACGGCTCGTGCTGCGCCTCAACGGCTACGACGATCCGGCGCTCGATCGCGCCTCCGACGCGGTGTGCACGGCGCTGCAGCTCACCAACTTCTGGCAGGACCTCGCGGTGGACTGGTCACGCGG
>JADZCY010000310.1 GCA_020851325.1 Acidobacteriota bacterium | reverse complement strand
TTATGCGTCCGCCCGTTTTCCGCTTGCACCCGGGCCGGGATGCGCGGCGCGGCCGGTCACTCGGCGGCGGATCGCATGTGCGCCGCCTTACGCGCTCCTCTCACGTTCAACGCCGCGAGCACCAACTGGAGCACGACGACCGCCCAGGCGGCCGCACCGGCGCCCCACACTGCCCACAACACATTGCTGGCGAGGAACAGCCTGAAGCCGCTGACACGACGCCCGGCGTGCCGTGATCCGACGGCCCAGGCCGCGACGGCCGTCGCCAACATCGCCGGCCATTGCAGCCAGTCTGTCGCGGTCACGCGTCAGCGTGCCGTGCCATCGACATCACGCGCGGGCATGCAGCGTGGACGCGGACGTACCGGACAAGGATCGAGATCATCCGGCAGCGTGTCGCGTCCGTAATAGCTCCATGCGTAGCCGTCGCCGCCCTCGAGCGACGCTGGCGGCACCGGCACTCGCGGTGTGCGGGACACTCCATTCATGCTGATCTCCGTGTAGCTCGCGCGGATCACGCACGCTGCAATTCACATGCCTCGCCCTTCGCGCTGGAGTCGTTCTTGCATCGCCCCGCATGCACGAGTGCGGCGGCCTCACGGATGGAGCGATGAAACGGCGGACAACTCGCGCGGCAGGGATCGGCGCAGGCCTCGCGGCTGCGCTGTTGTTCGCGCTCGCGGGCAGCGTCTGGCTGTACGCGCATGACGACTGGCAGCGCACCCGCGCTCTGCTGACGGCGTGGCTGTCCGTGACTCTCGGACGCGATGTGCGCCTCGCCGGACCGCTCGCCGTCGATCCCGATTGGCCGGGGACGCGGATCGATCTGCGCGACATCACCGTCGAGCGCCGCGAAGGTGAACGCGTGCCGTACCTGCTGCATGTCGATCGCCTGCGCGTCACCGTCGATCTGAGTCGGCTGCTGCGCGGGGATGTCGTGCTGCCCGTCGTCGTCGTCGATGGACCGGATCTGCGGCTCGAGCGCGACGCGCAGGGCAATGCCAACTGGCGGCTGCCGCCCGGTCCCGATCCGGCGCCGGAGTCACGCGGGGAAATTCCGGTCGTCGAACATCTGCGCATCGACGCCGGCCGTGTGCGTTACCGCGACGTCGCGCGCGACGTCGATCTCGATCTGCGGCTCGCCCGCGTCGCCGGCAGCGCGGAGGAGGAAGCGCCGCGCGTCGGTCTCGACGGACGCGGCACGCTGCGCGGACAGCGCGTGCAGTTCCATGTCACCGGCGGCTCGCTCGATGCGCTGCGCGAATCCGATGCGCCATATCCGCTCGCCGGCACCATCGAAGCGGGGGCGACCCACGCCCGCTTCGACGGCACCGTGCGCGATCCCGTCGACGCCCGAGGCTTCGATGTCGAACTGACCATCGAGGGCGCGAGCGCCGACGAGCTTTATCCGTTGACCGGGATCGCGCTGCTGCCGACGCCGCCGTATCGCGTGACCGGTCGTCTGCGGCATGTGCAGGGGATCTGGCATTTCGACGACTTCAGTGGACGCATGGGGAGCAGCGATCTCGCCGGCAACCTGCGCTGGCACCCTGCCGAGCCACGCTCGCGGCTGGAGGCGCATTTCGTCTCCACCCGCCTGGCACTCGCCGATCTGGGTCCGCTGATCGGCATCGACGACGCGCCGGCAGAAGCGGACGACGGCCGCGTACTGCCGGATGTTCCGCTCGCCCTCGAGCGCATGGCGACGATGGACGCGGATGTCGTGTTCGATGGCGCGCGCGTCGTCGCCCGACGGCTGCCGCTGACCGATTTCCATCTCCGGCTGCGGCTCGAGGCCGGCGTCCTGCGCGTCTCGCCGGTGCGCTTCACGAGCGGCGCCGGCGCATTCGACACCTGGGCGACGGTCGACGGCACGCGCGATCCGCCGGCCGTCGAACTGCGCAGCGAAGCGCGCGCGGTGCCGCTCGCGCCGCTGTTCGCCGCTGCAGCGGACGCCCTCGACGAGCCGAACGTCGCGGCCGGCAGCATCGAAGGTACCAGCACACTGCACGGGCGCGGCCGCAGCCTGCGCGACATGCTCGCGCACGCCGACGGGCGTCTGCGACTGCAGCTCGTCGGTGGACATCTGAGCCAGGTCGTGATCGAACTGGTGGGACTCGACATCGCGGAGACCGTCGGCTTCCTGCTCAAAGGCGATCGGCCCGTCCCCGTGCGCTGCATGCTCGCCGACTTCGACGTCGCCGCGGGCCGGATGCAGCCCCGTGCACTGGTGCTCGACACCACCGACACCGTGGTCACGGGCAGTGGCAGCATCGCGCTCGACAGCGAGCGTGTCGATCTCGTCCTGACGCCGGAGCCGAAGGACTTCAGTCCCTTGTCGTTGCGCGCGCCGCTGACGATCGGCGGCACACTCGGTGATCCGCAGTTTGGCGTCGCGAAGCGTGGTTTGATCGCGCGCGGTGCAGCCGCCGCGGCGCTCGCGCTGATTTTTCCACCGGCCGCGATCGCGGCACTGTTCGAGCCGGGAACAGGCGAGGACGCCAACTGTGCGGGCTTGCTGTCGCGCGTGACGGAGCCACTGTCGACCCGTCACGAGTGATGAACTGCGCAATACCACCGGAGATTCTGAAAATTGCGAGTCCGGCCGCGGCCGGACTCGCAGTTCGACTTGCGCGCACGACGCTCACGCGCGCCGCGACGCGCCCCGGATCAGGTCTTGTGGCTGCCGGACGACTGACCGGACCCGCGACCTTCGTGACCCGTCTTCTCACTCATGCCGGTTCCCTGACCCGCCGTCTGTCCGGACGACGACTGGAACTGGCTGCTTCCCTGACCGAGCGTGCTGCTCTGGCTGCCACGCTGTTCGGACCTGCCCTGGCCGCCGCCGCCCGACTGCACGCGCAGGTTGTTGTGGATCTCGCGCGCCCCGCACCGCTCCACCAGATCTTCGGCGCAGTACTTCATCGAGCGTTCGGGCACATGACCCTGCAACGTGACCTCGCCGTTCTTGACGTCGATCGAGACGTCGCGTGCATCGATGCGATCATCATCGCTGAGCTTCTCGCAGATCACCTCCTTCATGCGTTCGTCCGAGCGCTGATAGCCTTTCGGTCCAAGACCGCGGAACGAACCTTGTCCTGATGATTCGTCGCCCCAGCGCCCGCTGCCGGACCGGCCCTGGCCACGCCAGGGGCCGCCGCCTTCGTCCCCGCGCCAGTCGCTGCCGCGGCCATACTGTTCGCCGCCGCGCCCGGCCGGCCAGCCGCCCGGCATGCCCTCGAGTCCGCCGCGCCAGCCGGCTGGCATGTCGTCACCCTGCATGCCACGCGTATAGCGATCCTGCGGACCGTTGAAGCCGCCGCCCCGCGTGTGATCGGGCCCGCCATCGCGCCACTGCTCGGAGCCGCCGCCGTAACCACCGCCTCCGCTACGCCACGCTTCACCACCCCCGTAACCACCGCGCCAGCGATCCTCGCCGCGCTGACTGCCACGCCAGCCTTCGCTTTCGCCGCCATAGCGCCCGGACTGCCCGCTCATCCAGTCGCCGCCGTAACCGCCACCGCGACCTTGCGATCCCGTCCGCCAGTCTTCGCGTGGCGAGCCGAAACGTTCGTCACCACGTCCGCCCTGGCGGCCACCGTGTTCGCGCATGCGGCGATCGTCGGGCCAGCCGCCCTGCATGTCGTCGCCGCGCCGTTCCTCGTCGTGACGGTTGCCGTAACGATCATCGTTGCGCGCATCCTGACGTTCGTCAGGCATGTAACCACCCCGTCGCTCTCTGTTTGCGAAATTCCCTGCCATGGGTAGAACCTCCAGTGATGTTGCCTCTTCGAGCCTCATGCACCGTCAGCGCATGAGACGAGAAATCGAGCAAGCCATGTGCCATGGCACGGATGCCCGCGTGGCATGTCGCTTGCTCTCTCCGCGAGACATCAGCGTCCTTCATCGAGGAGTAACGAGATGCCCGCCTGTCATACCTGTGGCAACGTTTACGACAAGTCGTTCCAAATCGTGCACGAGGGCCAGTCATACTGGTTCGACAGTTTCGAATGCGCGATCGCGCAGCTCGCGCCATGCTGTGATCACTGCCGCTGCCGGATCATCGGTCACGGTGTCGAAGCAGAAGGCCGCGTGTACTGCTGCGCGCACTGCGCGAAACAGCAAGGCGAGAAGCGCCTGCGCGATCGTGCTGAATGAACCTGCCGACTGGCACGCGGCTTGCGGTAATGGAGAACCGGACTTGCAGGTCGACATGGAGGTTC
>JADZCY010000309.1 GCA_020851325.1 Acidobacteriota bacterium | reverse complement strand
GTGAGGCGTAGCGCGACCCAGGTCGCTTCTTCGAGGCGCTCGACTTGTGTGAGGCGCGCGAAGGCGGCGCGGACGGCGGGTTCTTCGGACTCGTCGAAGCCGCTGAGGATCAGCGTGCCGCCGGGACGGACCAGGGCGTGTAACGCGTCGGCGGTCGTGCGCAGCATGCCGCCGGTGAGGTTCGCGAGGACGACGTCCGCGGCGTCGAAGCCCGCCGTGCGGAAGTCGGCGACCTGGAACGTGACCACGGGCGGCAGCGTGTTCAGCGCCGCGCTCGTGCGTGCGGAATCGATGGCGTCCTGATCGACGTCGATGCCAACCACGTCGCGCGCACCCTTCAGTGCAGCGGCCATGGCGAGCACGCCGGAGCCGGTGCCGATATCGAGCACACGCACACCGTTGAGTGGCACGTTCGACAGCAGCCGCAGGCACAGCCGCGTCGTCGCGTGATGGCCCGTGCCGAAGCCCATCGACGGCTCGATGACGATCACCTGCTGGCCCGGCTCGACGGTGGCCGGCAGGTCCCATGGCGGCGCCACGACGAACGCGCCCGCTGACACCGCGGTGAGCGATGCCTGCGATCGCGCCGCCCAGTCGTCATCAGGTACGTCGACGGCCGAGAGTTGCAGCGATGGCCAGGCCGCCTGCAAGGCCGCTACGGCAGCCGAACGCACATCGGCGTCGCTGAAGAACACGCGCCAGCGTAGCGGCGTCGGCGGCGGTTCCGGTATCGGCGGAAACGTCGGATCCCAGAGTCCGCCCGGCGGCAGCGGCCGTTCGGCGAGATCCTCGATCGCCAGCGGCGAGTAATCGTCCAGCAGTGCGGCGACGTGTTCGTCGGCGTCTTGTGGATCGTCCAGCGACGGCGCTTCGATCAGCAGCGCCGTCCACAACTTGCTCATCCGAAGATCTTCCCGAAGATGCCGCGTTCCTCGGCGGGCTCCTCGCGCCGGCGCGGTTCGAACTTCTGCGGCGGCAGCGTCTCGGCCAGTTGCTCCAGCAGCTTGCGCTGGTCGCGCGACAGCTTCTTCGGCGTGACCGCCACCACGCTCACCATCAGATCGCCGCGGCCACGTCCGCTGACGTCAGGCATGCCTTTGCCGCGCACGCGGAACACGGTCCCGGTCTGCGTGCCCTCGGGCACCTCGAGCGACTCGTTGCCGTCGATGCCCGGCACGGTGATTTGCGAGCCGAGCGCCAGCGTCGTGATCGACAGCGGCACTTCGCAATGCAGGTCGTTGCCGTCGCGCTGGAAGAACTCGTGATCGCGCACGTGAATGACGACGTAGAGGTCGCCGGTGGGCCCGCCTTGAGTACCGGCTTCGCCTTCGCCCGACAGGCGCAGGCGCTGACCGGTGGAAATGCCGGCCGGAATCTTCACCGTGAGCTTGCGCTGTTGCTCCGTGGTGCCCTGGCCACGGCACGTCGCGCACGGCTTGGTGATCACCTTGCCGTTGCCACGGCACTGGCCGCACGTGCGGGCGACCGTGAAGAAGCCCTGCTGATAGCGCAATTGCCCGGTGCCGCGACACTGCGGGCAGGTGGTCGGCGTGGTACCGGCCGCCGCACCGCTCCCCGAGCAGGTGCCGCAGGTTTCCTGCCGCGGAATCTGGATGGTGGTTTCGGCGCCCTTCGCGGACTGCTCGAACTCGATCTCCATGTCGTAGCGAAGATCGCTGCCGCGCTGCGGGCCGCCGCGCCGGCGTCCGCCGCCGAAGGCGTCGCCGAAACCGAAGATGTCGCCGAGCCCGCCGAAGATGTCCTGGAAGTCGGCGAAGATCGTCGGGTCGACGCCCTGACCGCCGGCCGCGCCCGACACGCCGGCATGCCCGAAGCGATCGTAGCGCGCGCGCTTGTCGGCGTCGGCGAGGATCGCGTACGCCTCCGCCGCTTCCTTGAAGCGGTCCTCGGCGTTCTTGTCACCCGGATTGCGATCCGGGTGGAACTTGAGCGCGAGCTTGCGGTACGCGGTCTTGATCTCCTGTTCGCTGGCGGTCCGCGTGACCTCCAGCACTTCGTAGAAGTCGCGCTTGCTCACGATGCCTTGGCGACCTTGACGAGGGACGGCCGCAGCAGCCGTTCGCCGAGCATGTAGCCCTTGCGCAGTTCCTCGACGACCTCGCCTTCACGCGCACCATCGACGGCGTCGTAGGCCACGGCCTGATGAATGTGCGGGTCGAAGTCGGCGCCGATGGCGGCAATCGGCGTGACGCCGCGCTTGCCCAGCAGATCGAGCAGCGCGCGGTGGATGATCTCGACGCCGGTCTTGTAGGCCTGTGCAGACGAGGGCGCGTCGGCGGCCAATGCCCGCTCGAAGTCGTCGGTGACCGCCAGCAGATCGGTCAGCACGTCGGCGGCGGCCCACTCGGTGAAGTCCTTGCGCTCGCGCTCGACGCGCTTGCGGAAGTTGTCGAACTCCGCCGTCTTGCGGAGCAGGCGATCGAACAACTCGTCGCGTTCCTTCTGGATCGCGTCGGCCGGAGACTCGCCGGTGCCGTCCGTGGCGGCGCCAGCCGTGTTGATGGGGTCCTGCGGTTCACTCATGATTCATTGAAGAGGTCAGTTGACGTCCTTCAGCACGCGCGCCACGGCCACCGCGGCAATGTCGACGGCGGCGATCGCGCGCGAATACTTCATGCGCGTCGGGCCAATCACGCCGACCGTACCGGTGCCGGTGCCATCGAAATACGTCGACGCAATCAGGCTGAAGGGACGAAGTTCAGGGTCACTGTGTTCGGTGCCGATGACGACGGTGAGGCCGGGACCGTCGATGTATTCGTTCAGCAGGCGGACGAGCCGCTGCTTCTCTTCCACCATGCGCAGCAGCGCGCCGAGCGTGGCCGGCGAAATGCCGCTGGCCGCGATCACCTGCTCGAGCAGCGTCGAGGCGCCTTCGATGTGCACGGTGGCCGGACCGCGCATCGATTCGAGTGTCTGACTCGCCAGCCGCAGCGCCAGGCCGAGCAGCTGATCGTAGAGCGTGCGCTCTTCGCGCAGGCGTGCGCGCACACCCGTGCGCACCTCCTCGAGTGTGCGGCCGCCGAACTCCGAGTTCAGGTAGTTGGCGGCCTGTCCCAGTTCGGACGGGCCCACGCCCTCGCCGATGTCCACTGTCTTCTGCGACACCTGGTTGCCGCGCGACACCATCACGACGAGAATGCGCGAGCCGGTGAGCGGCACGAACTCGATGCGGTGGAACACCGCGTTCTCGTTGGCCGGCGCAATCGCGAAGCCGACGTGACGCGACGTTTCGGACAGCACGTGCGAGGTGGACGACAGCAGGTCGTCGATGAGCGGCTGATCGCCGACTTCCTGGCGCAGCCGTGCCTCCACACCCGACGCGCCGCGCGCGGCGCGGCGACTCTCGAGCAGCAGGTCGACGTAGAAGCGGTAGCCGAGGTCGGTGGGCACGCGCCCGGCCGAGGTGTGCGGCTGCCAGACGTAGCCCATGTCCTCGAGCTGCGCCAGCACGTTGCGGATGGTCGCCGACGACACCTGCAGCCCGACGCGCGGCAGCAACGCCGCGGACGCCACCGGCTCTCCGGTTTCGATGTACTCGCGAACCAGAGCGGCCAGGACACGACGCGTACGGTCGGAAAGGGCGACGGCGCTCATTAGCAGTCTCTCAAGAGGACTGCCAGCAGTATAGCAGGGACGGTTCCGCTGCCGGCCCGGGCGCACGCGGCGGCGCGCGTAGCGCTCACAATCCGGCGCGGTTCGCCAGCGCACGCGCTTCGCGACGGGCGTCGTCCACGATCTCGCGCGTGTCCCAGCTCGTCGCGCCGCCCTCGTCGACTAACGGCACGCCGTCGACGATCACGGTCCGCACGTCCGCGGGACCGGCGGCATACACGAGCGACGCATACGGATCGACATCCGGTGCCAGGTGCGCGCCCTGCCGTCGCACGATCACGACGTCGGCCTTCTTGCCGGCTTCGATGCTGCCGATCTCGTCGTCGAGCCCGAGCGCTCGCGCACCTTCTCTGGTGGCCATCACGAACGCGTCGCGTGCGGTCAGTCGGCCGGGACCTTCACGCACGGCCTGGAGTGTTGCCGCCAGCCGCATCTCCTGGAACATGTCCAAACGGTTGTTGCAGGCGGCGCCGTCAGCACCGAGCGAGACGTTGACGCCGCGCGCCCGCAGCGCCGTCACGGGCGCAATGCCCGACGCCAGTTTCAGGTTCGAGCCGGGGCAGTGCAGCACCTTGACGTCGCGTTCCGCCAGCAGCGCCTGCTCGGCTTCGTCCACCCACACGCAGTGCGCCAGGCAGACGTGCGACGCAGCAAGACCTACGTCGGCGAAATACTGGATGTTGCGCCGGCCCGTGCGTTCGTGGACGAGCGCCACTTCGTCGCGATTCTCGGACGCGTGGCTGTGCACCAGTAGTCGATGTTCGCGCGACAGCGAGCCGACAGCCTCCAGCAACTCACGCGAGCAAGACACGGCGAAGCGTGGAGCGAAGGCTGCCTGCAACCGTCCGTTAGCGGCGTCGCGCCAGTGCTTTGCCAGCGCGAGGCTCTCGTCAATTGACGCCTGCGTCTCTTCGAGCAATCGCCGCGGCACCGCATCGTCGGCGTCCATCATGCACTTGCCGACGATGGCACGCAGGCCCATCGGTGCCAGCGCGTCGAACACCGCGTCGGTGTCGTGCACAGTCTCCATCGTCAGGACCGTAGTGGTGCCGCCGGCCAGCAGATCGGCCGCCGCCAGGCGGGCCGCGGCGCGCAGTGATGACGGCGTGTGCGCGGCTTCCATCGGCCAGATGCGTGTCTTGAGCCAGTCGAGCAGCGCCAGGTCGTCGGCGTAGCCGCGAAACAGCGTCTGGCACAGGTGGACGTGCGTCTGCACGAAGCCGGGAATGAGATAGTCACCCGCGGCGTCGATCACACGCGCATGCGGTGGAGCGTCGATGGCGCCGACGGCCGCGATCCGCCCGCGGTCGATCAGCACGTCGCCTTCGACGATGTCGAGGGCGGCGTTGACGGTGAGGATGGTGGCGTTGCGGATGACGAGCGGCGCCGACACGCGCGAGGCCTCGGGGCGCGTGGCCGGCTAGGCCGGACCGGTAACCTTCACGCGCGGCATCCAGCGCAGTGAGGCATCGGCAATATGGCGGGCGCGGCCGCGGCGGATGGCGATCAGTTCGGCGGCGATGCTGACGGCAATCTCCTGCGGCGTGACGGCGCCGATGTCGAGACCGATCGGCGCGTGCACGCCCGACAACTGTTCCAGCGTGGCCGCCCCGGAAGCGAGCAGTTGATCGTAGATGCGCGCCACCTTGGCGCGGCTGCCGATGAGCCCGAGATAGCGCAGTTGTCTCGGCGCCAGCGCCTGCAGCGCGTCGAGGTCGTGACGATGCCCGCGCGTGACGATCACTGCATAGGCCGACGGCGGGATGTCCGCTTGCGACAACCACGTCGGGATGTCGTCGACGATCACCGACGCCGCGAACGGAAAGCGCTCGCGGTTGGCGAAGGCGGCGCGGTCGTCCACGACATGAACTTCGAAGCCGGCGTCGGACGCGGTGCGCGCGAGGAAGTAGCCGACATGGCCGGCGCCGAAGACGTACAACGCGGGTGGCGCTTCGAGCGGTTCGATAAACACCTCCATCTGTCCGCCGCACACGAGGCCGGACTCCGCGGCAAAGTCGTCGTTCAAGTCGTACTTCGCGGTGACGGCCTTGCGCGTGCGCAGCGCCTCGCGCGCCTTGCCGAGGGCGTCGTTCTCGTAACAGCCACCGCCGATGGTGCCGACGGTGCGCCCGTCGGCAAAGAGCAGCATCTTGGCGCCGACGCGCTGCGGCGTCGAGCCGTTCGACGAGACGATGGTGAGGAGGGCTACCTCCTCGCCCCTGGTGAGGGCTTCGCCGATGGCCGCGAAGATCTCGTGGTTCACGGAAGGGATTATACGGGGGTGCTGCACGGAGGTGCTACACGGAGGTGCGCCACGGGGGTGCTGCACGGAGGTGCGCCACGGGGGTGCTACACGGGGGTGCTACACGGAGGTGCTGCACGGGGGTGCTGCCACGGAGGTGCTCCACGGGGGTGCGGAACGCAGCTCACCAGTTGTGGAGGGGGCACAGTTCGGCTGGCTCGCTGCCGGCCAGAAACGCCTCCGTCGTCGTGCGCGGGCAGTTCGGGGTGGCGATACGGCCGGTGTCTCGATCGATCTCGGCAAAGACGATGCCCTCTGGCGCCTCGAAGGGGACGTTGGCGCGGCCGGCGAGGGCCTTGAGCATGAAGCTGGTCCAGATCGGCACGCCGGCCTGCGAGCCGCTCATGCCCAGCGGCTGGTTGTCGTCGAGCCCGACCCACACCACGGCCAGCAGGTCCGGCGTGAAGCCGACGAACCACGCGTC
The DNA here is from genome assembly GCA_020851325.1 of Acidobacteriota bacterium. Classification (GTDB taxonomy): domain Bacteria; phylum Acidobacteriota; class Vicinamibacteria; order Vicinamibacterales; family UBA2999; genus VFZN01. Next base: position 6,883 of record JADZCY010000309.1, on the reverse strand, counting down.
ACGCAGGTCGTTGGTCGTCCCCGACTTGCCGGCGGCGTCCAGCGCAAAGCCGGCGGCGCGGGCGCCGGCGCCGGTGCCTTCGTTCAGCACGCTGCGCATCATGCTGGTGACCAGGAACGTCGTGTCGGGACGCGCCACCTGCACGCCTTTCGCCGGGGTGACGGCGGACGACTGCTCGCCGCTGACCACGCGCAGTAGCGCGCGGAGCGGGGCGATGGTGCCGTGATTGGCGAAGAGCGTATAGGCGGTGGCGACCTCGACCGGCGAGAGCTCCGACACGCCGAGCGCGATCGACGGATAGCCGCGCAGCTTCTCGGTCCCCAGCCCGGTGCGATTCCACAGCGCCGCGACGCGATCGAAGCCGGTCTGCTCGGCGATCTTGATCGTCGCCATGTTGCGCGACAGCGCCAGCGCGCGGCGCAGCGTGATCTGGCCGTCGTACTCGTCCTCGTAGTTCTTTGGTGCCCACTCCTGATCGTTGTAGGTCCACGTCGTTGGTTCGTCCCAGACGAGCGTCGCCGGTGACAGATCAGTGCGGCCATCCGCGACCGCTTGCTCGAACGCGGCGAGATAGACGAACGGCTTGAACGTTGAACCCGGCTGCCGCCGCGCCTGCACGGCACGGTTGAACTGCGACTGGTTGTAGGAGCGGCCGCCGACCATGGCGAGGATGTCGCCGGTGCGGGGATCGACGGCCACCAGTGCCGCCTGCGCGCGCCGTGGGCCACCGCTGGTCTTGCGACGCGCCAGCGCTTCGTCCACGCGCGCCAGGCCATCACGCACCGCGTCCTGCGCCGCGCGCTGGAAGTTGAGGTCGAGCGTCGTGTAAATGTCGAGCGCCGCGCTTCGGGCGGTGATGCCGGGGAAGTTCTCGTCGAGCGCCTGACTCATGTAGTCGACGAAGTACGGCGCCTCGTTGTCCAGCGCGCGCGCCACGACAACGATGTTCTCGTCCGACGCGCGAGTAGCGGCCTCGGCGGAGATGTAGTCCGCGTCGGCCATCGCCCGCAGCACCACGTTGCGCCGCTCGCGCGCGCGGTCCATGCTGGTGAACGGCGAGTGGTTGTAGGGCGACTGGATGACGCCGGCGACGAGGGCCGCCTCCGGCAGTGTCAGGTTCGTCACGTCCTTGCCGAAGAACATCCGCGCCGCTTCGGCGACGCCGTGCAGCGCAAACGAGCCGCGGTGGCCCAGGTAGACGTCGTTCAGGTACAGCTCGAGGATCTCGTCCTTCGTCGCCTTCGTCTCGAGGATCAGCGACATGAACTGCTCGAGGATCTTGCGTCGCCACGAGCGCTGGCCGGACTGCTGCTCCTCGGCCATCTGCTCGGTGAGGAAGAAGTTGCGGGCCAACTGCTGCGTGATCGTGCTGGCGCCCACCAGATAGCCGCGCTGTCCGGTGATGTTGGTGATCACCGCGCCGATGATGCGGATGGGATCGATGCCGGGGTGGTAATAGAAGCGTCGATCCTCGATGGCGAGGACCGCCTGACGCACGCGTTCGGGAATCGCCTCCAGCGCCACGCGACGGCGCTTCTCACGCGGACCGGTGATGATGCCGGTGAGCAGCGGCGGATCGAGTGACACGAGGCGCGCCGCCTTGCCGTCGATGCGGATCTGCCCGATGCGATCCGGCGGCGGCGTCGCTGGTGGTTTGCTGCCAGCCTTGCGAGCCGGCGGCTCCGCGAACGCAATCTGCACGATGCGGCCGGCGAAATCTCCGCCGCGCGGCTGGAAGACGACGCCGCGCTCGACCACGGCGAACTCGCCAGGCCCTTCCACGCGCGCGCGTTCCGAATAGCCGACGTCGTTCAGCCGCGCCACGACCTCGGCGGCGCCGATCACCTGGCCGGTGTTGAAGGTCAGCGGGCGCGCGAACACGCGCGGCAGCACGCGGTCACGTTCGCCGGCGAGGCGTGCGTCGATGATGGCCGAGAAGCGGACGTAGTAGTAGCCCAGTGTGCCGGCGGTGACGAGCGCCGTCAGCACGACGAGCACGATCAGCGGTTTGACGAGACGGTGCCGGCGAAGAAAGCGCCCGAGCGACGTGCGCCGGCGCTTCAGCCATTTGATCGCGGCGCGGGACGCGGCCACGTGGTGCCTGCCGTCAGATGCTCAGCACGTAGTGCTGGCCCATGCCGAGCGGCAGCTCCTCGGTCAACCGCGGCACCAGCGCCGGACCGTAGCGGTTGAGAAACCAGATGAACCCGATCTCGCGCTCCTGCGGGTGACCGGCGGGGAAGGTGAGCGCCTGCGCGTGCTGGAACTGCCGGCGGAGCGTGTCGTCCTTGCGCTTGGCCGCCTGGATCACCTTGTTGTGCAGCGTCTGCATCTCGTGCTGCAGCTTGCCCTGGGTGGTGTTGACGGTGCCGGCGAGCGTCGGATCGATCTGCGGCACGACGCGCGCCAGCGCCTCCATCTGCTCGCCGATGATGGTGGCGGCCGTCGTCAGCGCGGTGTCGACGGTGGGCGGCAACTGGCTCTCGAGCAGATCGTTCAGCACCCGCTCGTCCTGCGGCCGCAGCGCCGTCAGCGGCAGTGCGTGCTTATGCAGGAAGCGCAGCGTCGCCGAGTCCACCAGCGTCGCCGTGGTGCGCTGATACATCAGCGGCATGGCAATGCCGAAGCGTTCGTAGATGCCGCGCAGTTGTCCGAGGTAGGCCAGTTCATTCGGCCCGGCGACGTAACAGATGGTGGGGAAGATGGCGTCCTGCACCAGCGGACGCAGCAGCACGTTCGGGCTGAACTGCTCCGGGTGCGTCGTCGCCTCCGCGGCCAGTTCCGTCAGCGTCGTGTGACGTTCGCCAATCGTGACCTCGTTGCCGCTGGCCTTGATGCCTTCGCGCGAGCCGTCGAGATGGAACAGCGAGATGGCGCCGTCGCCTGGCGTCACCTGCGCGTGATAACCACGTTCGGTCAAGTGCTGGCCGGCGCGTGCTGCCAGGGCGGCGGTGGCGCCGGGCGCGGCGATCTCGTCGATGAACACGCGCTGCGCCAGCGGCTTCGACGCCGGATCCGACGCATCGTAGACGACGAGTCCGTGCGGCCCGAGGACGGTTTCCAGCCACACACCGAACGCCTCGGCCATGCCGCGGCCGGGTACGTAGGCGCGGCGCAGGCTGTCGATGAGATCGGGCGTGAACTCCGTCTGCGGCAGGGTCGATGCGAGGTCGTCGAGGGCGGCGTGGATGGCGTCGGTGAGCACGAGGCGGGCAATCGGCCGCTCGCCGGCACCGGGCAGGTCTTCGAGACGGACGGTGTGCGGCGCGAGGGTGGCGTCGAGCACCGTACACCCCGACACCTCGGGCCAGTCGTGGTCCTCGGCATCGATCCAGAACACCGGCACGACCGGCACGTCGTGATCGCGTTCCACTTCCGTCGCCAGCTTCATCGCCGTCAGCGCCTTGAGCAGCGTGAACAGCGGACCACCGAAGAGACCGGCCTGCTGCCCGGTGATGACGACGCGCGTGGCCGGATCGGCGAGACGGGCGGCAGCGGCGCGGGATTCGGCCGGCGCGCCACGGCGAGCCTGTTGCGCGCCCAGCAGTTGCGCCAGTGCCGCCGGATTACGCTCGGTGGCGCGGGATCGCGCGATGGTGTCGGCCCACGCCGTCGACGTCGACGGATCGCCGGCGAAAAACGGCGCCACCTCGTCATAGGCGAACGCGTAGTCGGACGCCAGGCGGCGAATCCAGGGAAACTCGCGAATGTCGACGGCCAGATGAGCCGCTGTCTGTGGGGTCGTCGCGTCGGCAGGCACCGCCGCGTACTGTTGCAGAGCGTGGTGAGCGTGTCAACTGCGCGTGATAAGATCCGCAGTCACGACGTGACCGGGGAAGGATCGCTGTTCGACGTCCCACCCGCGGCCATCGGCCGCTTTCGTGTCCTGCACCAAGTCGGAGCCGGCGCGTGTGGCCCCGTATTTCGCGGAACCGATCCCGACAGCGGTCAACCGGTCGCAATCAAGCTCTTCACGCACAATCTGACGCCGTCGACGGCTGCGTCTTTCGCCGATGCGCTGCGCGCGCTTGTCACGCGGACACCGCCCCTCGCCGCGGCGGTGCGGCCAGTCGACGCCGGTGTGCATCAGAGCACGCCCTATCTGGTCACGAGCTTCGCCCCCGGCGATTCGCTGGACGTCGCGCTGAAGCAGTTCGGTCCGGCGGCGCTGCCTGATCTGGTGCCGCGCCTGCGGCTGCTCGCCAGCGCGCTCGACGCCGCTGCCGCGGCCGGGCTGAATCACGGTGCGCTCCACCCGCGCGACGTCATCGTCTCGGACGTCGAGACGACGCTGACGGGGCTTGGCGTGTGGCCGGCGCTGGTGGCGGCCGGCGTGCGGTTGCCGCGGCGCAATCCGTATCGCGCGCCGGAACTGGGCGACACGACCATCACCGCCGCCGGCGATCAGTTCGCGCTGGCCGCGCTCGCATACGAATGGATGACGGGCCGCCGCGCCTCGTCGGCGTTCGTTGCCGGCGACATGGCACCGGTGCCCGGTGCCGACCGCGAGGTAATTGCTGGCATCTTCGCGTCGGCTCTCCACGCCGATCCGGGCGAGCGTTTTCCCCGCTGCGGCGCGTTCATCGACGCGCTGGCCGAAGTGGACGTGGCACCGCCAACCGACGATGTGCCGGTGGTGCGCGGGAATGGCGCCAACAAGCATCGCGACTTGCCGTTGCTGACGCTCGATACGTTCCCGGACGAGGTGCCGTCGCCCGCCGCGAGGGAAAGCGTGCGCGAGACGCCGCCCGAACTCGATCTCGCGCTGCACGACTTCGCCGCCGAGGACCCCTCCGCGCGTCGTCTCGAGATGACGCCACAGACGCCACAAGGGCCACAGATGGCACAGATGCCACAGATGGCACAGACGCCACAGATGGCTCAGACGCCACAGATGGCACAAACGACACCGACGACACGGACGGCACCGATGTCGACGGCGGCACGCGGGACCAGAGAACCAGCCGCGGAAGTCGCCGCCGCACCACGCTTCGAAACCAGCACGCCGGGTCGCCGTTCGCCGGCGCTGCCGGTCGCGATGCTCGTCGTCGGACTGATCGCCGGCATCGCCCTGGGCTACATGCTGTGGGGCCGGCGCGCGTGGGCGGGTCCCGATCCGGCGTCGTTCAGCGCGTCGACACCCGCGACGACGCCCGAGCCCGTTGCCGCGCCGCCTGCTGCGGCCACTGGCGCTGGTCCGGCCAAAGCCAATCCTGACGCGCCGGCCATCGAGGCGGAACCGAGCATCCGATCCGCGCCGCTGAACACCGGTGCCGGTGGTGCGACGCCGCCGCCAGCCGCGGCGCCCCCACCTGCCGTGCCGCCCACCCCGACGCCGTCACCACGTGCGGAGGCTCCGCCACCGCCACGCGCTCCTGCCGCGCCGGTCACCGGCAGTCTGCTGGTGCGATCGACACCCGCGGGCGCCACCGTGTTCGTCGACGGCGAACGCAAGGGCGTGACGCCGATGACGGTGAACGAACTCGCGTTGGGGGCGCGACGCCTGCGCGTGCAGCGTGACGGCTTTGCCACTGACGACCGCACAATCACGTTGACCGGCGCACGCCCATCGCGAACGATCGACGTGCGCCTCGAACGGCGGGCGACGCCGGCGCCGACTGCCGCCGCACCCGCCGCCGCGGCAAAGACGGGTACGCTGGTGATCGACTCGCGGCCCGCCGGTGCCACCGTGCTGGTCAACGGCCGCCCCGCCGGTGTGACGCCCGTCACGATGAACGACCTCGCGCCTGGCGATTACACCGTCGAGATGCGCATGCCTGGTTTCCGGACGCTGACCACCACCGTGCGCGTGGTGGCCGGCGAGCGCGCCCGCGCGGCCGCCTCTTTGACTCGCGCACAGGAGCCCTGATGATCGCTGTTCTCGCGTTGGAAGATGGTACGTGGTACCGAGGCGTCTCGGCCGGTGCGACCGGTGAAACCACGGGCGAGGTCGTGTTCAACACGAGCATGACCGGGTATCAGGAAGTGCTGACCGACCCGTCGTACGCGGGACAGATCGTCACGATGACGGCGCCGCAGATTGGCAACTACGGCGTCGCCGTGACGGATCAGGAGTCCGGCGGCCCGAAGGTGGCCGGGTTCGTCATGCGCGACCCGTCACCCATTTCTTCCAACTGGCGCGCCCAGGGCACGCTCCGCGACTACCTCACCGAACACGGCATCGTCGCCATCGGCGACATCGACACGCGCGCGTTGACGAAGAAGCTGCGCTCGGGCGGCGTGATGCGCGGCATCATCGCCACCGGTGTGCAGGATCCGGAAGCGCTGGTCGAGAAGGCGCGCGCGGTGCCGCAGATGGAAGGCAGCGATCTCGTGAAGACCGTGACCTGCGCCGAGCCGTACGCCTTCAGCTCGACGCTCGCCGAGGTCGTCACCGAAGCGTCGTTCGGCGTGCCGCCGCTGCAGCGCGCGTCGCGTCCGTTGAAGGTGGCGGCGTACGACTTCGGCATCAAGACCAATATCCTGCGGCGTCTGGTCGCGCACGGCTGCGAGGTGCGCGTGTTTCCCGCGCACACGCCGGCCGGCGAAGTGCTGGCGTGGCAACCCGACGGGATCTTCCTCAGCAACGGCCCGGGCGATCCGGCGGCGGTGACTTACGCCATCGACAACATCCGCACGCTGATCGACACCGGCGTCCCGATGTTCGGCATCTGTCTCGGTCATCAGTTGATGGGCCTGGCGATGGGCGCGAAGACCTACAAGCTGAAGTTCGGTCATCGCGGCGCCAATCACCCGGTGAAGCAGCTCGAGAACGGCGCCATCGAGATCACCTCGCAGAATCACGGCTTCGCCGTCGATCCGGAGACGCTGCCGGCCACGGCGAAGATCACGCACCTCAATCTCTACGACGGCACCGTCGAGG
>JADZCY010000308.1 GCA_020851325.1 Acidobacteriota bacterium | reverse complement strand
CGAATCTCCGGCGCAAGCCGCATCGGTTCGCCGTTTCCCCGGACGAGCAGGTAACCGCTGCCCATCGGACGCTGCACCCACGGCACATAGATCGCTCCGCCGGCCGGCGCATCGAGTCCTTCGTACTTGATATCGCGAACGACCCCGACGACGCGCCGCGCACTGCCAGTCCCAAGCATCGCCGGGAGCCGGGAGATCGATCGGCCAATGGGATTCTCATCCCGAAAGTAGAAGCGCGCGATCGACTCGCTCAGGATCACGACAGAAGCGTCCGGCCGACCATCGCCCTCCTCGAAGTCACGGCCGGCAAGGAACCGCGCGCCGAGTGCTCGCAGGTGGCCGGGCGTGGCGGAGCCCACCTTCATGAACCGCGTTTCATCCCGGTTGCCGTCGATCAGGCGGATCGCGATGGTGATCGGTGGCGTTCGCGGCGGCAGGTTCGATCCGAATCCGGCATGCTGCACACCGGGTAACGCTCGAACCCGCTCGACGAGGTCGCGAACGAACGAACCGCGGTCGGCGCCGTCAGGAAGCGTCCGGTCGGACAGCACGAGTTTCGCCTCGACGGCCCCGTCGGGTTCGAACCCGTGATCTTCGTGGAGGAGCACGGACACCGTGCGGCCCAGCAAGCCCGCCCCGATCAACAGCACGCACGACAGCGCAATCTGCGTCACCACCAACGCTCTGCGCAGACGCCATGCAGAAGGGCGCGCGCCGGCCGTCGGCCGAAGGAACGGGCTGAAGTCCACGCGCGTCGCCTGCCAGGCCGGCAGCACCGCGCAGAAGAGCGTCACGATGCCGATCAAGGCGGCTGCCGTGAAGGTCACGGGCGTCTCGATCGCCACCCTGTGCAGGCCGGTGATCGTACCGGCCGCTTGAGTCACGAACACTTTCAGCGCGACGACTCCCGCGACTGCGCCAGCGACGGCGGCCAGCAGCGCGAAGAGGCCGCATTCGACGAAGACGCCTCGGAATCCCGTTCGTGGTCGGCGGCTCCCAGGGTAGAACTTTCACCCCTGCACTGGCCGCTCCAGCGGGCTCCAGTCCCGTTCGGGGGCTTCGCTCCTCCACCGCCACGCGGCCTAGTAGCCCGATGCTCGCTGGAGTTCGAAGGACGGATAATCCCCGTCGCACTCGGCATCGGCAAGGATGTGCTGCAGCGACCCCGGCACGTTGGGATTCATTCCCATCCAGAGCACTTTGACGCTTTGCGACGGCAGCTGCCGCGCCACGTCGACAGATCGATCTTGCCCAAACAATCCGCCGCGAAACAGGGCGCTGTACGCGCCGGTCCCAGCTCGCAGTCGTCGGTTGGCGGGGGCGTTGACGAAGTCGGCGATCGCATCGTTGATCTCGTGAAATGCGGTCATCGTTCTGCAGGACGTGACGTGTCTCCGTAAGCCGCGCGCGACAGACTCAAAGAGTTCGCGTCGATCGACCGCGGCCCTTCGCAGCTGTTCCGACGCGGCGCACTTCTCCGGGCCGGACCATGTCACAGGCTTTCAGGATCTCGGGGACGAGGGGGCGCAGATCGGCGATCCGGTTCGATGGGGCGCTGACGACCACGACCCCGAAGGCGAGGCCCGCGAGATTCTGCTGCCACTCGATGTTGCCGTCCATCGTGACGAAGACGTCACAGTGGCCGCTGGCGCGCGTCAGGAGCGCGCCGTTCTTCGTACCGGCCCACCCGAGCTTCTGGACCGTGGAGACATCGTGCCCGGTGAGCACCTCCACCAAATCGTGCGGCAGGTTCTCGTCAAGCAGGACGCGCACTGGTCAGCAACGTGTCCCGCGCCAACTCGAGCGCGTCGATCGCCTGGTCGCGCCGCACCGACGGAAACTGCCGCAGGAACTCGTCCAGCGTGTCTCCCGCCTCCAGGTAGTCGAACAGCGACTGCACGGGGACACGCGTTCCAACAAAGACAGGCGTGCCGCCGAGAATGTCCGGGTCAGAGTGCACCACGGGTGAACGGCGAGGCATGACCCGGTCAGTATAGCCCTCTTGGCAGCGCGGTCTGGAACTCGTGCACCGCCGCGCAGCGAGGGGCCAGACGCGACTGCCAGGGCCAATCACGGAGCCGTGCCGACAAGCACTGCCATCAGGCTTCGCGCGTTGCGTGACGCCCGGACGCCGAACAAGGACTCGACGTCCCGGGTGCGGAACTGAGAGTCCCTCGCTCCCGCGAGAGGCTCCGTCCAGATCGCACTCGCTCCCGGACGCACGATCGTCCCGGCCGGCGCTGCCGCTAGCCTTGCGGCTTGAACTCCATCGCGACGTTGATGATCACCGGCACGGCCACGCCCTTGACGCGCGTCGGCGCGTACTCCCACTGCTTGGCGGCGTCGAGCGCCGCCTGATCGAGCAGCGGTACCGAGCGGATGACGCGCGCGTCGCCGACCTTGCCGTCCGGCGTGATCGTCAGTTCGAGCTGCACGGTGCCGCCGACGCGCGTGCTCTTCGCGATCGCCGGATAGACCGCCGGCACGTCCTTCACCTTGCGCGGCGCGCGAATGGCGCCGCCGACGCGCACGGCCGTCTTGGCCAGCGTGGCGCGCATCTCGGCATCGGCCTTCGCTTTCGCCGCCGCGGCTGCCGCTTCGGCATCCGCGCGCGCCTTCCCCGCCTCCGCTTCGCTTACCGCCCGCTCGCTGGCGACGCGCGCCGCAACCGCGAGTTCACGCGCGCGGTCGTACGACTTGAACCACTTCGCATCCTGCACGGCAATCTCGGTGTCGAGCGCCGCATGCGCTTCCTGCGCCGCCTTCAGCGCCTCGGGCGCATACTGCCCCGCCGACGCCGAGGCGCGATCACGCGCCGCGCGGGCCTGCTGAATCTCGTCCGTCGGTGCCGACCCGCACGCGGCCGACAGCGTCAACGTGACGGCAATGACTGTGAGTGTGCGCATCGATCGCATGACTCATCCTCCCGGGAAATTGCGCCTCGAACCCGCCGAGACGGGTCAAACACGGCAATTCCCTACATGGTCTGTCCCATCCGTTGCCCTGACCGCATGGCCGGGCCGTCTTGCACGGTGGAGGGAGCAATTCGCCTGCCGCTTACGGACGGGAATGGGGATCACGATCGGGAAGCGGGAGGCGGGAGGCGGGAGGCGGGAGACGGCAGGCGGGAGGCGGGAGGCGGGAAAGCGAAAATCAGGAGCCGGGGCGGGAGCCGGGCAGCCAGTCCGGCGCCGGGATCCACTCCGTTTCGCCGGGGACGCCGCCAAAGCGGCCGGCCATCCAGTCCGCGCGCGCCTGGCGGATGCGATCCTGAGAACTCGACACGAAGTTCCACCAGATATGCCGCGGACCATCCATCGGCTCGCCGCCGAGGATCGCCGCCGACACCGGCGTGATCGCCTTCAACGTCACCGGCAATCCGGGCTTCAACACATACAGCGGCCCGGCGTCGATCGGCTGGCCGTCGAGCAGCGCGCTGCCCGAGATGAGATAGATCGCGCGCTCGTCGTGATGCGCGGAGATCGGCACCGAGGCGCCCGGCGCCAGCGTCAGATCGACGAGCACCGTCTCCCACACCAGCGGCACCGGCGATCGCACGCCGAGAAACGATCCCGCCACCACACGCGCCTGCACGCCGTCATCGTCGATGGTCGGCAGGTCCGCGCGATCGTGATGCGAGAATCCGGGCGCGCCGTCCTCCACGGCTTTCGGCAGCGCCACCCACAGTTGCAGGCCGCTCACGCCGCCGCGCGACGCCCGCAACTCGCCCGGCGTGCGTTCCGAATGCGCGATGCCTTTGCCCGCCGTCATCCAGTTGACGTCGCCGGGACGAATCGGCTGCACGCTGCCGACGCTGTCGCGGTGCAGGATCTCGCCTTCGAACAGGTACGTCACCGTCGCCAGGCCGATGTGCGGATGCGGCCGCACGTCGAGCCCCTCGCCGGGCTCGAACAGCGCCGGCCCCATGCGATCGAGGAAGATGAACGGTCCCACCATCTTGCGGCGCGCCGAGGGCAGCACGCGCTGCACCGCGAAACCGCCGATGTCGCGCACGCGCGGCACGATCTGCAGGTCGACTGAAGGATGAGCCAGGTCCGACATGATGGATCTACTGTTTCATGTCCGGGAAGAAGTAGTACAGGCTGATCTCGCTGCCGTGCCACGGCCGCCGCGAGATCAGGCGGAAGTCGTTCGGCCGCGCATCGATGGCGGCAATCATGCGCTGATACTCCCCTTCACGCATCATCTCCCCGTGCACGGTGACATAGCGCACGCCGCGCCGCAGCAGCGCGCCGTCGGTGGACGGGTCGGGAAACGCCGCCGTCTGATTGAACAGTTCGATGTACGACAACGGGAAGAAACCGCTGTAGCCGTTGACGAGTTGCTGCCAGTGGAACGTCGAGTAATACATCAACGTCGGATCTTCGCGGCTGATCGGAAACTCCAGCAGCACCGCGGGCACGGGATCGGACAGGCGACGGACAAAACTCACCTCGGGCGGATCGCCCTTGTCGCGCCGCAGATCGGCGTAGGTCTCCGGCGCGGTCGTCGCCACGCGGCGCAGCGACAGCGGCGCCACCCACGAGTCGAGCAGCACCAGCGCGCCGAGCACCGCGGCCGCCGCCGGGCGCCAGGACGCGCGCACATGCGGCAGCAGTCGTGCGATGCCATACCCGGCCAGCACCACCACCGCGATGCTCACCATCATGCCCATGCGCGCCGGCACGCGCAGGCTGCGAAACGGCAGCACGTAGTCGAACAGCAGGCCAAAGAGCCAGCCGTTGAGCCCGAGTGCGATCTGGGCCGACACCAGCCCGCCCACGACGTACGCCGCGCGAACGCGGTTCCACGGCGGCCATAACCCGATCGCCGCGCACACCAGCGCCATCACACCGGGGAACAGCTTTCGCTCGGCATCGCCAAACGATCGCGACCATCGCGCGTGCATGTAGCTGTTGGGGGGCGCCGCCAGGAAGTTCTTCCATTCCGCGCTGCCGCCAATCGCGTCGCCACGCGACCGCTCACCGACGACATCACGCGCGCGTGCATGGACGATCACCACTGGCGAGACGAGCACGCCGGCAATCACCATCGAGGCGAGGATTGGCCGCCAGCGCTCCCGTGCCCTCCCCAGGTCCAGCGCCAGCAACACGCCACCGACGACGGCGAGGAACGTGCCGAGGAAGATGGCGTTGTACATCGACGTCAGGCCCTGCGCGCCGACGAACAGCCCGAGCGCCACGCCGTAGCGCAGGCGTCCGTCATTCAGGAGTCGGTGCAGCGCCCACAACGCCAGCGGGATCCACTGCATCTGCAGCAACTGGAAATGCGCATAGTGGTCGAACCGATACGGCAGAAACGCGCACATCGTCCCGGCGATGAGGCCGGCGACGGCGTGCCCGGTGAGCTCGCGCACCAGCAGCGCCATGCCGAGTCCGGTGAAGACGAACGAGGCGAACAGCAGCAGGTTGTAGACGAGGATCGGCCCCGCGCCGGCGTAGAGCAGCGGCGCGCCAATCACTGCCGGCGCCAGCAGCGTCTCCGAGTAGGCCAGCGTCCGCTTTTCGGGATGGAAGATGTTGCCGTCGAAGACGTGCGCCGGCGCGAAGGGTAACTGGTGCGCCACCCACGCCAGCGCCCACGTGTTCAGCAACGGATCGCCGACGTCGTTCACGCCCTCGCGCATGAGACGGACCTGCGGGTAGGTCACCGCCGCCGTCAGCACGATGTACAGCACCGTGCCCAGCAGCACGTAGCGCCGCGTCGTCGGTGCCCACTCACGAACCGTCACGACCGCGCCACGCCCGCCGGCCACACCGCGTCGCTACTTGCGCACATCGTTCTTCAGTTCGACGACGATGACTTCGATCGGCTCACCGGTCTTGTTCAGGTCACCGTGCTGCGTACCCGGAGCATCGGCGTCCAGCCAGTACGCCTTGCCCGTCTCCCACGTCATCTTCTGCTGCGTCGTCCCCTTGCTGTCGACGACGTCGAGCGTGCCGCCCTTCAGCGCGACGATCGTCCGGCCGTGATCGTGGCGGTGCAGCGCCAGCGGCTGGTTCGGCATGATGATCGATTTCCACACGCGTACTTCGCTGTTCTCGAACTGCGGTTCGCGGCGCGTGCCCGCCTGCTGCTGCGTCGCGTCGACGACGGCGGTGACGGCGACGACGGCCAGTGCGGCACCAAGGCTCTTCCAGGCTGATCTCATCGTGGGCTCTCCGGGATGGCGGGCGCCGGCCCGCGCGTGGTCCGCAGTATGCCTGAACCGGAACGATTCGCGCACCTGCGCTACGATCGCGCCGTGTCCTTCCTGACTGAAGTCGCGCTCCTGGCCGGAGCCGGCCTCGTCGCCGGCGTTGTCAACGTGCTCGCCGGCGGCGGTTCGTTCCTGACGCTCCCCATCCTGCTGTTTCTCGGACTACCGGCGACGGTGGCCAAAGCCACCAATCGCGTCGGTGTGCTGGCGCAGAACATCAGCGGCGTCTGGGGGTATCACCGTCACGGCGCACTCGACTGGGGCTATGCGCTCCGCGCGTCGGTGCCGGCCGTGGTGGGCGCCGGCGTCGGCACGTGGGCGGCCCTGCGCGTGCCCGACTTCGCCTTCACGCGACTGCTGTCGATGGCGATGCTCGCGGTCACGCTGTGGTCGCTGTGGTCGAACCGGCCCCGCGCCCAGGGGTCGGCGCCGCGACGCGCGCTGGCCAGTTCGTCGTGGCAGCTCACGGCGGGCTTCTTCGGCGTCGGCGTCTATGGCGGATTCATCCAGGCGGGCGTCGGCTTCTTCATCCTCGCGCTGACCACCGCCGCCGGACTGCCGCTGATCCGCGGCAACGCGGTGAAGGTGCTGAGCGTGTTGCTCATCACGGTGCTGTCGCTGGCCATCTTCGGCGGCGCCGGCGCCATCGACTGGCCGCGTGGTCTGGCACTGGCGGCCGGCAACTTCGTCGGAGGCCTCGCCGGTGTCAGGCTGGCGGTGCTGAAGGGCCAGCGCTGGCTCGAGCAACTGGTGACGGCCACGGTGATCCTCTTCGCGATCCTGCTCTGGCTGAGCTGACCGAGGGACGTTACATCGGTTTGGTAAGCTACCGGCCGTGACGACTCCCCGCGCCGCAACCGGACGCTCGGGCCGGCGCGGCCGGGCAGCACTCGCGAAACCGCCGGCCGGCCAGCCGCCGGTGGACTGGTCGCGCCTCGATCCCGCGGATCTGCAGGCGCCGGCGCTCTACATCAATCGTGAACTGAGCTGGCTCGAGTTCAACCGCCGCGTCCTCGCGCAGGCGCAGGATCCGGCGCATCCGCTGCTCGAGCGCGTCAAGTTCCTCGCCATTGCCGGCACCAACCTCGACGAGTTCTTCATGGTGCGCGTCGCCACCATCCTGAAGAAGTTCCGCGCCGGCATCGAGGAAACCTCCTTCGACGGCTTGAGCACCGCCGACGAGTTGACGATCATTCGCGCCCGCGCGCTGGCGCAGATCGACGAACAGGTCGCAACGTGGACGCGCGAGCTGCGACCCGCGCTGACCGCCGAAGGCATCCACTTCCTCGAACCGGCCGACTACACGCCGGCGATCGAGCAGTGGCTGGCGGACTATTTCAAGACGCAGATCTTTCCCGTCCTCACGCCGCTCGCCTTCGATCCGGGACATCCGTTCCCCTACATCTCGAACCTGAGCATGAACCTCGCCGTGCGCGTGCGTCACGGCGGCCGCACCAAGTTCGCGCGCGTCAAGGTGCCGGGCATGCTGCCCCGCTTCATCGCGCTGCCGGATGGACTCGCGGGTCTGCCCGGACAGACGTTCGTCTTTCTCGAAGACGTCATCCGCCGCAGCATCCAGGAACTCTTCCCCGGCACGCAGGTGGAAGGTGCGTTCCTCTTCCGCGTCATCCGCGACACCGACATGGTGATCCAGGAAGACGAGGCCGACGATCTGCTCGAGACCGTCGATCGCGGCTTGAAGCAGCTGCGTTACGGCGCGCTGTCGCTGCTGCAGGTCGAATCCGACATGCCGCGCCGCATCCTCAACATCCTCATGGAGAACTTCGAGGTGGACGAGGATGTCGTCACGCGCACGTCCGAGCGCCTCGGCTTCGGCGACTGGCACATGCTGACGAAGCTGCATCGTCCGGCGCTGAAGGATCCGGTGTTCATCCCGCACACGCTCTGGGGTCCTGACGATGCCGACAAGGTGTTCGAGCAGATCGCGGATCAGGACTTCCTCATCCACCATCCGTTCGACTCCTTCACGTCGGTCGAAACGTTCCTCCGCGCCGCCGTCGACGATGCCAACGTCGTCGCCATCAAGATGACGCTGTATCGCATCGGCGCCAACTCGCCGCTGGTCAACCTGCTGATCGAGGCGGCCGAGCAGGGCAAGCAGGTGGCGGTGCTCGTCGAGCTCAAGGCCCGCTTCGACGAACGCAACAACATCGCGTGGGCGACGCGCCTGGAATCCGCCGGCATCCACGTCGTCTACGGGCTGGTGAACATCAAGGTGCACTGCAAGCTGTGCCTGGTGGTCCGCAAGGAAACCGACGGCATTCGCCGCTACGCGCATCTCGCCACCGGCAACTACAACCGCGTCACCTCGCAGGTCTACACCGACTTCGGCCTCTTCACGGCCGATGGCGGCATCGTCGACGACGTGAGCGAGGTGTTCAACTCGCTGACGGGATACTCGAGCCGCAAGTCGCACCAGGCGCTGCTGGTGGCGCCGGCCGGGCTGCGCACCGGCTTTCGCGCGCTGGTCGAGCGCGAAATGGCGCACGCTGCCGACGGCAAGCCGGCGGGCATCATCATCAAGAACAACGCCGTCGCCGACCCGGCGATGATCCGCACGCTCTACAAGGCGTCGCAGGCGGGCGTGCCCATCGACATGATCGTGCGCGGGGTCTGCTGCCTGCGTCCCGGCATTCCCGGCATCAGCGACCGCATCCGCGTCCGCTCCATCGTCGGGCGCTTCCTCGAGCATTCGCGCATCTATTACTTCGAGAACGCCGGCGCCCCCGAGGTGTATCTGGGCAGCGCCGATCTCATGGAGCGCAACCTCGATCGTCGCGTCGAGGTGCTGTTCCCGGTGCTGGATCCGGAGTGGCGGCAGCACCTGCGCGACGTCGTGCTGGCGGCGGTGCGGGCCGACAACACGCGCGCGTGGCTCCTGCGGACCGACGGCACCTACGTGCGCGAGACGCCCGGCGCCGACGACGAGCCGGTGGACTCGCAGCGGCTGCTGCTGGCGCACTACACCGCGACGGACCGCGGCGCCTGAGCGCGGCGGCGTGTTATACACTCAGGAAGTTGTGTCGGCGCTCGTCCTGATCGGTCCCTCTGTCGCGCTGCCGGTGTTGCGGAAGCAACTCCCCGCCGATACCGCGGTGCAGACGTTCACGGATCACGAGGTGCGGCAGGCCGTCGAGTACATCGCGACGACCAAGCCGGCCGTGGTGGCGATCGACGAAGAGTTTGCCGTCGGCCCCCGCGGCGACGCGCTCATCGGGCGGATCGTCGAGGACCCGTCCCTCGCCTCATGCGAGATTCGCATCCTGCCGCGCGCGCCTCGTCCCGAACGCGCGCCATCGACCAAACGCAAGAGCGGCGCGAACATTCCGGTGGCCGGTTCGCCCACCGCCACGGCGTCCGCGGTCGCGGCACCGCCAGCGGAGGACACGCCGGCAGCCGCACGGCCGCTCGATCAACGTGGCACCCGGCGTGCTGAGCGCTTCCGCCTGAACGACGGCGTGGCGGTCACCGTCGACGGCAACGCCGCCGAACTGGTGGATCTCTCCACCGTCGGCGCGCAGGTCATCTCGAAGATCGTGTTGAAGCCGAACCAGAAGGTGCGCGTCGTCCTGCCCGAAGAGACGCGGGTGCTGCGCTGCGGCGGGTCGGTGGTGTGGGCGACCTTCGAGATGCCGGCCGGCAAGCCGCCGCGCTATCGCGCCGGGTTACGGCTGCAGGGGCTCGACGTCGACGCGATGCAGGGCTTCGTCGACCGGCACCGCACGCCGAAACCGTCAGACGGCGCTGACTGAGACGTCGGGGAACCACTGCGCCGCGATGCTGTCGCGGCGGATGATCGTCTCGGTGCGATCGGTGCCCGTCGAGACGATCGCCATCGGCACGCCGCTCACCTCTTCCAGCCGCGCGATGTAGCGACGCGCTTCCACCGGCAGATCCTCGAAGCGCGTGACGCCGCGCGTCGGCGTCGTCCATCCCGGCCACGACTCGTAGACGGGTTCGCACGGTCCCACGGTGTTCAGATCGGCCGGGAATTCCGTCAGCGTGCGCGAGCCGACGGCGTAGCCGGTGCAGATGTCGATCGACGGCAGACCGTCGAGCACGTCGAGCTTCGTCAGCGCCAGGGCGTCGATGCCGTTCACACGGACGGCGTAACGCACCGCAACGGCGTCGTACCAGCCGCAGCGGCGCGGACGGCCCGTGGACGCGCCGTACTCCTGACCGCTCTCGCGGAGCCGCTCGCCCATCTCGCCATGCAGTTCCGTTGGCAGCGGCCCTTCGCCGACGCGCGTCGTGTAGGCCTTCGCCACGCCGAGCACGCCGTGCACCGCCTTCGGCGGAATGCCGAGACCCGTGCAGGCGCCGCCCACCGACGCGTTCGACGAGGTGACGAAGGGATAGGTGCCGTGATCGATGTCGAGCATCGTCCCCTGCGCGCCTTCGACGAGGATACGCGTGCCCTGCTGCATCGCTTCGGCGAGCATCAACGAGACGTCGCCGGTCCAGCGGCGCATGCGTTCGCCGTCGGCCAGCAGCCGCTCGTAGACGGCCCGCCAGTCCATCTTGTTGTCCTTGATGATCTGGTTGCGCGCGTGCACGTTCTCGCGCACTTCGTCGGCCAGCGCCTTGGTGTCGACGAGGTCGCAGACGCGGATGCCGCGGCGGCCGATCTTGTCTTCGTAGGCCGGGCCGATGCCGCGCGACGTCGTGCCGATGCGGCGTTCACCGCGTCGCGCTTCGCTCAGCACGTCCAGTTCGCGGTGATACGGCAGGATGAGATGTGCCTTCTCGCTGATCACCAGGCGATCGCCGACCTCGATGCCGAGCCGCGCCAGTTCGTCGATCTCCGTGAACAGCGCCTGCGGATCGACGACGACGCCGTTGCCGATGACGCAGCGGACGCCGGGATGCAGGATGCCGGAGGGGATCAGGTGCAGGACGAACTTCTTGCCGTGCACGTAAACGGTATGGCCGGCGTTGTGCCCGCCCTGGTAGCGCGCCACGACGCCGAAATGCGGCGTCAACAAATCGACGATCTTGCCCTTGCCTTCGTCTCCCCACTGCGCGCCCAGAACCGCGATGTTCATGCTTACTACTGTATCCTACCGACGATGATTCTCCTCGACGGGACGACGCTGACGCTCGAGCAACTGGTGGCGATCGCCGATCGGCAGGTCGACGTCGGACTGGCCGACGACGCCCGCGCGCGCGTCATCGCCTCGCGCCGCGTCGTCGATGCGATGGCGTCGGGTGACGCGGCGGTGTACGGCATCAACACCGGCTTCGGCAACTTCGCCGAAACGCGCATCGACAAGGCCGATCTCGCGGCATTGCAGGTGAACCTGGTGCGGAGTCATGCCGCCGGCGTCGACGACCCGCTGCCGCCGCGCGCCGTGCGCGCGATGATGGTGCTGCGCGCCAACGTGCTGGCGAAAGGGTTTTCGGGGATCCGCGTCGAAACGCTCGAGGCGTTGCTGGCCCTGCTCAACGACGGCATTCATCCCCGCGTGCCCTGCCGCGGCTCGGTCGGTGCCAGCGGCGACCTCGCGCCGCTGGCACATCTCGCACTCGTGCTGATTGGTGAAGGTCAGACGTGGGACGGCACGCGCAGCGAGGACGGCGCGCGGGCGCTGGCTTCGGCGGGTCTGACGCCAGTGGCACTCGGTCCCAAGGAAGGCCTGGCGCTGATCAACGGCACGCAGGCCTCGACGGCGGTGCTCGCGCTTGCGCTCGATGGCGCGGAACGTCTGGCGCGCGCGGCTGATGTCACCGCGGCGCTCAGCATCGATGGCCTGCTCGGCTCGCGCCGGCCGTTCGATCCGCGCATTCATGCGCCGCGGCCCTTCGCCGGACAGGCGGCGGCCGCCGACAACCTGTGGCGGCTCATCGACGGCAGTCCGCTGAACGCATCGCACGCCAACTGCGGCCGCGTGCAGGATGCCTATTCGGAACGCTGCGTGCCGCAGGTGCACGGCGCGGCGCGGGAAGCGCTGGCCTGGGTCCGTCATATCGTCAGCGTGGAGATGAACGCGGCGACCGACAACCCGATGGTGTTCGCGACGGAGGCTGAAATCGTCTCCGGTGGCAACTTCCACGGCGCGCCGGTCGCGCTGGCGGCCGACGTGCTGGCGATGGCGGTGACGCAACTGGCCACGATCAGCGAACGGCGATCGGAACGGCTGGTGAATCCGGCGTTGTCGGGCCTGCCGGCGTTTCTCGTCGAACGCGGCGGCCTGCAGTCGGGCTTCATGATGGCGCAGGTGACGGCGGCGGCGCTGACCTCGGAGCTCAAGACGTTGTGTCATCCCGCCTCGGCCGACACCATCCCGACCTCGGCCAACAAGGAAGATCACGTCAGCATGAGCATGGGCGCGTCGCTCAAGGCCGAACGCGCGCTGCAACTGGCGCGGCTCGTGCTTGCCGTTGAACTGATGTGCGCCTGCCAGGCGATCGATCTGCGTGCGCCCATCGCCAGCACACCGGCGCTGATGGGCGCGCACGCCGCGGTGCGCGCGGTCGTACCGATGCTCGTCGACGATCGTTCACCGGCGCCCGATATCGACGCGTTGTCGGCGTTGATCGCATCGGGCGCGCTCGAGTACGCCACCGGCGTCGTTGTCAACTGATTTCAGTTTGCATTTAGAGTTTGACAAGCCGCGTGGTGCTGCTTAGTTTCTTACTTTCGGTTTTCGTCCCGCCCATTCGCGTCCGCCGCAGATGACTACAGAAGTGCGTTCGATCCGCGCCCCTCGCGGCACGTCGCTGACGTGCAAGGGCTGGCCTCAGGAAGCCGCGCTGCGGATGCTGATGAACAACCTCGATCCGGAGGTGGCGGAACGGCCCGAGGATCTCGTTGTCTATGGCGGCACCGGCAAGGCGGCGCGCTCGTGGCCGGCCTTCGATGCCATCGTCGATGCGCTGCGCGCGCTCGATCACGACGAAACGCTCGTTGTGCAATCCGGTAAACCGGTGGCCGTGTTCCGCACCTCGCCGCACGCGCCGCGCGTGATCATCGCGAATGCGAATCTCGTTCCGCGCTGGGCGACGTGGGAGACGTTCCGCGATCTCGAGGATCGCGGCCTGACGATGTACGGCCAGATGACGGCCGGCAGCTGGATCTACATCGGCACGCAAGGCATCCTGCAAGGCACCTACGAAACGCTGGCCGAACTGGCACGTCGTCACTTCGGCGGATCGCTGGCCGGACGCCTGACGGTCACCGCCGGCCTCGGCGGCATGGGTGGCGCCCAGCCGCTCGCGGTGACGATGAATGACGGCGTCGCGATCGTGGTCGAAGTGGATCCGGTCCGCATCGAACGCCGCCTGCACAGCCGCTATCTCGACGAGTCCACCACCTCGCTGGACGAAGCGCTGGCCCGCGCCCAGGCCGCGATGGTTGCGCGCACGCCGCGCTCGATTGGCCTGCTGGCCAACGCCGCCGACGTCCTGCCCGAACTGGTGCGGCGCGGCGTCGTGCCGGATGTGGTGACGGATCAGACCTCAGCGCACGATCCGCTGGTCGGCTATGTCCCGAACGGAGTGACGCTCGCCGAGGCGGCGGCGCTGCGCGCCAGCGATCCGGCCGAGTACGAACGCCGCAGCCTTGCCGCCATGGGCGCGCACGTCGCCGCCATGCGCGCGCTGCAGGATCGTGGCGCCGTGGTCTTCGACTACGGCAACAACATCCGCGCCCAGGCCGTGCGCGCCGGCGTCGACGATGCGTTCCGCATCCCCGGCTTCGTGCCGGAGTACATCCGCCCGCTCTTCTGCGAAGGCAAGGGACCGTTCCGCTGGGCCGCGCTCTCCGGCGATCCGGCCGATATCCACGCCACCGATCGGGCCGCGCTCGAGATGTTCGCGAGCGACACGGCGCTGTGCCGCTGGATTCGCCTGGCCGCTGAACGCGTCGCCTTCCAGGGACTGCCCGCCCGTATCTTCTGGCTCGGCCTCGGCGATCGCGCCCGCTTTGGCCTGAAGCTGAACGAACTGGTCCGCACCGGCGTGGTCTCCGCGCCGATCGTCATCGGCCGCGATCATCTGGACACCGGCTCGGTGGCCTCGCCCAATCGCGAAACCGAAGGCATGCGCGACGGCTCCGATGCCATCGCCGACTGGCCGATCCTGAATGCCCTGCTGAACGCATCGGCCGGCGCGACCTGGGTGTCGGTGCATCACGGCGGCGGCGTCGGCATCGGCTACTCGCTGCACGCCGGTATGGTGATCGTCGCCGACGGCAGTGCGGACGCGGACGAGAAATTGCGCCGGGTGTTGACCTGCGATCCCGGCATGGGCGTCGTTCGCCATGCCGATGCGGGTTATCCGGACGCCATACGAACTGCGCGCGAACGTGGAGTGAAGATGCCGATGCTGGAGCAGGCGGGACGATGATGGCGCCATACGAAGGTCTCGAGCGGCGCGTCGAGGCGGCTCTCGATGCAAACCCGTCGCGGATCGCCGTCGTGCTCGGCGGTTGCGGCACCGGCCGCACGACGCTCCTCCACGCGATTGCCGATCGCCTGGGCCGCGCGCGCTGCCAGTACATCGACGTCGAACGCTCGGCCAGCACGCCCGAACGCTTCTGCCGCGCGGTGACGGCCGCGGCACGGCCCGGCGCTCCCGCCGGCGCCGATCCGTCGTCGGCGCGCGAGGCGTTCGATCGCACGCTGCGGCTGATGACCCGCCCCGCCGGCGACACGCCAACGACGTTCCTGCTCGACGAGGTGCTGGAACTCCGCACGTTCGAGAGCTTCCCGAACCTGCGCCACGTGCTGCGCGAAACGCTGGACGCGCTTGCCGCCAGCCCGAACCGCTTCGTCCTCACCAGCCGCTACGTCGCCCGCGCGCATCGCCTGCTGCGCGACGCCGGGGCGCGCTTCGAGGTCATCCACCTGCCGGCGCTGTCGCCCGGCGAGGTGACGTCGATGCTGCCGCCGACCGGCGACTCCGTGGAAGATCGCGAGTTCCTCGGCCGCACGATTCAGGCGCTCACCGACGGACGCGCCGCGTATGTGCGCGCCATGGGCGATGTGTCGGCGAGCATGAGTGGCCGCGGCGGCGATCCGATCAGCGCGCTCACCGCGCTCCTCACGGCGGACGGCGGTCTCACCACCTGGTGCGGCTATCGCTACGAACTGCGGTTGCACCGCGCCCGCGGCTACGGCGCGCTCAAGGCGATCCTCGAGATCCTGGCCGAGGACGAACCGCTGACGCTCACCGAAATCGCGCATCGCCTGCAGCGCACGCCCGGCTCGACCAAGGACTACCTGTCGTGGCTTGAAGACGTCGACCTGATCGTCTCGCGACAGAAGCGCTACAGCTACTCCGATCCGCTGATGCGGCTGTGGGTGCGGCTGCACTGCCGCCCGGTGCCGCCGTCGGTGGACGAAGTCGCGCGCGAAGTGCAGGCCTACGCCGCGGCGCGGCTGCCGGAGACGGAACCGGCCACGGTTGCCCGCGCCGCCGGCGATCGGCGCGCCGTCGGCATCATCGAAATCGACTGACGCGCGCTACCTGCTTCCTGCTAGCAGCTAGCTGCTAGCTGCTTCCTGGTGCCGGCAATCCCGCCAGCGCCAGCCGTGCCGCTTCCTGCTCGGCGTCCTTCTTCGTCCGGCCTTCCGCCTGCGCCAGCTGCACGTCGTCCACCGTCACCTGCACGACGAACAGCTTGCGGTGCTCGGGACCGCTCTCCGCCGACACACGGTAGTGCGGCAGCGAACGACCGAGGCTCTGCAGCCGTTCCTGGAGTCGTGACTTGTGATCGCGGCCGAAGAAGCCCGGCTGCCGCGCCTCTTCGATGTGCGAGCCAAGCTCGCGCAGGATGAAGCCGCGCGCGGCGTCGAGGCCACCATCGATGTAGAGCGCCGCGATCAGCGCTTCGCATGTGTCCGCCAACAGCGCCGGCTTGCGGCGGCCGCCGGTCTTTTCCTCGCCGCGTCCGAGGATCATGTGATCGCCCAGGCCGAGTGCGTTCGCCATCTCGGCCAGCGCCGTGGTCGAGACGAGGTTGGCCTTGATCTTCGACTTCTGCCCTTCGGAGGATTGCGGGAAGGCGCGGAACAGCGCGTCGGCGACCACCAGGCCGAGCACCGCGTCACCGAGGAATTCCAGCGATTCGTTGTCGACGACGCCGCCGCTCGGATCCTCGTGCGCCTTGGACTTGTGCGTCAGCGCATGCTCGAGCAGCCCGCGATCGCGGAAGCGATAGCCCAGCCGCGCTTCGAGCGCGGCGAACTGCTGCGGCAGCGGCACCACCAACCCTCCCGACACCTGCTCCCGGTGCGACTCGATGATCCGGCGCGCGTCCTCGGCCTCCTCGTCGCGCACCGATACACGCGCTTCGCCGAGCGTGCTCACGGTGAACGGAAACATGCCGGGCGGCGGACCGGCGGTGCGCACCGAGGCCACACCGTGGCTTTCGAGCAGCGCCTGGACGACGTTGGCCTCGATCTCGGACCACGTGCGGAAGATGACGGTCAGGGTGCTCAATCCACCCTCATCAGGATCATCGTCATATCGTCGTGCTGGTCGGCGCCGGCAGCAAAGGCGCGGAGCTCCGCAAGGATATACGAGCGCAGTTGATCGAAGGGCAGGTGCGCGTATTGCTCGATGACCTTGGCCAGCCGGGCTTCGCCGTAGCAGTCGAACGCCTCGTTCATCGTTTCGCTGATGCCGTCGGTGAAGAGCACCACGAGATCGTCGTGCGCCAGGCGAATCGTGCGTTCCTCGATCGACGCCTCGAACATCTGCCCCTCGTCGATCTGCAGGCCGACGACCAGGCCATCAGGCGCCAGCAGCTCGGCGTGGCGCAGGCCGGCGGCGGCGGCGCCGGGCACGTGGATCAACGGGCAATGACCGGCGCGGGCAAACGTCATCTCGCGCCGCTCGAGATCGATGACGCCGTAGGTCATGGTGATGAAGCTGCGCGGATCGAGGTTCTGCGCCACCACTTTGTTCACGGCGACGAGAAACGCCTTCGGCTCGTGGTGCAGACGCGCCAGCGACTGCACGATCACCTTGAGCTGCGCCATGTAGAGGCCGGCGGCCAGCCCCTTCCCCGCCACGTCGGCAATCAGCACGCCGAGCATGGTGTCGGTGATCGGCAGGAAGTCGTAGTAGTCGCCGGCCACCTCGCGGGCCGGTTCACAGAACGCCGCCAGGGTCAGGCCGGGGATGTGACGCGGCGCCGGCGGCAGCAGCTTCTGCTGGATGTCGCGCGCGGCGTGCATCTCCTGCTCGAGACGGCCCTTCTCCGACACTTCACCGAGCAGCGTCGTCACCTCGCTGGTCATGGCGTTGAACGACTCGGCGAGTTCGCCCAGTTGATCGCGGGCGCGCACGGGAATGGTGTAGGCGAAGTCGCGATTACGCAGGTGCTGCGTGCCGGTGAACAGATCGTGCACGGCGCCGGTGATCTGGCGGGCCAGCAGCAATCCGATCAGCAGCGCGACGAACTGAATCACCAGGAACAGGCCGCCGACGACGGCGAGGACGATCACCAGCAACTGCCCGAAGGTGAGTTCGCCGATGCGTGCCGATGAAGCCGACAGCCGTTCGTAGATGGCGACCACGTCGATGCGCATCGCCAGCGTGGCGCTCGAGGTGACGCCGGTGGTCCAGTCGACGTAGTCGAGAAACGCCACCCACGTCGGTGAGCGCGGCGACCACGTGCCGTCAGCAACCACCTCGGGATCACTGGGCTCGAGGGCGCGGCCCGCGCCCGGCAGGCTCGACTCGCGATCGCCGAACGGCGACGCCGTCACTTCCCCGACGCGGATGCCGGTTTCCGCGCGCATGCGCTCCTCGACGACGCGCGACATCGGCAGGTCGAGCACCACGGCCCACGTCGGCGCGACGACGTCGGGAATCGCCACCGCGCGCATCACGAGACGCGTGTGCGACCGCGGATCGTCGCTGGTCGGCAGCACGTTGTAGGCAATCAGGCTCGACATGCCGTCGCACGTCACCCATCCCGGCAGGCTGACCGGCGCATCGAGATGGCCCCACGGACCGACGGCGACGGGGAGTCCGACCGGCAACGCACGCGGCCGCCGCGCTTCGCCACCGGCCGGCGCCTCGCACGTCAGTCCGCTCATCGGCACGATGGCGAGGGAGACAAACGGGTAGCGCGCCGCCATGCCGGTCTGACGACGCGCGAGCGACTCCAGCGCCATCGCCGGCGATGGACTGCTCTGCACTTCGGCGACGACCGTCTGCGCGAGGAACTGCGCCTGGTCGGTGAGCGACTGCAGGCGCGACTTCACCAGGTACGAGCTGACGTTGAAGAACAGCAGCAGCGACGCCAGCAGGAAGAACGTGATCACCAGCAGCACCGGCACCACGCCGACGAAGACGTACGAGAGGATGAGCTTGCGACGCACGCGCCACAGCAGCCGCCGCTTCGCCCAGAAGGTGAGGCGCGTCAGCGCGTAGGCGCAGACGAACAGCAATGCGAGTCCGCCGAGCGTGTTGAGGACGTCGAGCAGCGACGGCAACGCCGCGCCGGTGGCCTGCCACGCCGTGGTGATCAGCTTGACGACAAGACCGAAGAGCAGCGTGCGTCCGGGCCATGTGCCGCGCAGCCAGTGGCGCCAGCCGTGCGGGCGTGACGCCGGCAGCCCGGGCAGCAGCGGCGTGCGGGCGGGAACGGGCATGTGCAGGTCGATTGCGCGCCGAAATGATAACAGAGTATCGTTGCTCGTTCCGGATCATCCCTCATGAAACTCACCGATCGCGCGCGCTTCAGCACCATCTGCATTCACGCGGGCCAGGAGCCCGACCCGTCCACCGGCGCCATCATGACGCCGATCTATCAGACCTCGACCTACGTGCAGGAAGGCCTCGGCCAGCACAAGGGCTACGAGTACGGACGGACGCAGAATCCGACCCGCATGGCGCTCGAGCGCAACGTCGCGGCCATTGAGTCCGGCGTCGCCGGCTTCGCGTTCGCCTCGGGGCTGGCCGCGATCGACGCGGTGCTCACGCGCCTCGAATCCGGCGATCACGTCGTGGTGAGCGACAACACCTACGGCGGCACGTTCCGCCTGTTCGAGCGCGTGCGCCGCAAGTTCGGGCTCGACTTCACCTACGTCGACACCTCGAACCTCGACACCATCGAGCCGGCGATCACGAAGAAGACAAAGTATCTGTTCGTCGAGACGCCGACCAACCCGATGCTGTCGATCACCGATCTCGCCGCCGTCAGTGACATCGCGCACCGCCACGACGTCCGCGTCGTCGTCGACAACACGTTTGCGAGTCCGTACATCCAGCGGCCGCTGGAGATGGGCGCCGACATCGTGCTGCACAGCACGACCAAGTTCCTCAACGGCCACAGCGACAGCGTCGGCGGCGTCGTCGTCGTCAAGCATGACGATGACGTGGAGTGGATGCGATTCGTGCAGAACGCGGCCGGCGCGATTCTCGGGCCGATGGACTCGTTCCTCGTGCTGCGCGGCACCAAGACGCTCGACGTCCGCATGGAGCGCACCAACCGCAACACGCAGATCATCGCCGAGTT
>JADZCY010000307.1 GCA_020851325.1 Acidobacteriota bacterium | reverse complement strand
TCGCCGCCGATCGATCTCACCGCGCGCGGCCAGCAGGCGCGGCTGCCGCGCGTGGTCCTCGACGGCAACGGGCGCGCCGTGGCGACGTGGATCGGCGGCGCCAGTGGCGCCCGCGTTCCGCAGTCGAGCGCATTGACGCTGTCGTCGGGGCTGTGGACTGCACCCGTTGCGCTCACCTCAACACCGGGCGCGGAGTTCACCGGCGAGTCGTCGGATCTCGCGCTCAACGCGTTCGGTGTTGGCGCGGCCGTCTGGGTTCGGCGCTCGGCGCCGGGCGACGGCTCCGACATTCCCGAAGTGGCGCGCTACGACGGCGTGCGCTACAGCACGCCGGTCGCCCTTGCGGCCGCTGCGGCCACGGCGCTCCATCCACGCGTCGCCGTTGATGCCGCCGGCAACATCCTGGTGGTGTGGGTCGCGACCGGGGCGACCACGTCCGTCGTTCGCAGCCGGCGCTTCGACGTCGAAACCAGCCTCTGGCAGGCGCCGCGCGACTTGTCTGTCGACGGGTCGAACGTCACCGGCGCGCCCGTGCTCGCCATGGACGACGAGGGCAATGCCATCGCCGCGTGGGCGCGAGCGGATGGGCGTGTGCAGACGAGGCGGTTCACGATCGAGGACGCGGTGTGGTCAGCGGTCGTCGACATCTCGCCGTCCGGGGAGACGGCCACCGAGCCACGACTGGCCATGAGCGCCGACGGCACGGCCGCCACGCTTGTCTGGAAGTTCGTCGCCGGCACGCAGGGCATTCGAGCCGTGCGCCGCGATGCGGAGAACAACACCTGGTTTCCTTCCGATGTGCTGATGCGCGAATCGCCCGGCATCTTCGATCCGGTAGTCGCGATCGATGCGGCCGGCCTCACGATCGCGGCGTGGGTGAACAGCGACGGCTCATTCCGCAACCTGCAGACGAAGCGGCACAACGGCGTGGCGTGGGAAGTCTTCCCACAGTTCCGCACCACAGGCGTCGACGCCTCCACGCCCGACATCCACATGGACGCGCTCGGCAACGCCGCACTCGTGTGGGTTTACAGGTCGGGACAGCAGGATCTGGTGCAGGCGTCGATGTACGACGCGGTGACGGACAGGTGGAGTGTCAACGTCGAGGTGTCGCAGCGGTTTCGCGGCAACGCGGCTGTGCCACGTGTGCGACTCGATGGCGGTGGCGATGCCGTCGCCGTGTGGCAATCCGACGGCGACTACGCCAGCGTCCAGGCCAGCACCTTCGCGTTCAGCGAATCGCCGCGATTGCAGCCGGCCACGGTCAACGGCCCGTTCGTCACCTTGTCGTGGTCGCCGCCAACGGCCGGGAATCCACCTTCGGCGTATGTAGTGGTGGCCCGCACCGTGCCCGACGGCCCGATCATCGCGAGCCTGCCGATGGGGCTGCGTCTGACCGAGACGGTGTACGCGCCGGACGGTACCTACTTCGTACGCGTGCAGGCCATCGTCGATGGCGAAGCGATCGACTCGAACGAGGTTGCGGTGGTGGTTGGATTCGGTCCACCACCGACGCCGCCGACCAGCGTCGAGGCTTCGGCCGTGGACCACGTCATCACCATCAAGTGGGCACCGCCGGTCAACGCCGACGTCGCCATCGTGCAGACGTATGTGATCGAAGCCGGCTCCGAGCGCGGGTTGAGCAACCTCGCCTGGTTCGCCACCGGCGGCACCGAGACGTCGTACGTAGCCGGCGGCATTCCCAACGGGGCGTACTGGATTCGCCTTCGCGCGCAGAGCGCCGGCGGGCTGAGCCTGCCGAGCGACGATGTGTTGCTGCTCGTTGGACCGAGGCCGCCGGGCGCGCCGGCGTTGTCGCCCAACGTGCATGGCGATCGCGTGACGCTGTCGTGGACGGTTGCCGCCGCCCCAGGTGCGCCAGTGACGGGGTACCAACTGCGCGCCGGGTATTCGCCCGGGGCGTCGAACGCCGCCGTAGTCGCGTTCGGACCGACGCAGACGGCGTATGCCGCTGAGTCCGTACCTGCTGGGACGTATTACGTTCGCGTCGTGCCGCTGAGCGCGGCCGGACCGGGCGTGCCGTCGAACGAAGTGACGCTCGTTGTCGCGAGCCCGCCGGAGCCATGATCGATTCGCATTGCCACATTGCCGGCGAGGTCTTCATCGCCGACCTGCCGGACGTCGTCAAGCGCGCGCGCGGCGCCGGCGTCACTGCCGCGCTCGTGATTCTTGGCGCCGAAGACGACGAGGAATCCGCGCGATGGATGACGGTGCGGACGCTGTGGCCCGAGTGCCGGGCCGCGGTCGGCGTGCATCCGCATCAGGCGCATCTGTTTGCGGCTGACCCCGAGCAGGCGGCGGCTCTCGTCCGCCGCCGCCTCGACGCGACGCCGGACGCGCGCGCGGTGGGCGAGATCGGGCTCGACTATCACTACGACTTCTCGCCGCGCGACGTGCAGCAGGCGGTGTTTCGCGCGCAACTCGCGGTCGCGCGCGAGCGCGATCTGCCGGTGATCATCCACACGCGCGAAGCGGAAGAGGACACGCTGCGGATCCTCGGCGAGTCCGGCGGCGTCGATACGCGTGGGGTGTTTCACTGTTTCTCCGGTGACGCGGCGGCGGCGCGGCGTGCCCTGGCGACGGGCTACTTCGTCTCGATTCCGGGCATCGTCTCGTTTCCGAAGGCCGAGGCGCTGCGTGAGGCGGTGACGGAGATCCCGCTGGACCGCCTGCTGATCGAGACCGACAGCCCTTACCTCGCGCCCATCCCGTTCCGGGGCAAGCGCAACGAGCCGGCGCACGTCGCGCGCGTGGCCGAAGTGGTGGCCGCGACACGGCAGATCACCACGGTGGAGGTGGTCGACGCCGTCACCCGCAATTTCGTTCGGCTGTTCGGTGCGTGAACGCCGCAAAGCTCAGCCCTGCAAGCATTAACGGGCACTGCTTCGCGTTGACAGCGGCGACTGCCTATGGTGAGATTGACGAGCTTGTCCAACGCGCTTCCGAAGACTCAGGCTGACCTCGTTCTGCTGTTTGAACCCGTGCGGGCCGACCTCGAGGCGGTCGAGCGCGAGTACGATCGACAGGTCCAGTCCCAGGTCCACGTCATTCCCGAGATCGGCGCCTACATCCAGAAGAGCGGCGGCAAGCGCGTGCGCCCCGCGGTGCTGCTGATGGCGGCGCGGCTGTGCGGCTACTCGGGCGAGCGCGCCGTGCTGAACGCCGCGGTGGTGGAATTCATCCACACCGCCACGCTCGTGCACGACGACATCATCGACGACGCCGATGTCCGGCGCGGCCGCAAGGCCGTGCATTCGCAGTGGGGCAACGACGTCACGGTGCTGGCCGGCGACTTCCTCTACATCAAGTCGATGGCGATGGCGTTGTCGCAGGACACGCTCGACATCGTGCGCATGCTGTGCGACGTCACGCTGCGGATGATCGAGGGCGAGATCTACCAGTTGACGAAGAACGGCGTCGTCGATCTCGACGAGTCGGAGCACTTCGAGATCATCCACCGCAAGACGGCGTTCCTCTTCGGTGGCTGCGCCGAGATTGGCGGCATGCTCGGCGAGGTGAACATCGAGCGGCGCACGGCGCTGCGCGAATACGGCTTCAACCTCGGCGTGATGTTCCAGCTCGTCGATGATCTGCTCGACTACACCGGCGAAGCCGGGGCGCTCGGCAAGCCGATCGGCGGCGACCTGCGCGAAGGCAAGATCACGCTGCCGATCATTCATCTGCTGAAGCACGGCGGTCCGGAAGCCGACGCGCTCGTCCGCGGCATCGTCCAGTCGCGCGACGTGACGGCGGAGCAGTGGGCGCGGTTGCGCGCGCTGCTCACCGAGCATCGATCGATCGAGTACGCGCAGGCCCGCGCGCTGGAGTTCGGCGAAGCCGCCAAGCGCAGCCTCGACGTCTTCCCGCGCAGCCCCGAACGCGACGCCCTCACCGCGCTGGCCGATTTCGTCCTCCTGCGCGACCGCTGACGCCGCGCGGTACGACACACGAAGCGCACGAAGAACGCGAAGCAAGACACACGAAGTTCTCCAGCCAGGACGAGTTGATGTCGGCCCTTCGCCCGTTGTTCGCATTGAAGCCAGCCCTCCTTGAACTTCTTTATGGGCATCCCT
The DNA here is from genome assembly GCA_020851325.1 of Acidobacteriota bacterium. Taxonomy (GTDB): domain Bacteria; phylum Acidobacteriota; class Vicinamibacteria; order Vicinamibacterales; family UBA2999; genus VFZN01. The sequence continues at coordinate 28,261 of JADZCY010000307.1, read as the reverse complement.
TCGTGTCTTCGCCCCCCGACGTTGCTCGGGGCGACCCTGAGCCCGTCGAAGGGTCGTGGTTTCCTGAGATTCCATGACGATGAAGCCGGCTGAGCGGATTCCGTTCCTGCGGCGTGAGATCGCGCGCCACGAAGAGCTGTACTACACGCACGCCGATCCGGAGATCAGCGACAGCGAGTTCGATCAGCTCATGCTCGAACTCAAGGCGCTCGAGACCGAGCACCCGGATCTGCTGACGCCCGACTCGCCGACCCAGCGTGTCGGCGGCCGTCCGGCGGAAGGCTTTGCCACCGTCCTGCATCACACGCAGATGCTGTCGCTCGACAACGCCTACGACGAGCCGGACCTGCGAGCCTTCGACGAGCGTGTGCGCAAGGCCCTGGCGGCGGCGCAGGGCGTCAGCGCGGCGGAGATCGTCGCGACGTATGTCTGCGAGTTGAAGATCGACGGCCTGAGCATCTCGCTGCTCTACGAAGACGGTCGTCTGGTCCGCGGCGCGACGCGCGGCGACGGCATTCGCGGCGAAGACGTCACCTTCAACGTGCGCACCATTCGCGCCATCCCGCTGCGCCTGAACGGTGATGTGCTGCCGCGCATGGAAGTGCGCGGCGAGGTCTACTTCCCGCGCAAGGCGTTTGAACGGCTCAACACCGAACGTGAGCAGGCGGCCGAGCCGCTCTTCGCCAATCCGCGCAACGCCGCTGCCGGGACAATGCGGACGCTGGACCCCGCGTCGGTCTCGAAGCGCGGGCTGTCGGCGTGGATGTATCAAATCGTTGACGCGACCGGCGTGGCGGATGCGGCCCCGGTGGAGCCGACGCACGTCGCCATGCTCGAACAGTTGCGCACCTGGGGCTGCGCCGTGGAACCGCACTGGCGCCGCGCCACGGGCATCGACGACGTGATCGCGTTCTGCGACGAGTGGCGCGAGAAGCGGCATTCGTTGCCCTTCGAAACCGACGGCGTCGTGGTGAAGCTGGACGACCTGGCGCAGCGGGTCACGCTTGGGACGACCTCCAAGTTCCCGCGTTGGGCGACCGCCTTCAAGTATCCGGCGCAGCAGGCGACGACCGTGCTACGCAAGATCGAAGTGAACATCGGTCGCACCGGCGCGGCGACGCCCTATGCGGTGCTCGAACCCGTGCTCGTCGCCGGATCGACCATCTCGCTGGCCACGCTGCACAACCCCGACGATCTTCGTCGCAAGGACATCCGCGAAGGCGACACGGTGATTGTCGAGAAGGCTGGCGACGTCATCCCTCGTGTCGTCGGTCCCGTGCTGTCGAAGCGGCCGGAAGACTCGCGCGAGTGGGAGATGCCGACCGCGTGCCCTGTGTGCGGCGGCGCGCTGGTGAAGGGCGAGGATGAGGCGGTATGGCGCTGCGAGAACAGCTCGTGCCCGGCGCGGCTGCTGCGCAGCCTCGAGCACTTCGTGTCGCGCGGCGCCATGAACATCGAAGGGCTGGGCGAGGTGCTCGTGCGGCAGGTCGTCGAGAAGGGGTTGGTGTCGAGTGTCGCCGACATCTACGCGTTGACCGCGGACACGCTGGCGGACCTCGAGCGGATGGGGAAGAAGTCCGCGGCCAAGCTGATTGAACAGATCGAGCGGTCGAAGCAGAACGACGTGTGGCGCCTGCTGAACGGGCTCGGCATCCGTCACGTCGGCGAGCGTGGTGCGCAGGTGCTGGCCGATCATTTCGGATCGGTGGAGGAGATCGAGGCGGCGCCCCCGGCGGTCCTCGAGCAGGTGCGTGAGGTCGGCCCCGTGATGGCGCACTCGGTGCGTTCGTGGTTCGACGAGCCGCGCAACCGCGACCTCGTCGGGCGCCTGCGTGCCGCTGGCGTGCGCACGGTCGGCGAGCGCAAGGTGGCGCCTGCCGGCCCGCAGCCGCTGGCCGGCCAGACGTTCGTCATCACGGGCACGCTCGACGCGATGTCGCGCGACGACGCGGCGGCGCGCATCGAGGCGTTGGGAGGCAAGGTGACCAACTCGGTGAGCAGGAAGACCAGCTACCTCGTCGTTGGCGCCGAGGCGGGCAGCAAGCTGGAAAAGGCCGAGGCACTCGGCGTGGCGACGCTCGATGAGCCCGCCTTCCTGCGCCTTATAATGAACGAATCATGACGCGCGGCTTCGCGTGGCTCACCGTGGCGCTGACGGCGGCCGTTGGCGTCCTCATCGGCATGGCGATGACGGGCGGCATCAGTCCGAACACCGTCATGTCGGGCTCGCCGGTCGTCGTGTCGCCGCCGGCGGCGTCGCCTTCGTCCGAGCCCGTGATGTCCGCCGTCACGCTGCCCGGCGCCCTGCCGGGCACGCCGAGCGTGGCCGACATCGCCGAGCGTCTCAATCCGGTGGTCGTGAACATCGACGCCAGCGCGCGCGGCCGCCGTGCCCGCACGGCCCTCGGTACCGAGTTGCCGCGTCGTCCCGCGCCGTTCGAGGATCTCGGTGATGATCGCCGGCAGCGCTCGGGAGAAACGCCGCGTCGCGGCACCGGCACCGGGTTCCTGATCGATCCTACAGGGCTGATTCTCACCAACCATCACGTCATCGAAGGTGCCGAGCGCATCACCGTGAAGCTCGCCGACGGACGCAGCCTGCGCGGACAGGTGGTGGGCTCGGATCCGGATACCGACATCGCGCTGATCAAGGTGGACGCGCCGGCGGCGCTGCCGGCCGCGGTGCTCGGCAACTCCGATACGCTGCGCGTCGGCGAATGGGTGCTGGCCATCGGTAACCCGCTCGCCTACGAGCACACCGCCACCGTCGGCATCGTCAGTTTCATCGGCCGCAAGCTCTTCGACTCGAGCCTCGACAACTACATCCAGACCGACGCGGCGATCACCTTCGGCAACAGCGGCGGTCCGCTGATCAACATGCGCGGCGAGGTCATCGGCATCAACGCCGCGGTCAGCCGTCAGGTATCGAACATCGGCTTTGCCGTGCCGATCAATCAGGCGCGGGCGATCCTGCCGCAGTTGCGCACGGCCGGGCGCGTGTCGCGCGGCTACATCGGCGTCGCGCTGCGCGATGTCGATCCCGACATTCAGACGTCGCTGGGGCTGCCGCGCGGCGAAGGCGCGCTGGTGCAGGATGTCACCGCGGGATCACCGGGCGCGCGCGCCGGCGTCAAGCCGTACGATTTGATCGTCGCCGTCGACGGCGAAGTGGTGCGCAGCAACGACGCGCTGATCCGCGAGATTGCCGAACGGCGTCCAGGCAGCACGGCGCGGTTGGAACTGCTGCGCGATGGCCGTTCGATGGAGTTGTCGCTGAAGCTGGCCGAGCGGCCCGGACGCGTCTTGCCGGAGTCGGTGACGCCGACACTGCCGGCGGGGCGTGGGCTCGAGCGTGACGAACCGATCGAACTGGGCCTGACGTTGATCGAAATCGACGCCGCCAACGCGCACCGCTTCGACGTGCCGGCGGGCATGACGGGTCTGTTGGTGCAGCGCGTCGAGCCGTTCAGCGCCGCTTACGACGCCGGCATCACGCGCGGACAGATCCTGCTCGAGATCAATCGCCGTCCGGTGGACTCGGTCGTCGGCTATCGCCGCAGCATCCAGGCCGGCCGCGACGCCGGCGTACTGGCGGTGTTCCTGTACGATCCCGATCTCGACCAGCGCGCCATTCACACCGTCCGGCTGGAGCCCCGTTGAAACCACGCATCCTGATTGTCGATGACGAACAAAGCATCCGCGACACCCTGCGGATGATTCTCGAATACGAAGGTTACGACATCATCCAGGCGGCCAACGGCGACGACGCCGTGCGGCTGATCGAGCGCGAAGCGCCGGACCTGGTGTTCCTCGACATCAAGATGCCGGGCATGGACGGCATCGAGGTGCTGCAGAAGGTCCGCCACCTCACCGACACCACGCCCATCGTCGTCATCTCGGGCCACGCCGATCAGGGCGGCGCGAGTTCGTCCGAAGCGGCGCAGGCGATGAAGCTTGGCGCGCGCGACTTCATCGAGAAGCCGCCGACGCAGGATCGCATCCTCGTCACCGTCAGGAACGCGCTCGACAGCTCGCGGCTGCGCAGCGAGGTGCGTTCGTTCCGCAAGGACATCGAGAAGCGCTATCAGATTGTCGGCGATTCATCGCCGCTCCAGACCGTGCGCGATTCGATCCACAAGGCGGCGCCGACCAATGCCACCGTGCTCATCTGGGGCGAGAGCGGCGTCGGCAAGGAACTCGTCGCCCGCGCCATTCATCGCGAGAGCCTGCGGCGCGACGGCCCGTTCGTGCAGGTCAACTGTGCGGCCATTCCCGACGAGCTGATCGAGTCGGAGCTGTTCGGCCACGAGAAGGGCTCGTTCACCGGCGCCACGGATCGGCAGATCGGCAAGTTCGAGCAGGCCGACAAGGGAACGATCTTCCTCGACGAAGTCGGCGACATGAGCCTGAAGACGCAGGCCAAGGTGCTGCGCGTGCTGCAGGAGCAGGAACTCGAGCGTCTCGGCAGCAACCGCGTCATCAAGGTGGACGTTCGCGTGATCGCGGCGACCAACAAGAACCTCGAAGAGGCGATCAACACCGGCGCCTTCCGCGAGGACCTGTTCTATCGCCTCAACGTCGTGCCGATCCACGTGCCGCCGCTGCGCGAACGCCGCGAGGACATCCCGTCGCTCGTCCGCCACTTCGCGGATCTCCTCGCGCGCGAGAACAACTTCCGCCGCAAGACGTTCTCGTCGCTGGCCATGGAGAAGTTGAAGCAGCGGCACTGGCGCGGCAACATCCGAGAGCTGCGCAACGCCGTCGAGCGGCTGCTGATCATGACCTCCGGCGACGGCATCGACGCGCGCGATGTCCCCGACGATGCGGCGCGCCCCGACGCGGCGCCGGCGGCTGTACCCGTGCCCGGCCCTGGCACGACCGCCGCGCTCCCGCCCGAACTGGTGTGGGCCAGCATCCCGACGCTGCAGGAGTTCAAGAGCATCACCGAACGCGCGTATCTCGTGACCAAGCTCCGCGACAACAACTGGAACATTTCGAAGACGGCGGAACTGATCGACACTCCGCGCAGCAATCTCTACAAGAAGCTCGAGCAGTACCAGATCAGTGAGGAGCGCGACGGGAAATGACGCGCTCCGCGCGATGCCGGGACTGAGACGCGATCGGGACAGCGTCACGATCGGGACCGAACACCTCACGGGACTACTTGCTTCGAAACGCGATCTCGACGCGGCGACGCGTCTGTCTGCGCGTCAGCCGAGGGCGTCGTGCAGGTTGTCCAGCATGCGCCCGACGCGCGTGTCCAGCGCGGTCAGGTGTTTCCACGACTCGCGATCCAGCCAGCCTTGACGAAACGCGATCTCCAGGCCGGTGTCCAACTCGCCCTGGGAGCCCATGGCGATTGAGACGTGATTCTGGTAGGCGGCGCGGCGATTCTTGCGACGCCAACCCTCCGCGATGTTGGCAGGAATCGAGATCGCCGCACCGCGCATCTGCTGCCGCAGCTCGAACTCACGCGGTGGCAGCGTTCGTGTGGCCTCGATAACCAGGTCGACCAGGTCCATGGCCCGCTGCCAGACCTCGAGGTCGCGATAGGTGAGGATGCTTCCCATGCATCTCTGCAGTGCATGTGGAATGCCACCGCGAAGATGATGCGGTTGGAGCCCGGAAGTTGGGTCGAGCCGAGATCTTGGTCGACGACGCTCCCGGGAGATGTTCTGTCCCGAAGGTGGTGCTGTCCCGGGAGTGAAGGTACTCCCGGCATGAGCTGTTACACTGAAAGAGCTTCAGCAGGCCAGACGATCGCTGCCGGGATCAGGCCGGGCGGTGTCGTCTCTCACGAGACGGCGACGCGCGGAACCGGTACCGGGAGAGGAAAGTCCGAACTCCAGCAGGACAGTGCGCCGGGTAACGCCCGGGCGGGGAAACCCGACGGAATAGTGGCACAGAAAAGATACCGCCCTTCGACTCGCCCCTTCGGGGCTCGCTCAGGGCAAGCCCGTGGCCACGCAGTGTGTCGCCGCGGGCTCGCCTCGAGCGAGCCGCGAAGCGGCGAGTCGAGAGGTAAGGGTGAAATGGTGCGGTAAGAGCGCACCGCGCTCCTGGTAACAGGAGTGGCAGGCAAAACCCCGCACGGAGCAAGACCAAATAGGGAAGCGCGCGGCTTCGGCCGCACGGGTGGTCCATCCGAGGCTTCCGGGTCGGTCGCTCGATCCCGTCAGCAATGCCGGGACTAGAGGAATGGTCGTCGTCCCGAGCGAGCGTTGGCGCAAGCCGGCGCGAGTCGAGGGAACAGAATTCGGCTTATCGGCCTGCTGAGGCTTTTTGGTTTTCCGCCTCCCGCCTCCCGCCTCCCGATCGTGATTCGCACGTCACGTCTGCTGTTCGTGTCCCTTCTGCCGATAGAGTACGGTCGAGGAGTCTGATGGCACGGTATACGGTCACGGGTGGGGCAGGATTCATCGGCTCGCACCTCTCGGAAGAACTGCTGCGCCGCGGCCATGTGGTGCGGATCGCCGACAACTTCAGCACGGGCAAGCGCGCCAACATCGATGCCGCGCTTCGTCACGCCATCGGTGACGGCGCCGCCGATGCCGCCGCGCGTCTCGAGGTGGTGGAAGGCGATCTCGCGGATCTCGACGTGGCGCGGCGCGCGACAGCCGATGCGGACTTCGTCCTGCACCAGGCCGCCATTCCGTCGGTGCCGCGCTCGGTGAAGGATCCGATCACCTCGAATCGCGCCAACATCGACGCCACGCTGAACGTTCTCGTCGCCGCCCGTGACGCCGGCGTGACGCGCGTCATCTTCGCCGGCTCGTCGTCCGAGTACGGCGACACGCCGACGCTGCCCAAGCACGAGGGCATGCCGACCAATCCGCTGTCGCCCTACGCGCTGCAGAAAGTCGTCGGCGAGCAGTATCTCCAGTTGTTCACGCGCCTCTACGGCCTCGAGACGGTATCCATCCGCTACTTCAACGTCTTCGGCCCGCGTCAGGATCCGGGCTCGCCGTACTCGGGCGTGATCTCGCTGTTCATCAAGGCGCTGCTGGCCGGTGAAGGGCCGACGATTCACGGCGACGGTGGACAGACGCGCGACTTCACCTACGTCGCCAACGTGGTGGACGGCGTGCTGCGCGCGTGCGAGGCGCCGGCGGCGTCAGGCGAGGCGATCAATGTGGCCACCGAGGGCCGCGTGTCGTTGAACGAACTGCTCGCACGGTTGCAGCAGATCATCGGCACCGAGGTGACGGCCGTCCATGGTCCGCCGCGCGTCGGTGATGTGCGGGATTCTCAGGCGTCGATCGAGAAGGCGCGCCGCCTGCTCGGGTACACGCCGATTGTGCCGTTCGACGAGGGCCTCCGCCGCACTGTGCAGTGGTTCCGCGACGGCTCACCGACCGCGTAGCTCCGACGCACGCCGCCGAGGCAAATGCCACGGCGGCGCACTCAGCGGCCGCTCGCGGCATTCACCGCAAACGTGAAAACGCGGCCATTCGCGGTGCCAGCGAGCACCGACACGTACTGCCTGCCGTCGATCTCGTAGGTCACCGGCGTGGCCACGCCGGGCAGCGTCTGCTGTTCCCAGAGTGCCGTGCCCGACGTCGCATCGAGCGCCATGAACCTGCCGCCGCCATCGCCAACGAAGATGAGCTGACTGGCCGTCGACAGCACGCCGCCCGACGGATTGAAGTCGATGCGCCAGCGCGCTTTCTGCGCGACCGGGTCCCACGCCACGAAGAACCCTCGTCGTCCCGGCAAGGGCGCCGGTGCGGGCGCGGCGGCTGAACCAGGTGCATTCGCGGCCGCTGCGGTGCCGGCCGCCTGACCCAGCCGCGTGCCGGTGTTCCACTGACCGACCTTGAAGTCGAAGGCATCGGTGGTCTGGAAGTTCGACGCCGTTTCCTGCCCCGGGAAGTACACCAGTCCTGTCGTCGGGTTGAAGGCCATCGGCGGCCAGTGATGCGCGCCGACGGGTGACGGCGACAGGCGCGCGCCCTTCGCGCCGTAGCGCGCCTGCGGGGTCTCGACCGGACGGCCCGTCTGCGGATCGATGTGCGTCGCCCAGGTCACTTCGGCAAACGGTGCCGCCGACAGAAACTCGCCGGTCAGGCGATCGAGCACGTAGAAGAAGCCGTTCTTCGGCGCCTGCATCAGCACCTTGCGCGGGCGGCCGTCGATGGTGAGGTCGGCGAGAATCATCGGCTGTGCCGCGTTGTAGTCCCAGTCATCGCCCGGCGTCGTCTGGTAGTGCCACACGTACTGGCCGGTGTCGGCGCGCAACGCGACGATCGACGAGAGATACAGATTGTCGCCGTAGCCCTGGCTGCGATGATCGCGGCTCCACGGCGATCCGTTGCCGGTGCCGACGTAGACGAGATTGGCGTCGGGATCGTAGGCGATGCCGTCCCACGGCGTGCCGCCACCGCCGGCCTTCCACCATTCGCCGCGCCACGTCTTCACCGCGCGCTCCATCGAGTTGTCTTCGAGGCCCAGCGCGGGATTGCCCGGCACCACATACCAGCGCCACGCCTGGGCGCCGCTGTCGGCGTCATACGCGGTGAGATATCCGCGCACGCCGTACTCGCCGCCGCCGTTGCCGATCAGCACCTTGCCCTTCACGATCCGCGGCGCCCCGGTGATGGAGTAGTCGCTGCCGGGCGGCGTGGTCTGCACCGACCACACGACGTCGCCCGTCTGCGCGTTCAACGCCACGAGCCGTCCGTCGAGCAGGCCGACGTAGACGCGCCCCTTGTGGAGCGCGACGCCGCGGTTCACGGGGCCGCAGCAGTAGCGCGGTCCACCGGCCGAGAATCCACCCTTCACCAGACCCGGATCCCACTTCCACTTCAACGTGCCCGTGCGCGCATCGATGGCAAACACGACGCTCCACGTCGAGGTGCCATAGAGCACGCCGTCGGCGACAAGCGGCGTGGTTTCGACCTTGCCCTGCGAACCGACTTCCACCGACCACGCAAGACCGAGACGATTCACGTTGGTTGCGTCGATCTGCGTCAGTGGACTGTGATGCGTCTCCGCGTAGTCGCGCCCGTAGGTCAGCCACTCGCCAGGTCCCGGCTTCAGCAGCCGCGCGTCATCGACGCCGGCAGGCGCTTGCGCCGAGAGCGCGACGAGCGCGGTGGCACAGCCGGCAAGGAGTGACACGGCGGCGGGACGAAGCAGGCGACGCGCGGGCATGGGCACTCCTTCAAGTGATGAAGAGCGTTTCCGGTGGCGCGATATTAACCTGCCTGCGTGGCGCGTTGCGAAGCTGAGGGTGAGCGCTCCCGGAAGAGGATGCAGTCCCGAAGGTGAGTCCGTCCCGATAGAGATCCAGTCCCGGCGCGTGTCGCGCCGTTCGCCTCCCGCCTCCCGCCTCCCGACTATGATCGTCCCCGTGCCAGGAGAAGTGCTCGTGATCGGCGGCGGACCGTCGGGGACGACGACGGCCCGGCTGCTGGCGATGTGGGGACATCGCGTCACGCTCGTCACCCGCCCATCGTCTCCGAGCGCGCCCGTCCTGGCCGAATCGCTGACGCCCAGTTGCGGCAAGATCTTCGACCTGCTCGGCATTCGCGCGCAGGTGGACGCCGCCGCGTTCGTGCACGGACGCGGCAACACCGTGTGGTGGGGCGACGAGGCGATGCGCGTCGAACCGTTCGCAGACGGGGCGCACGGGTGGCAGGTGATGGTGCCGGCCCTCGAAGCGCTGATGATCGATGCCGCGTGTGAGGCCGGCGTCACGGTGATCCGCCAACGCGTAACTGACGAAGAAGCCGCCGCCATGCCGGCGGCGTTCCGCATCGACGCCTCGGGACGCGCCGGCGTGCTGGCGCGCACGCGCGCGGGCCGTGTGAGTGAACGCGGTCATCGCACCGTGGCGCTGTCCGCGCAGTGGTCGCGCGCCTCGTGGCCGCTGCCGGACTGGACGCACACGCTCGTCGAGTCGTACGAGGACGGTTGGGCGTGGTCGGTCCCGCTCGACACCGAGCGTCGGGCGGTGGCGGTGATGGTCGATCCTCGGACGACGCAGTTGACGCGCGGCGTGCATGCCGAAGCGGTGTATCGCGCCGAGATCAACAAGACGCGTCAGTTGTCGTCGTTGCTCGCCGGCGCGGATCTGCTGGCGCCACCAAACGGATGGGATGCGTCGATGTATTCGTCGACGCACTACTGCGGTGACGACTGGCTTGTCACCGGCGACGCCGCGTCCTTCGTCGATCCGCTCTCATCCTCGGGCGTGAAGAAGGCACTCACGTCGGGCTGGCTCGCCGCGGTGGTCGTGCACACGCAACTGACGCGGCCGGCGATGGGCGAGACGGCGCGGGCCTTCTATGCCGCGCGTGAGGCCGAGATGTATGCGGGACTGCTGGCCCTGACGCGCCGCTACCTGTCGGGCAGCGGCCAGTCGCATCCGTTCTGGGCGGATCGCGCCGGCGTCGATACAGCCGAGGCGGATGCCGAACCTTCGCCAGACGCGCACCGCCAGGCGTGGGACAGGCTGCGTCTCGCGCCGGACCTGCATCTCGAAGCGTCACCTGCCGTCGCGGTTGCGTCGCGTGCCGCGGTTGCCGCTCGCGAAATCGTCCTCGAGCCTCGCCTGGTGACGACCGCCAGCGACCCAGGCGTGCGCTACCTGTTCGACGTCGACGTCGTCGCGCTGCTGCGTCTGGCCGCGCAGCACCGCCAGGTGTCCGAGCTGTTCGAGGCGTATGCGGCATCGACCGGTCCGGTCGATCTGGCGGCGTTCCTGCGCGCGCTGACGTCCCTCGTCGCCCGCGGCTGGCTGGTCTGGCGCGCGTGAACCATTGATCATTCTCCCGGCGAAAACCCGGCCGGGCAGTGTTATAACCAACCTACTTTGATGCGCCTTCATCGACGCCTGTGTGTGCCGCTGTGGACCGCAACCTGCCTGCTCGCGCTGGCTCTGCCGCTGGCGGCGCAGCCGTCGCCCGCCGCCACGCCGGCTACGCCCGCCGAAACGGGCATTCCGGTGACCAGCAAGGTCGTGCAGGAAGCCTGCGCGCCGTGCCACCGCACCGACGACAAACAGCAGGTCTCCCGCATTTCGTTCCAGCGCAACACGCCGGAAGGCTGGCAGGACACCATCAAGCGCATGGTCGCGCTGAACAACCTCAAGATCGAACCGGCCACCGCGCGCGAAGTCGTGAAGTACCTGTCCAACAATCTCGGGCTGGCGCCTGAAGAGGCGAAGCCGGCGGCGTACGAGGTGGAACGCCGTTTGGTGGACGAGTCGTACACGGCCAGCAGCGATCTGAACGGCGTCTGCAACGCGTGTCACACGCTGGGCCGCGTCATCTCGCAGCGGCGCACGCGAAGCGAATGGGACGGGTTGATCGCCATGCATCGCGGTTGGTACCCACTGGTGGATCGACAGACGTTCCGCCGCATGGGCCCGGCGCCGCGCGATCGCGGGCCGGACGGCCGTCCGCCGGACACGCGTCATCCGGTAGAGAAGGCCGTCGACCATCTCGCGAAGGCGTTTCCCCTGCAGACTCCCGAGTGGGCGGCATGGTCGGCCAGCATGCGGCCGGCGCGCCTGCAGGGCACGTGGGCGCTCGCCGGTCACGAACCCGGCAAGGGCGACATCTTCGGGCGCGTCGTGCTGACGCCGGTGCCCGACACCACCGACGAGTTCACGTCGACGATCACCTACACGTACGCGCGGTCGGGCGAGCAGGTGTCGCGCACCGGACGTTCGCTGATCTACACCGGCTTCCAGTGGCGCGGCCGATCGATGGTCGGCGGCAACGACGACACGGCGCTGCGGGAGGTGATGTTCGTCGATCGCGACTGGCGCAGTATCGAAGGCCGCTGGTTCACAGGCGGTTACGACGAACTCGGCATCGACGTGCGCCTCGAGCGCGTCGCCAACGACACCACCATCCTCGGCGTCGATCACCCTGGCATTCGCATCGGCGAGCCGTCGACGGTGAAGATCTACGCGACGAACGCGCCGTCCGCTCTGCAGCCGCGTGATCTCGATCTTGGTCCGGGCCTCACCGTGAAGTCCGTCACCGTCGCCAACGACGTCGTCACCGCCGTCGTCGAGCCCGCCGCCACGGCGGCCGTGGGCCGGCGCGACATCGTCATGGCCGGCGCGGTGAAGACCGGCGCGCTGGTGGTGTACGACACCGTGCACAGCATCAAGGTGACGCCGGACTGGAACATGGCGCGCAACGGCGGCGTGACTTTCCCGAAGATGTTCGCGCAGTTCGAAGCGTGGACGTATCACAACGGGCCGGACAAGAAGCCGGGCACCGCCGATGACATCCGCATCGAACAGGTGGACGTGCGCTGGAGCCTCGAGGAGTACACCGCCACCTTCACCGATGACGACCTGAAGTTCGTCGGCGGGATCAACGAGCACACCGGTCTGTTCACGCCGAACATCGAAGGGCCGAACACGGCGCGAACCGGCGAGCGGAACAACGTCGGCGACGTGTGGGTGGTGGCGACGTATCTGCCGACTGGCCCGTCATCGGCCGCACCCGCCGCGGCGTTGCGTTCGCGCGCCCACCTGCTGGTCACCGTGCCGCTTTACATGAAGTTCGATCCGACGGTGATCCCATGAACCCCGATCTCACCGCAGACGACGTGACGGCACCGCCGACGCGGGAGTTCGCGCCGGGCGATGCGCCGATGATCGCGGCCAACCTCGACACGCGTCTCCAGTTGGGTGAGTTCCACACGTTTGGCGCATCGAATCAGCGGCTCGTGTATCTGGTGCCGAGCGCGGCCGTGTTTGCGCTCGACGCCTGCGCGGACGCGGCCATTGCGCTGCTCGAGAGTGGCCCGCGCTCCGTCGGCGACATTGTCGCCACGCTCGACGGGCGCTTCACGGCCGCCGAGGTGTGGGACACGCTCGGCGAGTTGTACCGCGTTCATGCGGTACGCGAAGCCACGCTGCCAGTGGCGCGGCCGAAGATCCTGCCGCTGACGGTGATTCCGCTGCAGACACTGGTGGTGAACGTCACCAACCAGTGCAATCTGAGCTGCGAGTATTGCTACGAGTACGGCGAGGACAAGATCGTCGACACCGAGAACGGCAGCCAGCCGAAGTTCATGAGCGAAGAGACGGCGCGCCAGGCCGTGGAGTTCGCGCTGCGCGAGAGCGGCAACAATCCCACCGCGCACATCACGTTCTTCGGCGGCGAAACACTGATGAACTTCCCGGTGTTGAAGAAGACCGTGGCCTATGCCCGCGCGCGCGCCGCGGAAGTGGGGAAGGCGGTCGACTTCAGCCTCACCACCAACGCGACGCTGCTGCGTCCCGACGTGATCGACTTCCTCGCCGAAGAGCGGATTGGCGTCACCATCTCCATCGACGGCCCGCAGGAGATTCAGGACAAGTTCCGTGTCTTCAACAACGGGCAGGGCAGTTACGACATGGTCGCGCCGAAGATCAAGGCGCTGCTGGCGCGTCACCGGTCGCGTCCGATCGGCGCGCGCGTCACGTTGACGCGGCAGACGCTCGACGTGATGAAGATCTACCGTCACCTGCACGACGAGATGGGGTTCTGGGAAGTCGGCTTCGCACCGGTCACCACCGCGCCGCAGCGTGGTCACGCCATTGGTGACGCGGGTTTCGATCACCTGCTGGAGCAGTTCCGCGCCTTAGCCGCCGAGTTCCTCCAGGCGTCGCTCGAGAATCGTCATCACGGCTTCTCGAACGTCCGCGAAACGTTGCAGGAGATTCATCAGGGACACGCCAAGGCGTATCCCTGTGGCGCCGGCATCGGCCTGATGGGTGTGGCCACCGACGGCAGCGTGTCGTTGTGCCACCGCTTTGCCGGCTCGGACGAGCACCGCTTCGGATCCCTCGCGGATGGCGTCGATCGCGCGAAGCAGGCGGCCTTCCTCGACGCGCATCACATCAACCACAAGACGGATTGCCAGAAATGCTGGGCGCGTCCGATCTGCGCCGGCGGCTGTTACCACGAAGCGCACACACGCTACGGCACGACGACCGGACCGAACCTGCACTACTGCGAATGGATTCGCGGGTGGACGCACACCTGCCTCGAGATCTATGGCGAACTGGCGCTCCGCAAGCCGGAGTTCCTCCGCCAGTTCGATGGAGCCGACGATGAAGCACCTCAACGCCATTAATCGCAAGGCCTCGCGTGTGGAGGCGGTCACCGAACCGCCGTCGGCCGACGCCACGCGTCCGCACGACGTCGTCGCGTTGCAGCAGGGCGGCGGGCAACCGCCGCAGCAGCCCGAGCCGCCACACATCCCGCCCGGATGCTCGCTCGTCTTTTCGCCTGGCTGGGAAGCCGATCGCACGGGCGGCACCGCGGGCCTGTGTCAGCCGGTCGAGCGCGACCTGTTCGATTGCCACATGGGCTGCTTCTGGCCGGCGCAGGTGCCCGATCAGCTCAATCACGCGCCCGACTGGACCGCCAAGTGCGCCGCGGCACAGAAGGACTGGCGCAAGATCGATCTCGTGTTCCCCGGATAGTCGTGATGCGCCGATACCTCAGCATCCTCGCGCTCGTCGCGTCGTTCGGCGCGGTCGCGCTGACCGCACAGCCGCGGCCGGTCGCACCGTCGCCTACCGGCGGCAACGGCAAGCTCTACATCGGCACCTATGCCGGCGAGATCCAGATCTTCGACGAAGCAACGGAGAAGCTGACCGAGCGGATTGCCCTGAAGACGGGCATCCCGCGCTCGCTGCTGCCGTCGCAGGATCGCACGCGCTTCTACGTCCTCGACGCGCACACCGAACGCATCGAGGTGGTGGACGTCGCGTCGCGCAAGACGCTCGACACCTTCACGCTGAGCACCGCCAACAAGCGGACGCGCATCATCAGCATGCAGGCGGATCCGAAGCATCGATTCCTCGTGCTGCTCACGCGCACGGCCACGAAGCTGTCCGATCGCTGGGAGATTGGTCCGCCGACGCTCGTGCAGTTCGACCTCGCGACGCGCGAGGTGGCGCGCACCATTCCGTGGCCGCGTAACGAAGAGCGCGAAACCGTCAACCTGCGCTTCTCGCCCGATGGCAACTTCCTGTTCTTCTTCGGCGACGACGTGATTGTCGTCGAGACGGAGAAGTTCACGGAAGTGGAAACGTGGCCGTTCGCGCAGTCGGTGGAAGCCGGTCTGGGACGCGTCAGCCTCGGCCCCGTACACGACTTCTACGACACACCGGGGATGTTCACGGGACTTTTCACCACCGTCGATCCGGTGCAGAAGCGCCGCATCATGGGCATCGGCCGCGTCGATCTGGTGAAGCGCTCGATCGATTTCACGCCGATGGGCCCGGCCGACAACGTCACCTTCGCGCAGGCGCCTGATCGCAAGCGCGCCTACGGCATCAAGAGCGAGATTGGCCGCTACGAGTTCTGGACGTTTGATCTGGAGAAGGGGCAACTGCTGTCGCGCGGCGAGTTCAAGGGCCGGCCGCGCATGGCGGTGCGCGTGAGTTCGAACGGCAAGCTGCTGTATGTCTACGTTGCCGGCGCCACCATCGACGTCTACGACGCCGCCAGCTACAAGTATCTGCGCACCATCCAGATGAACGCCGACCAGACCACCGAGCTGTTCGTCGTGCCGGCGGCGGCCGCCGCAGCGCCGACGGCGCAGTAGGGCGGGCCTTGTCCACGCCTCCCGCCGGCGTCGACCTCCGGCGGGCCTTCGTCTACCTCGCGCCGTACTGGCGCCGCCTCGTGCTGGTCATGATCATCAGCCTGGTCAGCACGGCGGTGTCGCTGGCCACGCCGTACCTGACGCGCGACCTCGTCGATCGCGCGCTCGTCGGCCGCGACCTCGTCGCGCTGCGCCGCATCGTCGGTCTGTTCGCGGTGCTCGGCGTGCTGTCCTACGTGCTCAACGTCGTCAGTGGGCTGCGGTACACGCGCGTGTCGGCGGAGATCCTGTTCGACATGCGGCTGGATCTCTATCGCCACCTGCAGCGGCTGTCGCCGCGCTTCTACGCGCGCACGCGCCTCGGCGACATCGTCGCCCGCATCAACGGCGACATCGGCGAGATTCAGCGCGTCGCCGCGGAAGCCGCGCTCGCCTGGGTGGGCAACATCCTGTTCCTCATCGGCTGCGTGGTGATGCTGGTGTGGCTCGACTGGCGGCTGGCGCTGGTGACGGCGGCGATCATGCCGGCCAGTCTTGGCGCGCTGGTGTTCTATCGCCGGCGTCTGGAAGCGCGCGTGGCGACGCTCAGACAGCGCAGCGCGGATGTCGGCAGCTTCCTGATCGAGACGTTGCAGGCGCAAACGCTGATCGTCACCGCCAACGCGCAGGAGCACGAGGTGTCGCGCTTCCGCCGCTTGAACACGCGCTTCATCGACGCGCTGATGGGGATGCAGCGGCTCAGCTATCTCTCGGGCGGACTGCCGGGCGTGCTGCTGGCGCTTGGTGCGTCGCTGGTGTTTCTGTACGGCGGGTCGCGCGTGGTCGACGGCACGCTCACGCTCGGAACCTTCGCGGCGTTCATCGCTTACCAGATGCGCGTGATGGCGCCGGTCCAGGCGCTGATGGGGCTGTACACCGCGCTGGCCACGGCGAAGGTGTCGTGGGGCCGCGTGCTCGAACTGCTCGACGCGCCGGTGGACGTGCGCGAGGCCGCCGACGCGCGAGCGCTGCCCGACGTGCGCGGCACGATCGCGTTCGATCACGTCTCGCTCTCCACCGAGCGCGGGCAGCTCGTGCTCGACGATGTGAGCGTCGAGATTGAAGCGGGGACGTCGGTGGCGATCGTCGGCGCGAGTGGGAGTGGGAAGTCGACGATTGCATCGCTGGTGCTGCGCCTGATCGATCCCGATCGCGGCGTGGTGCGTCTCGACGGACACGATCTGCGGACGGTGCGCCTGCCGGATCTGCGGCGTCACGTGGTGCTCGTGGAGCAGGAACCGACACTGCTGCATGCGTCGGTCGGCGAGAACATCCGCTATGGGCTGATCGAAGACGGTCCGGGCGCGCCGCCGGATGTCGATGCGGCCGTCCGCCGCGCCGCCGAGGCCGCCGGCATCAGCGCCTTCATCGAACGCCTGCCGCAGAAGTACGACACCGTGGTGGGTGAGCGCGGCTTGCAGGTGTCGGCCGGCGAGCGCCAGCGCCTCGCGCTGGCGCGGGCGTTTCTCGCGAACCCTTCAGTGCTGGTGCTCGACGAGCCGACCGCAGCGCTCGATCCGGTGGCGGAGCGCGCGGTGGTGGACGGCTATCGAGCGGTGATGCGCGGCCGGACGTGCCTCATCATCTCGCATCGCCGCGACGTCGCGATGAGCGCCGACCGCGTCGTCGTGCTCGACGGGGCGCGAGTGGTGCAGAGCGGCCGGCCGGCGGATTTGCTCGCGGGTCCGGGCACTTTTGCCACGCTTTTCGGCAGCGACGCGACGTCAGTCCGGTTGTCCGCGCCCGGTGCCGCGCGCGCCGCGTCGCCGTCTGCCGTGTGACGCCGTCGATGCCATCAGACGCGGAACGATTCACCCTCGACGCGTTGCGGCCGCGCGTCGGGCAGGGCGTGCGCATTGTCGTCGTCGACAGCGGCGTGCACGCATCGCACCCGCACGTCGGTGGTGTCAGTGGCGGTGTCGGTGTGCGCGCGGACGGATCGCTGTCGGACGAGTGGAGCGATCGCCTGGGGCATGGCACGGCGGTCACCGCGGTCATTCGTGAGAAGGCGCCGGCGGCGGAGCTGCTGGTGGCGCGTGTGTTCGACGATCGTCTCGAGTCCACGTGCGAAGCGCTGGTGGCGGCGATTCGCTGGGGCATCGACGCCGGGGCCGGCATCATCAACCTGAGTCTGGGCACGGCCAACCCGCGGCACGAGTTGGCGCTCGTTCCGCTTGTGAGCGCGGCGCGTCAGGCCGGCGTGTGGATCGTGACGGCGGCGCCGCAGGCCGGCGTGCGCTGGCTGCCCGGCGCACTGCCCGGCGTGGTGCCGGTGATACTCGATTGGACGATCCCGCGCGACGCGGCGGACGTCGTGCGCAGTACCGACGGACAGCCAATGCAGGCGAGCGCGTGCGGTTATCCGCGCCCCATCCCGGGCGTGCCGCCGGAACGCAATCTCCGCGGCGTGTCATTCGCCGTCGCCAACGCGACCGGCATTCTGGCGTGCCTGCGCGAGTCGTGAATCTGTCTGGCGCGCAAGGTGACCAGCGGGCACCGACCGTGTCTGTATCGACTGAAACCGTCCCGCGCGACGCTCGGCGCGTGAGTTCTGGAGAGTTTCGTGCTCAAGACTTCCCAGAATCTGACGATTGCCGGGCCGAGCTTGAGAATTCACTTGCGCCGATAAAGTAGTTAAGCGCACTCTAAGCGACATCGAATGGCTACAGAGAACATTGCAGCGACCGTCGCCTTGGGCCTGAACGCCGAGCGACCTGCCCGTACTCTCGGTATTGGCGCTGGATCTCGCATTCGAATGATTGGCGGCGCGCGAGGGCCGGTGGTTGCGGCCGAACCCGACAACCGTCGTCGCTCGAGTCGCGTGTCGCCGGATCAGACGCGATGGGCCGACGGCGCCCGTCTGCGCGGCGGCCTCGACGTGCGCGTCATCGACATCGGTGAGAGCGGCGTGCTGATCGAGTCACCAACGCGACTGCACATCGGCACGCGCGTCGAGGTCTGCCTGTTCTCGGCCGACCAGCGCACGCGCCTCGAACTGTCGGGAACGGTGCGGCGCTGTCATGTCGCCCGCCTCGACCCGCTGACCTACCGCGGGGCGCTGGAGTTCGACGAGCCGATTGCGCTGCAGTCGCTCGAGCCGTTCGTCACCGAGCAGGCGATCTCCGCGTAGGCCGGCCGGCAACCGCGGTTACCGGTGGTAACTGCGGTTGCGAGGCGGTTCTCCCTCTTGCGCCGCTCGTCGAGCGCCGGTTGACGCCTCCCTCGCGTGAACCGGCGTTGTCGTTTTCGCTCGGCCGCGGTTGCCCGGTCGTTGCCCGCCTTCTTCCGTAACTCCAACCAAATCAAGTAGTTAATTCGCCGTGCCAGGTGGTGGCGGCCGCCTTGCTCCGTGACGTCGCGACTGGAGCGCTTCGGCTTGTCGAACGGCGCCCCGACCTCCGCCCTCAACCGCCGGGCCTCCAGTCGTCTCGCTCACTGACCACCACGGGAGGAACCCATGACGAAGATCTTTGCCGCCGCGTTGATCGCGGCACTCGCCCTGCTCGCGCCCGCTCAGTTCCCGCTGCATGCCCAGGCACCGCCGACGACGGCGAAGGCGTCGGGGCCGGCGATCGATCTCAACACCGCGTCGGCCACCGACCTTCAGGAGCTGCCGGGCATTGGCCGCGCCACGGCCGAACGCATCCTCGAGTACCGCCAGAAGAACGGCCCCTTCAAGAAGGTCGAGGAGTTGATGAACGTCAAGGGCATCGGGGAGAAGAGCTTCCTGCGGCTCAAGACGCTGGTGACGGTGTCGACCAAGGCGGAGAAGGCGGGTGGCGAGCGCTGACGCACGCGCCGCGCGCGGGCACGGCGACGCCGCGGCTCGTGGCGTCGCGTTGCCCGAAGTGCTGGCGGCGGTCGCCCTCGTCGGCCTGGTGACCGCGGTGACGATTCCAGTGGTGGCTGATCGCTGGCAGGAAGCGCAGGCGCGCAACAGCGCCCGCTATCTGGCCCATCGCCTGCTGGTGACGCAGAGCGAGGCGATGCGCCGCAGCCAGTTCGTGGCGCTGCAGTTCACCGGCGAAGACGACGACCCGATCGTGCGGCCGTTCGTGGACGGCAATGGCAACGGCGTGCTCAGCGCCGACATTGCCGCCGGCGTCGACGTCCCGCTCGCGCCGGCCGAGCATCTCGGCTGGCGCGGCCGCGACGTCGGTCTGCGGGTCAACCAGCGCGTGCGGGACATCGGCTCCGACACCTGGCTGGAACCCGGCAGCGACCCGCGACGCATCGGCCGATCGCCGCTGGTGTCGTTCGGTCCAACCGGCACCGTCACCGCCGGCACGCTCTACGTCGGCGCCGACCGCGGGCCGCAGTTCGCGGTTCGGATGATGCCCGCCACCGGGCGCGTCCGGCTGCTGCAGTACGACCGCGGGAGCCGGGCGTGGCAGCCCTGAAGCCCGAACGCCGCCGGCGGCCACGGGTGCCCGGAGAACACTCGGCCTGGCGGACCGACGCCATCCTGCGGCCCGGGCTGCCGGTGTCCATCATCGACATCAGCAACGCCGGGGCGCGGCTCCGGTCGCCAGGGCGGCTGCGTCCCGGTCGCCCGGTGGAACTCCAACTGGTGCGCGCGGCCGACGAATCGCGGGTCTCGAGACGGGCGGCGGTGCACCGATGCGCGGTCGTCGGCCTGAGGCCCCTGCTGTTCGAGGGCGCGGTGATCTTCGAGCATTGGCTGGAAGATCCGGTGGAGGGGTAGGTCTTACCCGCACCCTCCGGGCGGGTTGGAGCGCGGGAACGATCTACCCGGCGCGGGTTTCGGGCGCCAGCAATTCACCGCTGGATGTACGCAGAAAGCCCGTGTTTACGTCACGGCAGGGTTTGGCATCGAGATTGGAGACAGTCCGGCACACCACAGCCACGGAGGTTCGCGCATGGACCTGTCATCGACCACGCCCGTCAGCCACCGCCTGCCCCGCCGCGCCGACCGCCGGCTGGGGCTGCACACCCTGGTTCGGCAGCTCACCGCCGACCTCACCAGCGCCCCTGGCGACACGCAGGTGCCGCCGTTACGGACCGGGGCGTTCGCGACGCGGCTGGCCGCGCTCACCCAGGTGCGCGACGTCCGTATCAGCCGGCGGCCCATGGCGACCCCCGTTCGCGCCGGTCACCCGGTCCTCGCCACCGACTACGCCGCCTTCGTCGTTCCTGCCCTGGACGATGGGGATCCGGTGGTGCTCGAGGCGTCGTTTCCGGCAGGGCAGCGGCCGGATGAGTGGACGTGTCAGTTGCTCGAAAGCGCGGCCTGCCTCGCCGCCCTGATGGCCGCCGACGCGTCGGTGTCGTCATACCGCGCCGACGCCGTGCTCTCGGGGGCCGCCATCATCGGCAGCAGCGAGGTGATGCGCACGCTGCGCGAACGTGTCGCCCGGGTCGGCGCCACCGACTTCACCATCCTCATCGAAGGGGAGAGCGGCGTCGGCAAGGAACTCGTCGCCCGACAGATCCACGCCGCCAGCCGGCGCCGGCACGGACCGTTTGTCGCCATCAACTGCGCGGCGCTGGTCGAAACGCTGCTCGAGGCCGAGCTGTTCGGCATCGAGGAACGCACGGCCACGGGCGTCCGCGGCCGGCGCGGCAAGTTCGAGCATGCCGACGGCGGCACGCTGTTTCTGGACGAAGTGTCCGACCTGTCGTTGTCGGCGCAGGCCAAGCTCCTGCGCGCCATCCAGGACCTCACGGTGGAGCGCGTCGGCGGCGTCAGCGCCCGGCGCGTCGACGTCCGCATTGTCGCCGCCACCAACCGCAGCCTCGCCGGCCTTGTCGCGCACGGCCTGTTCCGCGCCGACCTGTTCTATCGCCTCAGCGGGGTCGAGGTGCTCGTGCCGCCGCTGCGTCTGCGTCGTACCGACATCCTCGAGTTGTCGCAGTACTTCCTGGAGCGCCATCAGAGTCGTGGCCGCTACGTGCTGACGTCGGCGGCCGTCGATGCGCTGATGGCGTACGACTGGCCGGGCAACGTGCGCGAACTCGAGCGGATGATCGAAGGCGCAATCGCCGTCGCCGAATCGCGCCACATCCGCCTCGACGATCTCCCAGCCAGCCTGCGCGGCGACTACGCCGAGGTGCTGATGCCGTCATCGGTCGCCGACGACACGATGCGCGCGTGGGGCAGCCGCTACGCGCGGCTGATGCTCGAGAAGTGCCAGGGCAACAAGCGCGAGGCGTGCCGCCGCCTCGCGATCTCGTATCACACGCTGAACGCCTATCTGCAGTACCGGCCGGGCATGCGCGCGGTCGAGCGGCGGGCGGCCGCGGCGCTGCCGGAGGCGGGCCCATTGTCGGTGCACGAGCAAGTGGCGGATTCTTGATTCTCGGGGAGCAGCATAGTAGTGTGGGCAGGTTCGGCACGTCTGCCACGTTCGCCACCCACCCACATGACCGATTCTGCTGCCGTCCCCCTCAGGAAAACCCCGCTCCACGCTGCTCACGTTGCCCTCGGCGCCCGCATGGTGCCGTTTGGCGGCTGGGACATGCCCGTCGAATACTCGGGCATCACGGCGGAGCACATGGCCGTGCGCACCGCCGCCGGGCTCTTCGACGTCTCGCACATGGGCGAGGTGGAAATCGCCGGTCCCGGCGCGCTCGACGCCGTGCAGCACATCACGTCCAACGACGCCTCGCGACTCGAGGTCGGGCAGATTCACTACTCCGCCCTGACCACGCCCGAGGGCACGTTCGTCGACGACCTGCTGGTCTATCGCCTCGGCCCCTCGCACTACCTGCTCGTCATCAACGCCGGCAACATCGACAAGGACGTTGCCTGGATCACCGAGCGTGCCCAGGAAGCGGTGCCCGGCGTCGCCGTCGTCAACTCGAGCGATCGCTACGCGCTGATCGCGCTGCAGGGCCCGCGCTCGGAAGCCATCCTGCAGACCCTCACCGCCATCGACCTGCCGTCCATCAAGTACTACTGGTTTGCGCACGGCGAAGTCGCCGGCCTGCGCGCCACCGTCTCGCGCACCGGCTACACCGGTGAAGACGGTTTCGAGATCATGGTGCCGGCAGCGATGGGCCCGCGCGTGTGGGACGCCATCCTCGATGCTGGCAAGCCGCATGGCCTGATTCCCGCCGGTCTCGGCGCCCGCGACACGCTGCGCCTCGAAGCGTCCATGCGCCTCTACGGCAACGACATGGACGAGCACACCACCGTCGTCGAAGCGGATCTCGGCTGGATTGTCGGCTGGAAGAAGCCGGCGTTCCTCGGCCGCGACGTGCTGCACCAGCAGAAGGCGAGCGGCGTGCAGAAGAAGCTGGTCGGCTTCGAAATGATCGACCGCGCCATCGCGCGCCACGGCTACGTCGTGCGCTACATCGGCGAAGCGGTCGGCACGGTCACCAGCGGCACGCAGACACCGTTCCTGAAGAAGGCGATCGGCATGGCCTACGTGCCGCCGGATGTCGCCGCGCCGGGGACCGAGATCGCCATCGAGATTCGTGGCCGCCACGCCCGCGCCGTTGTCGTGCCGATGCCGTTCTACAAGCGCGCGAAGACTTCCTAGCACAAAGGCCTTATGTCGTACCCAACCGATCTGAAGTACACGAAAGACCACGAGTGGATTCGTCTCGAGGGCAACACCGGCGCCATCGGCATCACCGACTTCGCGCAGCAGCAGCTTGGTGACGTCGTCTATGTGGAGTTGCCGGAAGTCGGCACCACCGTCACGGCCGGTCAGGTGTTCGGCACCATCGAGTCGGTGAAGGCCGTCTCGGAACTGTTCGCGCCGGTCAGCGGCACCATCGCCGAGGTCAACACCAGCCTCAAGGATCGCCCGGACGATGTGAACAGCAAGCCGCACGAAACGTGGATGGTGAAGGTGACGCTGGCGAGCGCCGCTGACGCTGACGGCCTGCTCGATGCCGGCGCGTACGAGGCGCTGCTCGGCCAGTGAGCGCCCTCGACCCGCTCGACACGTTCGCCCCTCGTCACATCGGTCCGCGTGACGATGAGCGCGCGGAGATGCTGCACGCCATCGGCGCCTCGTCTCTCGAAGCGTTGATCGACGAAGCGGTGCCGCCCGGCATCCGTCTCGCCCGTCCGCTGCAGCTGCCGCCCGCGGAAAGCGAATCCACCTACCTGGCGCGCCTCGATGGCATCGCGCGCCGCAACCAGGTGTTCCGCAGCTTCATCGGTCTCGGCTACTACGACACCATCACGCCGAGCGTGATCAAGCGGATGGTGTTCGAGAACCCCGGCTGGTACACACCCTACACGCCCTACCAGGCCGAGATCGCGCAGGGCCGCCTCGAATCGCTCCTCAACTTCCAGACCGTCGTCACCGACCTGACGGCAATGGACGTCGCCAACGCGTCGCTCCTCGACGAGGGCACCGCGGCTGGCGAGGCGATGGGCCTGTTGCACCGCCTGCAGACGAAGAAGATTGGCGATCACGGCGGCATCTTC
The DNA here is from genome assembly GCA_020851325.1 of Acidobacteriota bacterium. Taxonomy (GTDB): domain Bacteria; phylum Acidobacteriota; class Vicinamibacteria; order Vicinamibacterales; family UBA2999; genus VFZN01. The sequence goes on along the minus strand of JADZCY010000307.1, from coordinate 4,242 downwards.
CTGGTCTCGGACCGCGTGTTCCCGCAGACGCTGCAAGTGCTGCGCGGCCGCGCGGAACCGCTGGGTATCGAACTGCGGGTCGGTCCCGCCGACGCGATGACCTTCGACGGTCCGGTGTTCGGCGCGCTGCTGCAGTATCCGGACGAGAGCGGCCGCCTCGACGATCTGCGGCCGTTCATCGAGCGCGCGCACGCGGCCGGCGTGCTCGTCGCCGTGGCGACGGACCTGCTCGCGCTCACCGTCGTGACGCCGCCCGGCGAGATGGGCGCCGACATCGTGTTCGGCAACGCGCAGCGCCTGGGCGTGCCGCTGGGTTTCGGTGGTCCGCATGCGGCGTTCTTCGCGACGCGTCAGGACTACGTGCGTCACATGCCGGGCCGCATCATCGGCGTGTCGGTGGACGCGCAGGGACACACCGCGTTCCGCATGGCGCTGCAGACGCGCGAGCAGCACATCCGCCGCGAGAAGGCGACGTCGAACATCTGCACGGCGCAGGCGCTGCTGGCCAACATGACGGCGATGTATGCCGTGCATCACGGTCCCGACGGGCTGCGTGCCATCGCCTCGCGCGTGCACGTGGCGACGCGCATGCTGGCGCGGGCGGTCACCTCGCTCGGCTACACGCTGGCGCACACGCACTTCTTCGATACGCTGCGGATCGAAAGCTCGGCGGCGCAGATCGCCGCGGTGCACGCCGCGGCCGGAGCGGCCGGTATCAACTTCCGCCGCATCACCGACACGGCGCTTGGCGTCGCGCTCGATGAAACGGTGACGCGCGAGGACCTGATCGCCATCGTTGCGGCGTTTGCCGAAGCGTCGGGGAAACGCGGCGCGGTGGCCCTCGACGAACCCGCGGAGGCGCTCGACGATCTGCCGCCGGCGTTCCGGCGGACGAGTGCGTATCTGGCGCATCCGGTGTTCAACACGCACCGCTCCGAAACCGAGATGATGCGGTACATCCGCGGTCTCGAGCGCAAGGACATCGGTCTCGACACGTCGATGATCGCGCTCGGCTCGTGCACGATGAAGCTGAACGCGGCGTCGGAGATGTATCCGGTGTCGTGGCCGGCGTTCTCGCGCATGCACCCGTTCGCGCCGGCGGAGCAGACCGCCGGCTATCGACAGGTGTGCGAGGAACTCGAAGCCGCGCTCTGCGAGATCACCGGCTTTGCCGCTGTGTCCTTGCAGCCCAACTCGGGCGCGCAGGGCGAGTTCGCCGGCCTGGCCGTCATTCACGCCTATCACCAGTCGCGCGGCGATCATCACCGCGACGTCGTGTTGATCCCGGCCTCGGCGCACGGCACCAATCACGCCAGCGCCATCATGGACGGCTTCCGCGTTGTCGTCGTCAACACCGCGCCGAACGGCAACGTCGATGTGGATGATCTGAAGGCGAAGGCGGCGGCGCATGCGGGTGCGCTGGCCGGTCTGATGATCACCTATCCGTCGACGCACGGCGTGTTCGAGGACGCGATCAAGGAGATCTGCGCGGTCGTGCACGAGCACGGCGGCCAGGTCTACATGGACGGCGCCAACATGAACGCGCAGGTCGGGCTGACGAGTCCGGCCACGATCGGCGCCGACGTGTGTCACCTGAACCTGCACAAGACGTTCGCCATTCCGCACGGCGGCGGCGGTCCCGGCATGGGGCCGATCGGCGTTGCCGCGCATCTGGTGCCGCACTTGCCCGGCCATCCCCTGGTGAAGGTCGGTGGTGATCAACCGATTCCGGCCGTGTCCGCGGCGCCGTGGGGCAGCGCCAGCATCCTCCTCATCTCCTACGGCTACGTCCGCATGCTGGGCGCCGAGGGGATGACCGACGCCACGCGTCACGCCATCCTCAACGCCAACTACATCAAGGCGCGGCTCGAGCAGCACTACCCGGTGCTCTACACGCGCGAGAACGGCCGTGTCGCGCACGAAATGATCTTCGACCTGCGCGCGTTCAAGGCGAAGGGCGTCGACGAAACCGACGTCGCCAAGCGGTTGATGGACTACGGCTTCCACGCGCCGACGGTGTCGTTCCCGGTCGCCGGCACGCTGATGATCGAGCCGACGGAAAGCGAGTCGAAGGCCGAACTCGATCGCTTCTGCGACGCGCTGATCGCCATCCGCGCCGAAATCGAGGAAGTGATCACCGGCGCGATCGACGCGAAGGACAACGTCCTGAAGAACGCGCCGCATACCGCCGCGGTGGTCACCGCCGAAGCGTGGACGCATCCCTACTCGCGCGAGAAGGCAGCCTATCCGCTGCCGTGGGTGCGCCGCAACAAGGTGTGGCCGGCGGTCGGCCGCATCGACAATCCCTACGGCGATCGCCATCTGATGTGCGTCTGTCCGCCGACGGAGAGCTACGTGTAGTGCGGATCCTCAACGCCCGGCAGATGCGCGAGGCCGATCGGGCCACCATCCACGACGTCGGCGTGCCGTCGATCGTGCTGATGGAGAATGCCGGGCGCCAGGTGGTGGCGGCGCTCGAGGCGCTGCAGGAGGATCTCGCCGAGCGCAGCGTCGCCATCGTCGCCGGCAAGGGCAACAACGGCGGCGACGGCTTCGTCGTCGCGCGCACGCTGCACCAGCGCGCCGTCGATGCGACGGTGTTCCTGGTGGGGCGTGTCGCCGAGGTGAAGGGCGACGCGCGCATCAATCTCGACATCCTCGGCCGGCTGGGCGTCACCGTGATCGAGGTGGCTGACGAGGGTACGTGGGAGCTGCACTTCTCCGAAGTCAGCCAGCACGATCTCATCGTCGATGCGTTGTTCGGCACCGGGCTCTCGGCGCCGCTCACCGGTCTCTACGAAACGGTGGTGGCCGACATCAACGGCAGCGGCCTGCCGGTGGTGTCCATCGACATGCCGTCGGGCCTGTCGGCCGACACCTCCGACGTGATTGGTCCGTGCGTCGAAGCGACGGTCACGGTCACCGTCGGCGCGCCGAAGATTCCGCTCATCCTGCCGCCGGCGGAGCGGAAGTCCGGCGAGGTGGTGATTGCCGACATCGGCATCCCGCTCGGCGTCCTCGAGCACCTCGACGGGCCGCGGCTCGATCTGATCACGCGCGACAGCCTGCGGCCGCTGCTGCCGCCGCGTCCCGCGGATTCGCACAAGGGCGACTATGGCCGCCTGCTGATCGTCGCCGGATCGACGGGCAAGGCCGGCGCCGCGGCGCTCGCGGCGCGCGGCGCGCTGCGCTCTGGCGCGGGACTGGTGACGGTGGCGTGTCCGCGTTCGGTGCTGCCCACCGTGGCCGCGCTGGGCATGGAATACATGACCGAGCCGCTCGAAGAAACACCGGCCGGCACGGTCACCTATGCCGCCGCGGAAGCGGTGCTGGCGACGCGCGCCGACGTGCTGGTGATGGGCCCGGGACTTGGTCAGGGCGAAGGCGTCAGCACGTTCGTCCGCGAGATCGTCGAGAAGAGCGCGGCGCCGCTCGTGCTCGACGCCGATGCGTTGAACGCGTTCGCCGACGATCCGGCGTCGCTCGTCGGCCGCGAGGGGCGCGCCGTGATCATCACGCCGCACCCGGGCGAGATGGCGCGGCTGGCCGGCTGCGGCGTCGAGGACGTGCAGGCCAATCGCGTCGGCATTGCCACCGACATCGCGACACGACACAAGCTGTATGTGGTGCTGAAAGGCTACCGGACGGTCGTGGCGACGCCCGAGGGGCGCGTCCACGTCAACCCCACCGGTTCGCCCGGCATGGCCACTGGCGGCACCGGAGACGTGCTCGCGGGCATGCTGGCCGCGTGGCTGGCGCAGGGGCTCGACGCCGAAGCCGCGTGCCGCGTGGCCGTCTACCTGCACGGCGCCGCCGGCGAACTCGCGGATGCCGCGGTCGGTGAGGTGTCGATGGTGGCCGGCGACCTGGCCGAGCACATCGGCGCCGCGCTGCTCGAACTCACGGGGCGGCGGCGTGTGGTCGATCGGCCCGGCGCGCCATGACCGTCGATCGGTCCTCGCACTCCGAGGACGACACGCGGCGGCTTGCCGCAGAACTCGCGGCCACGCTCGAACCGGGCACGGTGCTGCTGTTGTCAGGCGATCTCGGGGCAGGGAAGACGGCGTTCGTGCGCGGCCTCGCCCAAGGCCTTGGCATCGATCCCGGCGAAGTGACCAGCCCGACGTTCACGCTGGTCCACGAATATCGCGGCGGCCGGCTGCCGCTCGTGCACGTCGATCTCTATCGCCTGGACACCGCGCAGCTCGACGAGATCGGACTCGACGATCACCTCGCCCTGAC
>JADZCY010000306.1 GCA_020851325.1 Acidobacteriota bacterium | reverse complement strand
GGCGGCAACAAGTCGCTCGCCGCGCGCAAGCTCGGCGTCAGCCGCCGCGCGTTGTATCGCCTGATCGAGAAGTACGAAGAAGCGCCCGCCGCCTCCGGCTCGTAAGAATGAGCTGGTGCCACCGGCACCATCCGGCACAACATTGAGGCGCGTCCCCCTTCGATGTTGCCGTGATGGAACGCCCGATCCAAACAATCTCCTTCATCTCCGTTCGCCGTGCGCTGTTTCTCCTGCTGCTGATCGCCGGGCTCGCGATACCCGCCGCGGCGCAGGATCGCCTGCCGGGTTTTATTGACGAGGTAGCCACGTCCGGTCTCGACGTGCCGGTCGCGTTTGCGCCGCTTCCTGACGGCCGCATCCTCGTCGCCGAGAAGGGCGGGGTCGTCCGTATCATCGCCAACGGTGTCGTTCAGCCCGAAGCGTTCCTCGATATTCGCGATCGTGTGAACGACTACTGGGATCGCGGCCTGCTCGGCATCGCGGTAGATCCCGCCTTCGACACCAATCGCTTCGTCTACCTCTTCTATGTGCATGAGGACGACCCGTTCCTCTACGCCGGTCCGAAGACGTCGCGCCTGGTGCGGGTGACTGCCGGTTCCGACACTGCCAACCCCGCCTCGCTCACCGTGATTCTCGGCGGAGAAGGCACGGCGCCGTGCGGCGACCTGCCGGTCGGCGCCGATTGCATTCCCGCCGATGGTCCCTCACACAACGGCGGCGCGCTGCGCTTCGACGAGGCCGGCGCGCTGTGGGTGGCGATCGGTGACGCGTCGACGTTTGCCGCCGTCGACACGCGCGCGCTCCGCTCGCAGAGCCTCGACTCGCTGGCCGGCAAGCTCCTGCGCCTCACGCGCACCGGTGAGGGATGGCCCGGCAACCCGTTCTGGACCGGCAACGCCGGCGATCTCCGCTCGAAGATCTGGGCGTACGGATTCCGTAACCCGTTCCGCTTCACGTTCCGGCCGGCCACCGGCCGTCCGTTCGTCGGCGATGTCGGCGCCAGCGTGTGGGAAGAGATCAACGCCGTGCGCCCGGGGCAGAACTTCGGCTGGCCCTGCTACGAGGGACCGGCGCCGAACGCCGGCTTCCAGCCGCTGGAGACGTGTCAGGCCTTGTACGCACAAGGGCCCGGGGCGGTCACCAATGCCCTCACGGGTTACGCGCACCCCGGCGACACGGCGTCGATCACCGGCGGCACGTTCTACACCGGGACGGGGTTTCCGCCGGCGTATCAAGGCGCGTATGTCTTCGGCGACTACGCGCGCAACACGCTGCAGGTGACCACGCTGAACGCCGACGACACCGTCGCCGGCCCCATCCGCGGCTTTGCGGTCAACGCCAATGGCCCCGTCGACATCCAGGTGCGGGACGGGATGATCTGGTACCTCGCCATCAACACCGGCGAGTTGCGACGGATTCGCTACGTGGCGGACACCGGGCCGCAGGTGACGTACTTCCTCGGCGATTCGCCGATGGCGTGGACGTTTGCGACCAACGGCGCGGGCGCGGTGAAGGTCGATCGCAGCCATGGTACCGGCTCGCCATACGATGGCGGCCCGATCACGCTGAGCGAGACACCGTTCACCAAGGGACTCGGTGTGCGGGCGCCGTCCGACATCCGCTTCGCGCTCGACGGACGCTGTTCGACCTTTGCCGCCACCATCGGGATTGACGACGAGACCAAGGGCGCCGGCAGCGTGGTGTTCGAGGTGTGGCTCGACGGCACGCGCGTCGCCTCGAGCGGCGTGTTCCACGGCACCACGCCGCCGTTCACCGGCGAACTCGACATCACCGGGCGCCAGGAACTTCGCCTCGTTGTCACCGACGCCGGCGATGGCTCCGTGGGCGATCATGCCGACTGGGCCGGCGCGCGCGTGGTGTGCACCACCCCGGGCGGCGACAGCCAACCGCCGGTGGTAACGGCGGTGACGCCGGTCGATGGCGCGACGCACGTCGATGTGCGGCCGACGATCGTCGCTGGCTTTTCGGAAGCGCTCGCCTCATCGACGGTCACGACGACAACGGTGCAGTTGCGGCGCAACGATACGCAGCAGCTGGTGCCGTCGACGGTGGTCTACGACGCCGCATCGCGCGACGTGCGCCTGACGCCAACTGCCAATCTCCAGCCGGCGACGACGTACCGGATGTCGATCGCCAGCGGTGCGTCCGGCGTAAAGGACCTTGCCGGCAACGCGCTCGCGCAGACCGCGTCGTGGACGTTCACGACGAGCGATCCGTCGACCAACGCGGCGCCGGTGCCCGTGATTGTGACGCCTGCGCCGGGCCGGTTGTTTCGCGTCGACGATCTGGTGACGTTCAACGGGCGCGCCACCGACGCGGAGGATGGCGTCATCGGTGCCGCCGGCTTGCGCTGGTCGGTCACCATTCGTCATTGCCCGGGCGGCGTGTGCCACACGCATCCGTTCGTCAATGCGACGGGGCCGTCCGGCTCGCTGCGCGCGCCCGATCACGGCGACGACAGCTTCCTCGTGTTCACGTTGACCGCGACCGACTCCGATGGCGTGTCGGCGTCCACTTTCGTCGAGGTGCATCCCGACATGGTGGAGATCACCCTCCAGAGCACGCCTCCCGGATTGCAGGTCGTCTATGGCGACGTGCGCCGGCTGACGCCGGTGTCGTTCCGCGCCGTGATCGGCGGTCAGATCTCGCTGGCGGCGCCAACGCCGCAGCACACACTCGAATTCGTCCGCTGGTCACACGGCGCGCCGCGCCAGCACACGCTGACCGTGGGAGCCGCGCCGGCGACGTACACGGCCGTGTTCAGCCCGCCGACCGGCGTGTCGTATCTGAGCGATCTCGAATGGACGTCGGCCACCAACGGCTTCGGTCCGATCGAGCGTGATCGCAGCATCGGCGAAGATGCCCCCGGCGACGGCGGCATCATTTCGCTGAACGGCATCACCTACGCCAAGGGGCTCGGGATGGCCGCGCCGGCCGATTTGCGCATTCATCTGAACGGCGCGTGCACGACGTTCTCGACCACCGTGGGCCTGGACGACTCGCGCTTCGGCGGCGGCCGCGTCACGGTGGAAGTGTGGGTGGACGGCATGCCGCGCGTGCGCAGCGGCATCATCGACGGTTTGTCGCCGCCCATCTCCGGCACGCTCGATATCACCGGCGCCAACGAACTGCGCCTCGTCGTCACCGACGGCGGCGATGGACAGGCCGACGATGCGGTGGACTGGGCGGATGCGCGCGTAACGTGCAGCGGGCCTGGAGCGGCACGGCCGGTGACGCCCGCGTCCTTCACGGCGTTGGCCAACGGGACGCTGGTCGGTCTGTCGTGGAGCCCTGTGCCCGGTGCCACCAGCTATCAACTGGAAGTCGGCAGCGTTGAAGGCGCCGCGGATTTGCTGGTGATGAACGCCGGCGCCGCCACCGGTTTCTCCACCGTGGCGCCTGCCGGCACATACTGGCTCCGCGTGCGCGCCAACAACGCATGGGGGCAGAGTGAACCGACGGCTGATCGCCGGCTCGTGGTGGGCGCGCAGGCTGTACCGCCAGGTGCGCCCGAAGGGCTGACGGCGTCGTTGGAAAACTCCACCGTCACGCTTCAGTGGAGCGCGCCAGCGTCGGGAGGACTCCCCACGGCGTACGTCGTCGAAGCCGGAGCCTCGCCCGGGAGTCTGACCGCCGTGCTACAGACGACCACGCAGGGTGTGGCGGTTGCGAACGTTGCGCCAGGGACGTACTACGTCCGCGTCCGCGCGATCAACGCCGCCGGCAACGGTCCGCCCTCAGCGATCGTCACCGTGGTCGTGCCGTGACAGCAGCGGGCGTGCGCGCGGGCACGCTCGTCGCGGCCTACCTGATGGCCGCGGGCGCGACACTGGCGCTGGCCCGCGGTGTTGGTGGAGCCGACCAGGGAACCGGGGTCGCGTTGGCAGCCGTAAGCGGGGGACTTGTCCTGCCGCTCGCGCTCGCGCGCTGGCCCTTCGCGCGCGTCCTGCAGACCGCGTTCGCGCTGTTGTTCCTCGGTGCCGTCGTTGTCTGGACCGGCGGGCGGCTGCCGGCGTATCCGTATGGCGACGGCGCCGCGCTCGTCGAATACGTCGAGACCGGCTTCCACTTTCCCCGCTGGCTGCTCGGCATGGCCGCCGTGATCCCGCTGTTCGATCTGGTCTGGCGTCCGCTTGGCTTGATGGGCGTGCTCGGTGCAGCACATGCGCCGACGCGTGCGTTCGTCTCGCTAATGTGTCTGACGACAATGGGGATCGGCAGCGTCGCGATGCTGCAACGGTTTCGCGGTCGATTGTCGGTCGCGTTCGGCATGCTGATGCCGATCTGGGTGCTGTTGAGCAGCGGTTATGTCGAGTACTACCCGCTGATCATGGGCGCGCATTTGGCGGCGCTTGCGTGGACGTTCGAGAAGCCGCTGGAAGAACGATCGATCGCCGCGGTAGCGCTCGTCACTGGTCTGCTGCCGGCGCTCTACATTGCCTCCGCGCCTGTGGCGCTGCTGATGCTGGCGGCCGCGTGCCTGGCCACGCCGCGGCGGACGCCGATGCTCGTCGGCGCGTCGGCGGCAGCGTTCGTGGTGGCAGTCGGGCTGGCGTTTCCCGGCGGTCCGCTCGCGTATCTCGATGCGCTCGGCACGTCGATGAACGCCGGCGACACGAACACGATGTTCCGGCGCTACGCGGGCGAGACGATGAGCGCGACGTCGATCTTCTTCGCCCCTTCGGCCGCGGTGTCGTCGGCACACCTCGGTGACGTGCTGTATCTGATCTTCTGGTGCGGCGGCTGGTTGTGGCTGCCGTTGGGACTAGCGGCGCTGCTGCACGTGCGGCGTGCGGACTGGCAGAGCGCGCGCCTCGACGCGCAAGCGTGGCTTGGCGTGGCGCTGGTGGCCTGGCAGGTGTTCTACGTGCTCTTCATGGTGCCGAAGCTTGGACCGACCGGCGACCTCGATCTGTTCGCCGTGTCGTTCATGACGCTGGCGTTCCTGGTCGGCGAGGGCTTCGACCGCCTGGCCTCAGCCGATGTGCGCGTCACCGTCCTGGCCGCGGCGCTGGGCGCGTGCGTCGCCACCGCGCCCTTCCTGCTGGGCATCTGGGTGCCGGTGAGAACGTGAGTGTGATGGGTGGTGCGCGCTCCAGGATTCGAACCTGGGACCCCCGCCGTGTGAAGGCGATGCTCTACCGCTGAGCCAAGCGCGCGAACGGAAGAATCGGAATCTTACCACGAACTCGGCTGTCGGCTCCCGCGCGCGTACCCCTCACGCCGCGGGTCACGTCGTTCCGTACAGTCGATCGCCGAAGTCACCGAGTCCCGGCACGATGAACTTGCGCGCGTCCAGTTCGCGGTCCACGACCGGCGTGACGATGCGAACGTTCGGATGCGCGCGTTCCACCGCCGCGACGCCGTCGGGCGCGGCGACAATGCAGATCAGGGAAACGTTCGTCGCGCCGGCGTTGGCCAGCAGGTTCAACGCCGCCACCGCGCTGCCGCCGGTGGCCAGCATCGGATCGATCAGCAGCACCTGACTCCCGGCGATGTTCTCCGGCAGGCGCTCGAAGTACTGCTCGGCCACGGCCGTCTGCTCGTCGCGCTTGAGGCCGATGAAGCCGACCCGCGCCACCGGAATCAGGTGCAGCACGCCTGGCAGCATCGACAGCCCGGCGCGCAGCACGGGTACCACCACGACGTCGGCGCCAATGCGCTTGCCTGTGGCCGGTCCCATGGGTGTGACGAGGTCGACGTCCCGCTGCGGCAGGGTTGTCAACGCCTCGGTGGCCAGGACGACGCTGATGCGTTCGGCGAGGACACGAAAGTATTCCGGCGGTGTGGTGGAGTCGCGCAACTGCGCCAGGCAATCGTGCGCAATGGGATGGGAGACGAGGTGCAGCACGGCGTCAGCATAGCGCAACCACCGCGGGCGCCGGCAGGTGTTCACAGCGGCAGGACGCGCCTCGGGGCACGATACAATTCCAGCGCATGACACGTCGCGGCTTCGCGCTGCCGTTCCCGCTGTTCGCGGTGCTGGCGGCCCTCATCGCCGGCTGCTCGCGGCCGTCGCCTCCACCAGCGAACACCGCGGCCGGCAGCAGCCGCACCGACGTGTCGATCGTCATCGAGAACGCGACGGTGGTGACGATGGACGCGGACGGTCGCGTGCTGTCGCCGGGCAGCGTCGCGATCGACGGTGAGCGCATTGTTGCCGTCGGCACGCCCGACACCATTGCCGCCACCTACACCGGGCGCGACCGCATCGACGGCACCGGCCACATCGTCCTGCCGGGGCTGATCAACACGCATACGCATGCGCCGATGGTGATGTACCGCGGCCTGGCGGACGACCTGGCGTTGATGGACTGGCTGCAGAAGTACATCTTCCCGGCCGAGGCGAAGACGGTATCGCCGGCGTTCGTCCGCACCGGCGCGCGCCTGGCGGCGCTGGAGATGATCCGCTCGGGCACCACGCTCTTCGCCGACATGTATTACTTCGAAGAAGAGATCGCCGCCGTCGTCAAGGAGGCAGGTCTGCGCGGCGTGCTCGGGCAGACGATCATCGAGTTCCCCGTCGCCGACGCGAAGACACCCGCGGAAGGCCTGGCGCGGACCGAGGCGTTCATCCGCAAGTTCAAGGGCGACGCACTGATCACGCCAGCAGTGGCGCCGCACGCGATGTACACGCTGGATCGCGCGACGCTGCTCGCGGCCCGCGACCTTGCCATCACGCACAGCGTGCCGTTGCTGATCCATCTGGCCGAGACGCAGGACGAAGTGCGGATTGCGCAGGAGCGATACAAGCAGCGGCCGGCGACCTTCCTCGACAGCATCGGCTTCTGGGCGCCGACGACGCTGGCCGCGCACGGCGTGTGGGTGAGTCCGGAAGAAGTCTCGATGCTCACCGCTCGCGGTGTCGGCGTGTCGCACAACCCGGAGAGCAACATGAAGCTCGCCAGCGGCACCGCGCCGGTGCCGGCCTACCTGAAGGCCGGCACGCACCTCGGCCTCGGCACCGATGGCGCCGCCAGCAATAACGATCTCGACATGTTCGAGGCGATGCGGCAGGCGGCGTTCCTGCACAAGCTGGCGACCGGCGATCCGCGTGTGGTGTCGTCGCGCGAGGCGCTGCGGATGGCGACGATCGGTGGCGCGCGCGCGATGGGGATGGCCGACCGCCTCGGATCACTCGAGCCCGGCAAGCTGGCGGACCTCATCATGGTCCGCACCGATCGGCCGCGCCAGGTGCCGATGTACGACCCGATCTCGCACCTTGTCTACGCCACGCACGGCGACGACGTCGTGACGACGGTGGTGAATGGGGCGGTATTGATGCGCGACGGCGTCGTGCGGACGCTGAACGAAGCGCAGGTGATCAGCGACGCGCGCGCGGCCGCGGACGAGGTCCGGAAGGCCGTGCCGTGACCCGTGGCGTCAGGATTCCAGCGTGCCGACGTACGGCAGATTGCGATACTTCTCGTCGAGATCGAGGCCGTAGCCGACGACGAAGTGATCGTCGATGGTGAAGCCGATGAAATCGACCGTGACGTCGATCTTCCGGCGCGACGGCTTGCTCAGCAGGCACGCCGTGCGCAGCGAGGCCGGCCCGCGGCGGCGGAGGATGTCCTGCAGATAGTGCAGCGTGAGCCCGGTGTCGACGATGTCCTCGATGATGACGACGTGACGGCCTTCGACGCCGGCGTCGAGGTCTTTCACCAGCCGCACTTCGCCGGACGAGGCCGTGCCGCTGCCATAGCTCGAGACCGCGATAAAGTCGATGGTGACGCGCGTGTCGAGGGCGCGGACGAGATCGGCGGTGAAGAGCACGGCGCCCTTCAGGACGCAGACGAAGTGGATATCATCAGCAGGGATCGCCGCGCGGATTTCCGTCGCCAGTTCGGCGATTCGGCGAGCCAGGGTGGGTTGATCGATGAGAACGGCAGGCGAAGACATCGCACGAGGAGCGTAGCATGAAGTCCTTCAGCATCATCACCGAGGCCGATGCCCGCGGGCTGGAACCGGGCAGCACGGTGACGCTGACGGCCGGTGGCCATGTGACGCCGCTGGCGCACGACACGCTGAAGGAACGGCGCATCACCGTCGTCGGCGCCGCCGACGCGGTGAGCGAGGCGCTGGCGCCGGCGTTCCCCGTGCGGCGCGTGGCCGTCGGCGCGGATCACACCTCGGTGGCGCTCAAGGCACGCATTCGCGATGTGCTGCGCCAGCGCGGGCTGCAGGTGATCGACGTCGGTACCGACGGCCCCGACGCGGTGGACTATCCGGATATCGCCGCCCGCGTGGCGCGTCATGTGGCTCGCAACGAAGCCGACGCCGGCATCGTGATCGATGGCGCCGGCCTGGGCTCGGCCATCGCCGCCAACAAGCTGCACGGCATCCGCGCCGCCATGTGCAGTTCGCGCACGCTGGCGCGCTATGCGCGTGAGCACAACGGCGCCAACGTGCTGGCGCTGGGCGCCACGCTGCAGCAGCCCGAAGAGGCGCTGGAGATCATGAACACGTTCCTGGCGACACCGACGACGGAGCCGCGCTACCTGCGGCGGTTGGCCAAGATCAGCCAGCTGGAACGGACGCAGTAGGCGAGGGACGAAGACGTGACGGATTACAGGCGGGTCGTCGAACTGATTCTCGAAGAACTGGTGGCTGCCGGCGCGGTGGCCCCGGCACGCTGCGGGTGTCATGGGTTCACCTACGAGTGCTGCCCGGACCGTGTGCGTGGCCTGCTGGATGCCGGCGCCACGCGGCTGGGCCTGCACGCTCGTGATGGCGGCGACAACAACGTCGCCTCGGCCATCGATCACACCTTGCTGAAGCCGGACGCGACCGCGACGGACATCGATACGCTCTGCCGCGAGGCGGCGGAGTGGAAGTTCGCGACGGTGTGCGTGAACCCGACATGGGTGGCGCATGCCGCCGGCCGGCTGCGCGGGACGGGCGTGGGCGTCTGCTCGGTGGTCGGCTTTCCGCTCGGCGCCACGACGCCGGATGTGAAGCAGTACGAGGCCCGCCGCGCCATCTTCGACGGTGCGACCGAGATCGACATGGTGCTCAACGTCGGCGCGCTGAAGTCCGGCGACGTGCGGACGGTCACCGACGACATCCGCGCCGTGGTCGGCGCGTGCGCGGAACGCGGTGTGACCAGCAAGGTGATTCTCGAGACGGCCCTTCTCACGGACGAGGAGAAAGTGACGGCCTGCACGCTGGCGAAGGCGGCCGGCGCCGACTTCGTGAAGACATCCACCGGCTTTGGGCCTGGCGGCGCCACCGCGGCTGATGTGGCGCTGATGCGCCGGGTGGTCGGTGCGGACATGGGCGTGAAAGCGTCGGGCGGCGTGCGCGACCTGCAACAGGTGAAGGCGATGGTGGCCGCTGGCGCCACCCGCATCGGCGCCAGCGCCGGCGTGCGCATCGTCAAGGAATCGATGGGCGAGACGATGGCCGCCGGAAAGGCCAGCGGTTACTGATGCGGATGCGGATATGGCTGTTGTGCGCGGCGCTGATCGGGATGTCCGGCACGGCGTGGGCGCAGGTGCAGGATCCCATCGGGCCGGCCGTCTTCGACGTGCGAGCGACGCTGGCCGGGCTTCCCAAGTCCGAGGGCTGGACACCGACGCTGCCGGCCGATAGCGAGGTGCCGAACCGCGGCCTCGGACTCCAGGGCGGCGCGCATGTGTATTTCGGCGGCAGAGGCGCGTTCCGCTTCGGCGTCGGCGCGGCGTTCGGCATGGGACGGGGCACGGCCGTGCCGAAGGCCGGGGACGCGCCTGAGGTGACCACACGGGTTCGCACGCTGGCGCCGCAGCTGTCGATCAACTTCGGTCATCGCCTGGGCTGGAGCTACATCAGCGCCGGCTACGGCCGCGCCAAGGTGACGAGCGAAGCGGTTGTGACGGGAACGACGGCCACGACGCCGATTGTGCCGGTGGATACGGGATGGGTGGGCGCGATCAACTTCGGCGGCGGCGCGCGCTGGTTCATCACCGAGCACGTTGGTGTCACGCTGGATCTGCGCTGGCACAAGCTGGGTTCGGTGGCCGAGACGCCCACCACCCTCGCCGCGCCACGCACGACGCTCTTCGACTTCGGCTTCGGCCTCGCGTTCCGCTGAGAAACGGTGGAGGCTTCTGCCGCCTCCCGCCTCCCGCCTCCCGCCTTCGCGCTGCGGCGCGGCTTCGCCCGCCGCCGCCCGTGTTCTCCGTCTCCCGCCTCCCGATCGCGGTTGCAGTTCCCGCCTCCCGCTCTCGTCTACGTCGTTCGCCCGCCGCCTTTCATCGAGTTGAAGAGCTCGATGTGGCCATTGACGATGCGCTGGCGTTCCTTTTCGTTGACGTCGAACGTCCAGATGTCGCGTTCGGAAGTCCCGCCGAGGATGATGCCGTCGGCACGCGGCATCATGTGAATGCCGAGGCCGGGCTCCGCCGTCTGCACACGCGCGCCGCCGCTGGTCGAGTACTGCACCTCGGGCTGCGGCAGCAGCACGGTGAGTTGTCCCTTCAGCGGAATCAGGTCGGGATCGCCAAACAGCGCCTTGGCGCCGAGGCCCGTGCAGTTGACGATGACGCCCTGCGGCAGCGCGGCCAACTCGCGCGCCGATTCGAATTTGCGCACGACGATGGTGGCGCCGAAGATCCGCGCGTCACGAAGCAGCGCCTCGAGGTAGATCGACGGCTCGATGCGCATCTCCGGACGTTCGATCGCGTAGGTGGTGGGGAAGGGATGCTCACCCGGTCCCAGCAGTACCTGCGCGCCGCGGATGTGCTCCGGCAGCAGTGAATTGCTGCCGCCGGCCATCCGTTCATCATCGGTGGGTGCGTAGTTGGTGATCCACGAGATGCCGTAGTGTGGCCCGACGAGCAGCTGCAGGCGCCGGTAGGCGATGTCCACCGCCGTCTGGAACTGCGCCGTCCATTCCGGCGTGCGCGCGGCAGCCGTGGACAGCCCGGATGTGGGCGTGAAGCCGGCGAGCGACCAGTTGGAGGTGACGTCGGGCGGCAGCGTCGCCGCATACAGCGTCACCTCGAACCCGCGCCGGATCAATTCGCGCGTCGTCGTCAGGCCGACAACGCCGCCGCCGATCACGGCCGCCTGCCGAACCGGCTGTTCGAGCGCCAGGTCGGCGGCCATGCTGGCCGTGCCCCACGACAGCGACATGCCGGCGCCGCCGTGCCCGTAGTTGTGGATCAGCGTCTTGCCATCGAGCTTGTCGGCCTTCAGGACGAAGCCGCCAGGCCGATGCGGGCGGAGGCCGATGGTCGTGCGGATGACGCGGTCCCACGAGGCGTGGACGCGCGGCAGCACCACCATCGGGCGCCGGGCCGGCCGCGTGACGACAGCAGCCGAGCGCGGCGCGCACGCGCCCGCCGTCAAACCGAGCAAGGCGAGGCTCCCGTTTCGAAGCAGTTGGCGACGATGCACGCGCGACCCCTCCCGAAGGTGGGGCCATCATACGCGATACGGCTGCGGTTGCCGCCGTCGCTCGCTTGCGCGAGCTATGGCGCGACAGCCTTCGCGTGAGTCACGAGCGAAGCCTGGGTTGAACCGCTGCTCGTCGAAGTGTGAGCGGGGAGGGCTGACGGTCCCGGCGTGGCCATCTTCGCTATCAATCACACGCGAGGATGGCCTAGCCGAAGCTCGGCGCGCATGCGCCGAGCGAAGGATGGAGCGGGAGACGGGGATCGAACCCGCGACCAACAGCTTGGGAAGCTGTGACTCTACCACTGAGTTACTCCCGCCCAGTGACAACTGCAAGTCTAACAGATGGTCTGGCGGACGGGAGGTCTGGAGGGCTGGGGGACTGGAGGGCTGGGGGTCTGGAGGGCTGGAACCGTCCAAGACCCCACAGCCTTCCGCAGCGCGACTAGCCGCGAATGATGTCGAGCACTTCGTCGCGGCGCTTCTCCATGATCTCCGGCGTCAGGCCCTCGAGATTGAGGCGGAGCAGCGGCTCGGTGTTCGACGCGCGCACGTTGAAGTGCCAGTCGTCGAACTCGGCCGAGATGCCGTCGAGTTCGTAGACGTGACCATGGCCGTAGGCCTTCTTCAGCGCCGCGATCTTTGCCGGCACGACGTCCATCGATGGCACCTTGGTGTTGATCTCGCCCGAGATGAAGTAGCGCTCGCGCAGCGGCTTCAGCAGATCGCGCAGCGACTGCCCCTTCTTCGACATCATCTCGAGGATCAGCAGCGCCGGGATGAAGCCGTTGTCGGCGTAGAAGTTGTCGCGGAAGTAATAGTGCCCGGTGACTTCACCGCCGAAGATGGCGTCCTCTTCGCGCATGCGCGCCTTGATGAAGGCGTGGCCGACGCGGTTCATCAGCGCGCGTCCGCCGTACTGCGCGACGATGTCCTTGACGGCGTAGCTGGCGCGGACGTCGTAGATGACCGTCGAGCCCGGATGCTTCATCAGGAACGACTCGGCGAGCAGCGCCGTGATGAAGTCGCCGGCGATGAACTCGCCGGTGCCGTCGAGGAAGAAGCAGCGGTCGGCGTCACCGTCCCAGGCAATGCCGGCGTCGGCGGCCAGCTCAATCACCTTGGCGGTGATGTCGAGACGGTTCTCTTCGATGAGCGGATTGGCCTCGTGATTCGGGAACGTGCCATCCACCTCGAAGCAGAGGCGCGTCGTCTTGCAGGGGAGACGATCGAACAGCGGCGGCGCCACCAGGCCGGCAATGCCGCTGCCGGCGTCGAGGACGACGTTGAAGGGCTTGATGATCGACTGGTCGATGAAGCCCATCACGTGATCGGTGTAGCGATCGAGCACGTTGCGCTGCTCGATCGTGCCCGGGGTGGCCGGCGGCGCAGGGATGCTGCCGGCCAGGATCATCTCCTTCATCTCCTTGATGCCGGCCTCGCCGCTCAGCGGAAACGCCTCGCGCTTCACCATCTTGCAGCCGTTGTACTGACCCGGATTGTGCGACGCGGTGATCTGCGCGCCGCCATCGAGCCCGTCGGCGGCGACGGCGTAGTACATCAGGTCCGTCCCCATCAGGCCGTAGTCGACGATGTTGCCACCCTGGAGCCGCGCGCCCTCGATGAACGCCGCCGCCAGTTCCGGCGACGAGGTGCGCATGTCGCGCGACACCGCGTAGCGTCCCGGCCCGAGATAGGCGACAAACGCCCGGCCCAACTGGTGAAACAGATCGGCGGTGACCTCCGTCGGATAGATGCCGCGAACGTCGTACGCCTTGAAAACCGCTGGATTGACTGTCGACATAGGGAGGTCTTAGGTCTTAGGTCCTAGGTCTTAGGAAGGGGGTGCGGAGCCACGGAATCTACAGGTGCGTGAAATCGGTGAGCGCCGACTTGTCGCCGACGACGGCCGGACCGTTCAGCGAGACGTTGCGGCCGATGTGACAGCCGCGGCCGAGAATCGGACCATCGAGCACGGCGTTCTGGCCGACGCGCGTGTTCGGCCACACGATGGTGTTGCGAACCTCGGCGCCATCTTCGACGACGACGCCCTTGCCGAGCACGGCGTATCGACCGATCACCGCGCCCGCCTTCACGTGCACGCCGGCGTCGATGAAACACGGCGCCTCGAGCGTCGCGCCCTCGTCGATGCGCGCCTCGGGGGAGACGATTGGCTGCGTGCGATCGGCGCCGACGAACGGACCGGCGGTGAAGCGGCCATCGAACATGTCGCGGTGCACCTGGATGTACTTCTCCGGCGTGCCGATGTCGATCCAGTAGCCGCGGTCGATGTAGGCGACGAACGTCTCGCCGCGTTCGGTGAGCGACGGGAAGTAGGCGCGTTCGATCGAGTAGTTGACATCCTTCGGGATGCGATCGAAGGTGTCGGGCTCCAGCACGTAGATGCCGGCGTTGATGGTGTCGCAGGTGATCTCGTTGGCCGACGGCTTCTCGAGGAAGCGCGTCACGCGGCCCTCGGCGTCGGTTTCGACGAGGCCGTAAGCGGAAGGATTCTCCACCGGCGTCAGCACGATGGTGGCCCTGGCCTTCGCGTCGCGATGCCGCTTCACCACGGCGTTGACGTCCACCGAGGTCATCACGTCGCCGTTGAACACGACGATGGTGTCGGTGACGCCCTGCGCGGCGTAGCGGATGGCGCCACCGGTGCCGAGCGGCGCCGGCTCGACGACGTAGCGCAGCTTGACGCCGGTGCCCTCGCCCTCGCCAAACACTTCTTCGATGCGGCGCGGCTGGTAGTTGAGGCTGAGAATGACCTCGTCGATCTCCGGAACCTGCTTCAGCAGATCGATCTGGTAGTGCAGGAACACGCGGTCGAAGATCGGGACGACGGGCTTCGGTGTGTGGAGGGTGAGCGGACGCAGTCGCGTCCCCTTGCCCCCGGCAAGCAGGATGGCCTTCATGACAAACGTCCATCTTACACGAGCGCCGCGCGGTCACTCCCCTGAAGAGCAGCCCCTCAGAGGCCGTTGAATACCCCAACCCGAGCGAACTGTGGGGTTAAAATGGCGGGGGTCTGCATGAATCTGCCGAACAGCCTCACCGTCGCGCGCATCTTCCTGGTGCCGTTGCTCGTGTCGGTGTTGCTGACGAAATTCGAAGGTCGCCTCGTCGTCGGGTTGCCCGTCGAGGTGGTGGCCGCGGCCATCTTCGGGCTGGCCTCGCTGACCGACTGGCTCGACGGCTACCTGGCCCGCCGCCGCCAGCAGGTGACCTGGGTGGGGCAGATCCTCGACCCGCTCGCCGACAAGCTGTTGATCTCGGCGACGCTCATCTCACTGGTGCAGCTGGGGCTCACGCCAGCGTGGATGGTGACGGTGATCATCGGCCGCGAGTTCGCCATCACCGGCCTCCGCAGCATTGCCTACGCGCGCGGGCTGTCGATGCCGGCGTCGAACCTCGGGAAGCTGAAGATGGCCTCGCAGGTGGTGGCCATCCTGCTGCTCATCCTCGGCTGGGAGCGCATGCCTGTGCTGCTGCTGTTGGGGCAGGCGGCGATGTGGGTGGTGCTCGTCACCGCGCTGTGGTCGGCGATGGACTACTACCGCCGCTTCAGCCACGCGCTGGCGCGCTCGCCGAAGGTCACCCCGATCGCCGAAGCCCGCGCCCGTCGTCAGGACTACCCGGTACGTGACGAACGGCGCGCGTAGCCTTCCGCCCCCCGGTGGCACCTCCGTGCAGCACCTTCGTGTAGCACCCTCGTGCAGCACCTCCGTGCGGCACCCTGCAGGCCTGTGACGTCAGGGCACCTGTGTCCGTCTGACCGCGACGTCGCCCGAGCGGATGACGTCGAACACGCGCGTCACCACGCCACGGGAAGTCTGTTCGGCGATGTCGGTCACCACCACTTCACCGATCTCGGTGAGCGGCAGGCCGTTGCGCGAGTCGCGATAGATGGCGAAGCGCGCGCCCGGCGTGACGCCGTGGCTGGTGCCGCGATCGATGGCGAGGACGTCGCCGTCACCAAACGAGACGCGCAGGTCGGTGCCGAAGAGCACGGCGGCGCGGTCGTCGAAGTTCGGCGCACCAGCGGCATCGACGGCCGGCAGCGGCGCCATGGTGTAGGGCTCGAGGTAATCGCCCACCGACACCGTGTCGCAGGCGAAATCGATGCGGGCAATCGCGAAGCGCTCATCGACGGCCGACACCGTGAGGACGGCCGCGGTGCGCACGCCGGCAAAGCCGCTGACGCCGCGACGGAAAGCCTCGCGACCGCCGTCGAGGCGACGCACCAGGAACTGCTGGCCGACGGCCAGGCCCTTGCCCGTGCCGGCCGCAATCACCGCCGCATCGCCCGTCGCCATCGTCACGCGACCATCGGCGCGCTCGGTGCCGGCGATGGTCAGCGTGTCGGCGGTCACCGGCAGCGTGGACACCGGCAGGTCGGCGCAGGCGATGCTGCGCGGCGTGAGCGTGCGCGGACCCAGGTTCTGCGCCGCCGCGCTGCCGGCACTGACCGCGCAAGCGGCGATGGCGATGACGAGGTGACGCATGACGCAGCCTACTTTCCGGCGGCCGTGCCGCCCTTGAGCTCCGCGATGCGCTTCTGCGTCTCGGGGAGGAATTCGCTCTGCTCGAACTCGGTGACCAGGCGCTCGTAGTAGGGCAGCGCCTCGGCCTTCTTGTCGGTGAAGTACAGCGATTCGGCGAGGTGGAAATACACCGCGTCGCGATTGGTGAAGCCAGGATCCTCGGTGAGGACCTCGCGGAAACGATCGATGGCGCCGACGTACCAGCGGGCGCGGAAATAGAAGTAGCCGACGCGGTAGCCGGACTGGCTGAGCCGATCGCGCGCTTCGCGTTCGAGCGCGCGCGCCTGCGGCATCAGCGTGCTGTTCGGATACCGCTGCAGGAAGACCTCGACTTCCTTCAGCGCGTCGCGCGTCGCCGTCTGGTCGCGCTCGGGCGCCAGCATCTGACCGGCAAACGATCGTGCCAGCTGCAACTGCGCGTAGTCGGCCCGCGGATGCGTCGGGTAGAACGTCTGGAACTCGCGGAACTCGTTGGCGGCCAGCAGCAGGTTCTCGGCGCCGCGCTGGTTCAGATAGGTGTCGCCGAGCGCCAGCTTGGCGTCGGGCCGGAACGGACTCTGCGGATAGTTGTCGACGATGTTGCGGTAGAACTCGCGCGCATTGGTCCACTTGCCGTCCTTGAACGCCGCTTCGCCGCGATCGAACAGGAACTTGTCGGCCTCGGCCGTCCCGGGCGGGACGGTGGTGACGCGCGACGCACAGCCGGCGGCCACGAGCAGGCCGGCAAGAACGAGAACTTTCCACCCGTACGTCATGCGTGTGTCGCTTCCATCCACCGATACATGGCCCGCAGGCCGTCCTCCAGATTCACCGATGGCGCAAAGCCGAGGTCGGCCCGCGCCAGCGACGTGTCGGCATACGTGTCGCGCATGTCGCCCTTCTGCGACGGCTGCACTTCGATGCGCACGTCGCGGCCGGTGACCGTCCGCAGCAGTGCGAAAACGTCGAGCAGCGAGACGCGCGAGCCGCCGCCAATATTGTAGACGCGCCCCGGCACGCCACGGCTGGCCGCGTCGTGCGTTGCCCGGGCCGCATCGGCCACGAAGGTGAAATCGCGCGTTTGCCGCCCGTCTCCATACTGGACGATGGCATCGTTGCGCAGAATCGCACGGAAAAATCGATTGAAGCCCATATCCGGGCGCTGGCGCGGTCCGTAAACGGTGAAGTAGCGCAGCGAGACCGCCGGTACGCCGTAGTTCACGTGGTACAGGTAGCAGAGCTGTTCAGCCGCCAGTTTCGTCACGCCATAGGGAGACACCGGATGCAGCGGCATGTCTTCCCGCATCGGCAGCGGCGCCTCGTCGCCGTACACCGACGAGCTCGAGGCGTAGACGATGCGCTCGATGGGCCGGTCGACGCACGCTTCCAGCAGGATCTGCGTCGCGTCGACGTTGAGCGTCGTGTAGACCTGAAAGTCGCGCCCCCAGCTCTTGCGCACACCGGCCTGAGCCGCGAGATGGAAGACGTGCGTGACGCCGTCAAGGAGCGACGGCAGATTGGCCTCGGCGATCGATGCCTCGACGAGGCGGTATCCGGGACGCCCGCGCAGGCCGGCGACGTTCGCATCCTTGAGCGCACGATCGTAGTAATCGGTGAAACAGTCCAGCGCCACGACTTCGGCGCCATCGTCGAGCAGACGTTCGCTGAGGTGCGAGCCGATGAAGCCCGCGCCGCCGGTGACCAGTGCCTTCACGCCAGCAACTCCTTCACGCGCGCGGGCAGCCGGACAGGCCGGCCCGTGCGATCGATGGTCGCGTGCACGGTGTAGCCCGTGGCGACCGTGGCGGCGTCGCTGCGCCGCACGATGTCGTAGTCGAACGCCAGCCGGATCGGTGACGCCAGCCGCGCCCGTGTCCGGACTTCGAGTTCATCGTCATAGCGCGCGCCGGCGCGGTAGTCGCAGTGCGCGGTGATGACGGGGAGCGCCAGGCCATCGGCTTCCATTTCGCGATAGGTCCAGCCGGTGTCGCGCAGCCATTCGCTGCGGCCAACCTCGAACCACGCGAGATAGTTGGCGTAGTAGGCCACACCCATCTGATCGGTTTCGCTGTAGCGCACGCGAACGACGGGACAGGCAACGCGAGCGGTGCTCGTCATGCGGTGGCCGCCGCGCGCAGGGCCTGCACAGCCGCCGCCGGATCGGGAGTGCCATACACAGCCTGCCCGGCAACGAGGATCTCGGCGCCGGCGTCCACCACCGAGCGAATGGTGTGGAGGTCGATGCCGCCGTCCACTTCGATCGGTGCGGTGCTGCCCGCGCCATCGAGCAGCGCGCGCAGCCGGCGGATCTTGTCCACCGAGGCCGGAATGAATCGCTGGCCGCCGAAACCTGGATTGACCGACATCACGAGCACGTGATCGACGTCGCCGAGCACTTCTTCGATGGCGGTAAGCGGCGTCGACGGATTGAGCACCACGCCCGCCTTCGCGCCCAGGTCCTTGATTGCGCCGAGCGTGCGGTGCAGGTGCGGCAGCACTTCGACGTGCACCGAGAGCATCGACGCGCCAGCGCTGACGAACGCTTCGAGGTAGCGGTCCGGATCCTGAATCATCAGGTGCACGTCGAGCGGCCGCTGGGCGATGCGCTTAATGGCGCGGACAACCGGCGGGCCGATGGTGATGTTCGGAACGAAGTGACCGTCCATGACGTCGACGTGAATCAGGTCCGCGCCGCCCGCTTCGGCGGCGGCAATGTCGCGCGCGAGATGCGCGAAGTCGGCGGACAGGATGGATGGCGCGATGCGCACGCTCATCGGCTGACCTCCAGCGCGATGCTGTCGCCCGGATGCACCTGGTAACCACCGGCGGGCACCTGACGGGTGACGAGCCCCGGCGGCAAGCCGGTCGCGACGCTCTGCGCCGTGATGGAGACGCGGAAGCCCTGCGTGCGCAGCACCTCGGCCGCCTGGTCGCCGTTGACGCCAATCAGATCCGGCATCACGTAGGTGGTGCGATCCTCGCCGCGGTTGACGAGCAGGCGCACGGTCGAAGCCTGCGTCCCCGCCGCGGGATCCTGCGCGACGACGACGTCGGGTGGGTAAAGCGCGGAGCGGACCTGGGCGACGGCGCCGATCTGAAGGCCGTCCTGCGCCAGGCGGATCTCGGCGGTGCGCTGCGATTCGCCGACCAGCGAGGGGACCAGCGCGATGCGTGGGCCAGCGCTCAGCCAGACGCGCACGGCACGCTGCTGCCGCGCGAACGAACCGGCCGGCGGCTCCTGGCCCAGCACGTGGCCGTCCGGCACGGTCGCGTCGGGCCGGCGCAGTTCTTCGACGTTCAGTTGCAGATCGAGCTGCGCGGCAAGGCGGGTGGCTTCGGTGATGGGCTTGCCGACGAGGTCGGGCACGGAAACGTCGCGCGCGCGGACCGCCACGCGCGCCGCCATGACGGCAAACAGCACGAAGGTGGCCGACAGCGCGCCGACGAGCAACAGGACCTTGCCGAGGGTCCAGACCCTTGCCGTGATGGCCATCGGTAACCAGTGATGGTACTACAAGTTGCGGGCGAGGACGGCGCCGCAGAAGGCTTCCAGACCGTCGGTGGCCGGCAGCGTCTTGTGCGTCGCCACGAGATGCCACCCGGGGTGAGCCTCCAGAAACGCCCGCACGACATCGTCGTTCTCCTCGGGTTCGCCGGAGCAGGTGGCGTAGACGAGTTGGCCGTCTTGGGCGACGAGCGGCGCGGCGCGTGTCAGCAGATCCTGCTGCGTCGCGGCCAGGCGCGGCAGATCCTCTTGCGTTCGCGACCAGCGAATGTCGGGATCGCGACGAAGCGTGCCGAGGCCGGAGCAGGGCGCGTCCACCAGCACGAGGTCGAACGAGGCCTCGCGGAAGGGCAGTGAGCCGGAGGCCGGCACTTGCACGACGGCGACGCGGTCGAGTTTGGTCCGCGCGATCGTCTCGCGCAGCAGTCGCACGCGGCGCGGCCGCACGTCACACGAGACGACGAGGCCCGTGGGACCCACGCGTCCGGCCAGTGCGACGGTCTTGCCGCCAGGAGCCGCGCAGAGGTCCAGCACGCGATCGCCGGGCGATACCTCGCCCAACTCCGCGATCAGCTGCGATGCTTCCTCCTGCATCAGGCACACGCCCTCGCGGACGGAGGCGGACGCCACGGCAGGTCCTGACACGACGTGCAATCCATGCGGTGCGCGTGGCGTCGGTTCGGTCCGCACGCCCTCGGCCGCCAGGCGCTCGACGAGCGCTTCGCGCGTGCCAGCGCGCGGATTGACGGCCAGTGTCAAACGCGGCGGCGTGTTGTCGAAGGCGAGCCAGCGCTCGGTAGCCTCGCGCCCCAGACGCGACAGCCATCGCTCGACCAGCCACGTCGGGTGCGAGTACCGAATCGCCAGGCCTTCCGCGGTTGACGCATCGGGCCATGTCAACGCGTCGCGGTCGCGGGCAAGCGCGCGAAGGACGGCATTCACCAGCCCACTGGCGCTCGTCTTGCCGGCACGTTTGGTCAGCGCGACGGCGTCGTTGACAACGGCCGATGCCGGGACGCGATCGAGATGGAGCAACTGGAACGCGCCGAGGCGCAGGCCGATGAGCACGGGCGGATCGAGAGCGGCAAGCGGTCGTGCGCTGCGGCTCGTCAATTGATAGTCCAGCGCGCGCTGCATGCGCACCGTGCCGGTGACCAGTTCGGTGAGCAGATCGTGATCGCGCGGATCGTTCACGGCGCGATGCGCGGCCGCCAGCGCCGCCGGCAGATCCGTACCGCGATGATGGGCGAGCAGCGCCTCGAACGCGGCGCGACGGGCCGGCGCAATCATGCGTCGCCGAGCCGATCGCCCGGCGCCAGCGGATGACCGGCCAGGAACTGGCGGGCCGGCAGCACGCGACCGCCTTCGGCCTGCAGGTCGAGCAGTTCGACGGCGCCGTCGCCGGTGGCGACGTGGACGCCATCAGCGGCGCTTGCGCGCAGTACGGTGCCCGTCGGCATCCCCGGCGGCACGAGCAGCGGACTGATCCGCGTGCGATGCAGGATGAGGCGTCCCCGCGGTCCCATCGAGAAGGCGTGCGGCCACGGATGCAGCCCGCGCACCTGGTTGTGGATGGCCGCCGCGGATCGCGTCCAGTCGACGCGGCCTTCGTCCTTGGTCAGTCGCGGCGCGTAGGTGGCCTCCGCGTCCACCTGCGGCACTTCGGCGATCGGTCCGTGCGCCAGTCGATCGATTGTTTCCACCAGCACTGCCGCGCCGGCCAGCGCGAGCGAACGTTCCACTTCATCGGTGCGTTCGTCGGGATCGATCGGCACGCGGACGGTGGCCAGCATCGCGCCGGCGTCGAGGGCTTTCACCACGCGCATGATCGTCACGCCGGTTTCGGCATCGCCGTTCATCACCGCGCGATGAATGGGCGAGGCGCCCCGATAGCGCGGCAGCAGCGACGCGTGCACGTTGATCAACCCGAACCGCGGCCACGCCAGCAGCCACTCCGGCAGGATCTTTCCGTAGGCGGCGACGACGCCGAGTTCGGCGTCCGACGCGCGCACCGTTTCTTCCCAGGGGTCGCGCGTCAGCCGTTCGGGCTGCACCACCGGAATGCCGTGCGCCAGCGCCACGTCTTTCACCGGCCCCGGCGTGACGCGCTGGCCGCGGCCGCGCGGGCGATCCGGCTGCGTGACCACGAGCGTCACGGTGTGCCCGGCGCGAATCAGGGCTTCGAGCGACGGAACGGCAAAGGCGGGCGTGCCGAAGAACGCAATGCGCATCGAATCCGTTCTACCACTGTCCGGCGCGGGTCAGCTTGCGCACCTTGCGGACGATGAGGTCGCGCTTGATGCCGCGCAGGCGATCGACGAAGAGCTTGCCGTCGAGGTGATCCATCTCGTGCTGAAGCGCTCGCGCCAGCAGGCCGTTCCCTTCGACGGTGTGCTCCTCGCCCTGGCGATTCCAGCCGCGGACGACGGCGTGCGTCGGGCGCGGCACCGTGGCGGTGAAGCCAGGCAGGGACAGGCAGCCTTCTTCCTCGAGCTGCATGCCGTCGCGCTCCACCCACTCGGGGTTGATCATCGTGAAGAGCGCCTTTGGATCGCGGCCCACCGACAGATCGATGACGAAGATCCGCAGGCTCACGCCAATCTGCGGTGCCGCCAGGCCGATCCCGGGCGCCGCGTACATCGTTTCGATCATGTCGGTGACGAGCGTGTCGATCTCCGGCGTGATCGCGGCCACCGAAGACGCCGGGGCCTGCAGATGCGCGGCACCCAGCCGCAGGATCGGACGAATCATTGCGGACGTGTGACACGCGAGGCGATCTGCGCCGCGGCGTCGGCGACGTGCGCCTGCAATTGCCGCAGCGAATCGCCGCCGAAGCGTTCGGTGACGGCGTCGGCGAGCACGAGCGCGACCATCGCCTCGCCGACCACCGCGGCCGCCGGCACCGCGCACACGTCGCTGCGTTCGATCGCCGCCGGCGCGTCCTCGATGGTGGTGAGATCGACGGACCGCAGCGGCTTCATCAGCGTCGCGATCGGCTTCATGAATCCGGTGACGCGCAGGTCTTCGCCGTTGGTGATGCCACCCTCGAGGCCGCCGGCGCGGTTAGTCGGCCGCACGACCTTCCGGCCGCCAGTCTCCGCTGCGCCAATCAGTATCTCGTCGTGTACCTGCGATCCAGGACGGTGAGCGCCGGCCACGCCGTCGCCAATGGCGACGGCTTTCACGGCGTGGATGGACATGATCGCCTGCGCCAGCCGGCCATCGAGCTTGCGATCCCACTGCACGTGACTGCCAAGACCGACCGGCACGTTGTGCGCGACCACCTCGAAGGTGCCGCCGACCGTGTCGCCCGCTTCTTTCGCCGCGTCGATGACGCGGATCATCGCCGCTTCGGCCTCCGCATCGACGCAGCGGAGCTGCGAGTCGCCGGGCAGGGCGCGAAGACGATCGAACGACACGCTCACGCTGTCGTCGAGCCCGGCGCCGCCAATCGTCCGCACGTGACTCGCGATCTCGACGCCGACCGCGGCCAGCAACTGCCGGGCCACGGCTCCCGCCGCCACCCGCGCCGCGGTTTCGCGGGCGCTGGCGCGTTCGAGCACGTCGCGGATGTCGGTGAGTTCGTACTTGAGTGCACCCGCCAGATCGGCATGACCCGGACGCGGCCGCACGACATCCGCCCGCCGTGCCCCCGGCGCCCCCTCCGGCATCGCCGCCTCGACATACATCGTGGCCTGCCAGTTGTCCCAGTCACGATTGCGGATCAGCATCGCGAGCGGCGCCCCGGTCGTGTGACCTTTGCGGACGCCGGCGAGGATCTCGGCGCGGTCCGACTCGATGGCCATGCGGCGGCCGCGGCCGTAACCGCCTTGCCGCTGTCGGAGGTGGCCGGTGATGGCGTCGAAGTCGATCGGCAGTCCGGCGGGCAGGCCTTCGAGAACAATCACGAGACCCTGGCCGTGTGATTCGCCAGCAGTCAGAAATCGCAGCATCGCCCGAAGATCTTAGCCGAAGTTTCTGCGTCATCTCGCGATCCGCCGGCCGCATTCCCCTCACATTTCGGCCAAATTGGACGCGGCGTTCCGATTGCAGAAGAGGGCGGCATGCTGCTGCTCAATCGCTATCTAGAAACCGACCCTCGTCCGCTGGACCTTGCCACCGGCGACGTGGTGCGCGTGCGCACCAGCGCCGCGCCGCCGCGGTTGCCGCTGTTAACCGAACGCCACGGCTGGACGCTGATCGATCACGGCGTGCGATCGGCGCGCGTGTTCGTCGAGATCTGGTCGCGCACGCTGGAGCGTCACGTCACGCCGGCGCCCACCGACGGTCTTCGTCTCGCGCTCCTCGACGCGCGCGACGGCGAGCCGCGCGCCATCGACCTGGTCACCGGCGACGCCGCGATGTGGCGGGCCACCGTGCACAGCATCGCCCGCGAGGCGACGCTGGCCGGCTTCGTCCCCGTGCAGGCCGATGTGCTCGGCGCGGCGCTCGAAGGCGCGCGCTGGCAGTGGCCGCCGTGGCTGGCGGATCGATCGCTGGTGGTTATCACCTGCGACGGTCGCGTGTCGGGCGCGGCAGCCGTCGGGCTATTGCGCCTGGCGTCGCGGGACGTGCGGCCGCATGTGGTGGTCCGCGGCGCAACCTCCGCGCTGGCCTTGTCCACACGGCTGGTGCCGCTGGCGGCGTCGGTGCACGAAGGCGACCTGCCGCGCGGAACGGTGGCCGCGACGCGGTTGGCGGACGAAGCGTGGGCGCGCGCCGAACGCGGTGATCACGGCGACGGCGCCCTCGCGGGAGCGCGGTGGGCCGTGCTGCTGGCGCCGGACACCGACGGGGAAGTGAAGGCACGTGCGGCATTGGCGCGCGGGCTCGCGGCACAAGGCAAGACCCTCGAAGCACGCGCAACGCTCGACCCGGCCATCACGCGCCTCGATGCGCTGTCGCCCGCCAGTGAAGTGAGGGTACGCGCGGCGGCGCAGTCTCTTTCTCACGCCGAAACCGCGGCGCTGCGTCACGACGATCGCGCCATCGTCGACGACGTGCTGCGGGTGCTGGAGACGTGTCAGGACGCCGATGATGAGGTGGAGGCGGTGGGGCGTGTGCTGGCGTGGCTGCGGACGCGCGTGGCGGCGGCGTCGATGACTGTGGTCGTGGATGAAGGCGGCGCGAGCCGAACACTAGCGTCCGTGGGTCTGTCCGCGCCCTCGACGCGCCTGCCTGATCATGTGCTGGCCACCGGCACGGCGACGGTGCCGTCGGTGGATGCCTCCATCCCCGAAGGCGCATGGCCGGTGCGCTTCGGCGGGCGCGTCTCCGGCGTGCTGCATGCGCGCTGGGCTGCCGGCCTGGCGGTGCGACCGGTGGACGTCGATGTGCTGCTCGGGATGGCCGCGGTCGCGATGGGTCCGCTCGTGCACGTCGCCACCGCGCGCCAACGCCCATCGAGCGGCGCGCCGATCATTCCGGACCTCGTCGGCGAAAGCGACGGCATGCGCCGGCTGCGCGACGATGTCGTGCGCGCGGCGCAGTCGCCGTTCCCGGTGTTGATCGAAGGGGAAAGCGGCAGCGGCAAGGAACTGGTGGCGCGGGCGCTGCACCGGTCGAGTCCCAGGCGTGATCGGCGGTTCTCGGCGCTCAATTGCGCGGCGCTGGCAGATGAACTGGCGGAGGCTGAACTCTTCGGCCACGCACGCGGTGCGTTCACCGGCGCCATCGCCGAGCGCGCCGGCCTCTTCGAGGAGGCGCATGGCGGCACGCTGTTCCTCGACGAGGTATCGGAGTTGTCGATGCGCGTGCAGGCGAAACTGCTGCGCGTGCTCCAGGAGGCGGAAGTGCGCCGCCTGGGTGAGGCGCACGTGCGGCGCATCGACGTCCGCATCATCGCCGCGACCAACCGGCCGCTCCTCGCCGAAGCCGAGGCCGGTCGGTTCCGCCGCGATCTGCGTTACCGCCTCGACGTCGTGCGGCTGCAGATCCCGCCGCTGCGCGAGCGGCTCGAGGATGTCCCCGCGCTCGTCCAGCACGCGTGGAGCGCGCTGGCACAGAAGACCGGCAGCCGCGCCGTGCTGTCGCCGGGTGCGCTGGCGGCACTCGGCCGTTACGACTGGCCGGGCAATGTTCGCGAACTGCAGAACGTCCTCGCCGCGCTCATCGTCAGTGGACCGCGGCGGGGGATGATTCCGGCGTCGCACCTGCCGTCTGGTCTGGCGCGTGTGGCGGCAGCGACCGCCGATCGCCGAACGCTGGCGGCGGCGCGTCAGGACTTCGAAGCGCGATACGTGCGCGCGGTGCTGGCCCGCACGAGCGGACGACCAACACTGGCCGCGCGCGAGCTTGGCGTGTCGCGGCAGGGACTCGCCAAGCTGGTCGCACGCCTCGGTCTCGCCGTATCGCCGGCGCCGAGCGCCCCGCACACCGCCGTGTAGAATGGCCGCCGTGTTTCGTTTCGTCCTGCGCCGGCTCGTACTCACCGTTCCGGTGCTCGTCGGCGTGGCCACGCTGGTGTTCTCGCTGATCCATCTGGTGCCGGGCGATCCGGCCGTGGCGATGCTCGGCGAGGGCGCGGCGCCGGACGACATCGCGGCGCTGCGGACGTCACTCGGCCTCGATCGGCCGCTGCTGGAGCAATACGGCGCGTTCCTCCGCGGCGTGGTGCAAGGGGATCTCGGGCGATCGTTTCGCACCGGTCAACCTGTTTCCACGATGATTGCGGAGCGGCTCCCGGCAACCGCGGAACTGGCGATCGCGGCGTTGCTGGTGGCCATCGCGATCGCGGTGCCGCTCGGCATCATTGCCGCGGTGCGCCAGCATCGCGCCGCCGATCACGCGGCGATGATCTTCGCGCTCGCCGGCATCTCGATCCCCAACTTCTGGCTCGGTCCGCTGTTGGCGATCGTCTTTGCCGTGGAACTCGGCTGGTTTCCCGTGTCCGGGCGATCCGGCCTTGCCAGTCTCGTGCTGCCGGCGACCGCGTTGGGCCTGGCGCTGGCGGCGATTCTGGCGCGGATGACGCGCGCCAGCCTGCTCGACGAATTGGGCGAGTTGTACGTGCGGGCGGCGCGGGCGCGCGGCGTGTCGGCACGAAACGCCGTGTTGCGACACGCGCTGCGCAACGCACTGGTGCCGCTCATCACGATCGTCGCGCTGCAGTTTGGCGCCGTGCTCACCGGCTCGGTGATCACCGAGACGATCTTCGCCTGGCCGGGGGTCGGCCGCCTGCTGATCCAGTCCATCGGCTTCCGCGACTACCCGATGGTGCAGGGCTGCATCCTGTTCATCGCCACCGCCTACGTCACGGTGAACCTCGTCACCGATCTGCTGTACGGCGCCGTCGATCCGCGGATTCGTTTCGACTGATGCGACCAAAGCTGCCGGCGTTGTCGTGGCTCGGGCGCGTCGGCGTCTGGATCCTCGCGCTCGTTGTCGTCGCGGCCGTTGCCGGTCCGTGGATCTGGCCGTTCGATGCGGTGGCGCAGGATCTGCCGCTGCGCCTCGCGGGACCCTCGTGGCGGCATCCCTTCGGCCTCGACGAACTGGGCCGCGACATCGTCGCGCGCGTGCTGCTGGGCGCGCGCGTCTCGTTGTTCGTGTCGATCGTCGTCGTCGGCGTGTCGTCGGTGGTCGGCACCGGCATCGGCGCGCTGGCGGGATATCTCGGCGGGCGCGTCGATCAGATCGTCGGCCGCGTGATGGACGTGCTGATGGCGTTCCCCGGCATCCTGCTGGCGATTGCGCTGGTGGCGG
Source organism: Acidobacteriota bacterium (assembly GCA_020851325.1). GTDB lineage: Bacteria > Acidobacteriota > Vicinamibacteria > Vicinamibacterales > UBA2999 > VFZN01. Next base: position 2,014 of record JADZCY010000306.1, on the reverse strand, counting down.
CGCTCGGCCCGAGCCTGCTGAATGTCGTGCTGGCGCTGACGGTGATCGGGTGGGTAGGTTATGCGCGACTGGTGCGCGGTCAGGTGCTGCGCACGCGCGAGTTCGATTACGTGACGGCGGCGCGCGCGCTCGGCGCCAGCCTGTCGCGCGTGTTGCTGGTGCACGTGGTGCCCACGGCGCTGCCGGCCATCCTCGTGCAGTCGACCTTCGGCATGGCCACGGCGATGCTGGCGGAAGCATCGCTCAGTTTCCTCGGCCTCGGCGTGCAGCCGCCAACGCCAAGCTGGGGCGCGATGATCAACGGCGGCCGCGGACACCTGATGAACGCGCCGCACCTCACCATCTTCCCGGGCCTGTGTCTGGCCGCGGTCGTCCTGGGGTTCAATTTCCTGGGCGACGCGCTTCGAGACGCGCTGGATCCGAAGCGACGCGACGTCTGAGCGCGAGGAGTTCGGCGTCGCCGGGCGCCAGCGCCAGTCCTTCGTCGACGGCCTTGCGCGCGCGTTCGGGATCGCCGCCACGCCACGCCGCGTCGGCGACACGGCGGAGCAGCGCCGCTGACGGACCGGCCTCGTCGATGACGCGATCCAGCCAGTGCACGGCGGTGAGCGGTTCGCCGATGCGCACCGACAGGTCGGCAATGCGCGTCCACACCGGCACCTGCGGCGCCCGATCGCCGACGAGGGCGGCGTACTGGAGCAGCGCGTCGCGCGCTTCGGCCAGTCGCTGCTGCCGTTCGGTCACCGACGCGAGCCGCAGGAAGGCCTCCTCGTCCACCGGCAGGCGCGTCACTGCCTGGCGCAGCACGCGTTCGGCGCCGGCCATGTCGCCGTTGAGGAACAGCGCGCGACCGAGGTCGCTCAGCGCCCGGCTGCTGTTGTTCGGATACGTGGCGGCGGTGGTCAGCGCGTCGACGGCCTTCAAGAGCGCCGCGCGATCGCCGCGGCGTTCCGCGCCCATCAACCATACGTGGCCAAGCGCGGCGTAGGCGTGCGGTTGATCCGGGAAACGTTCCACGGCACGCGTGAGGACGACGAGCGCCTGGCTTTCGCGACCGGCGCGGGCCTGCGCGAGGCCGACGGCGACCTGACGTTCCGGTCGCGTCGGCTCCAGCGTGCTGAGCGCCTCGAGTTGATCGATCGTCCGCGACGACTCGCCCAGGGCCGCGTACACTTCCGCCAGGGCTTCGCGGGGCTCCGGCGCCGCCGGCGTGGCGCGCACCACCTGTTCCAATGTCGCGCGGGCCGCCGGCAGACGTTCGAGGTCGCGCTGGCAGAGTCCGAGCAGGAACCGCGCGTCCGACAAGCTGCCGTCGATCTTGAGCGCCGACTCCAGTGACGACATCGACTCGGGCACCAGGCCGGCCCGATACTCGGCGACGCCGCGCTTGTAGAGCACGCGGGCCGTGCGGTCGTCGATGGCGATGTAGCGGCCGTAGTAGTCCACCGCGCGCTCGGGACGGTCGAGTTCGAGGCTCAAATCGCCGAGCCATTCGAGCGGCCGCGTCGCCGACGGGTCCAGTTCGGCGGCCCGACGCAGGTCGCGCAGGGCGGCTTCGGACTGGCCTTGATCCTGGTAGATGCGTCCACGCTTCAGGTAGGGAACCACCGCATCCGGCACCAGCGCGACGGCGCCGCTGTACGCCTCGAGCGCCTGGAAGGGGTCGCCGGCCGCCGCGGCGGCATCGCCGGCGGCCACCAGCCGCACATACTCGCGCTCGGTGGTGAACGAGGCGTAGGCCAGCGCGCCGGCCACGCCGGCCAGCGCCACGAGCGCAATCCACGCCAGCGTGCGACGCATGGTGGGATGGTAGCAGAGCAGGACGCGGCCGGAACTTTCCCTGCCCGCCGGGTTCTAAGTGCATTACACTCGCCATGAGTTCAAGACTTGCTGCCGAGGATTTGGTGAAGAACGCCGGCGCACTCGATTGGTCGGACGTCGGGAGTGGCGAAGCTGCTCTCATCCAGCGCTGTGTGGCGCGAGAAGAGTCGGCCTGTGCCGAACTGGTCTCCAG
>JADZCY010000305.1 GCA_020851325.1 Acidobacteriota bacterium | reverse complement strand
CCGTGCGGCAGCGGCGTCTCCTCGATCGCGCAGTCGAAGAAGCGCAGGCTCGGGTAGAGCTGCCGGGCCCGGGCGACTCGCGCCCGCGAGACATCGAGTCCGGCGACGTCCTGCCAACCCGCTTCCGATAGCTCGAAACAGAGCCGCCCCTCACCCGAGCCGAAGTCGATGGCCTGCTGGCCGGCGCGGTCCAGGTCCGGCACCTTCTGGACGACGCGCCAGTAGCGTGACCAGCGGCCGCGCGGCACGCCGTTCGCTCCGGCGTGTGCCGGCGCGTGCGACGAGTAATAGGCGGTGTAGAAGTCACCACTCTGCGCGTCGGAATCGATCGGTGGCGGATCGATCGCGTGCGTGCCGCAGGCGGCGCAGCGAAGCAGGCGGAAGGTCGGCGTGACGACGCCGGTCGGCGCCAGCGGTTCGCCGCACCAGCAGTGTCGTCCGCCAGCCGCGCCGGAGACTGGCCCTCTCCATCCCGCGTCGCTCGGGTTCGACGCGGCGGTGGCGGTGCCGTTGGTGACGTGTGGTTCCTGATGTCCCGTCATCGCGATCCACTCATGACGTCTGCACGACACCGTCGGCGGCGGCACCGGCAAGCTCGCGCGCCAGACGTGCCCGGTGACGCGCAATGCACGCGTCGAAGAACGCCTCGTTGGCGGGGCGCAGTCGATCGATCGACATCCGATCCATCACACGGGCCCGGCCGTTGTCGCCCAGTTGCCGCGCCAGCGTCTCGTCCGCGAGCACGCGGATCAGCGCGGCGGCAATCGATTCGGGGCGACGCGGGTCGGCGGTGATCCCGTCGACGCCGTCGTCCATCAACTCGGGGCCGCTGCCAAGCGCGCTCGAGATGGTGGGACATCCGGCCGACATCGCCTCGAGCGGCGCGATCGCCAGGGCCTCGGAGAACGACGGGAACACGGCGACGCGGGCGCGTGCCAGAGACGACGCCACCGACTCGCGCGAGACGTGGCCATGGAACGACACGTGCGCAGCCGTCGCCGCCGGCAGTCGCGCCTTCAGGAACGCCGTCATCGACCGGCCGTCCGGCGACAGGCCGTCCTTGCCCAGCAGGTGCAGGTGCGCGCCCGGGCACTGCGCCAGCACGCGCGGCCAGGCGTCGATCAACGGGATCACGCCCTTCTTCTCCGTCAGCGTGCCCGAGAACACCACCGTCCGCGGCTCGCGCTGCGCCCACGGCGCGTGCGCGTCCAGGGTCACCGGATTCGGCAGCACCACATCCGGCTGCCGGCCCAGCGTGAACAAGGCGACCGTGCGCGCGGCGGTGTAGCGGCTGACCGACGCGATGAAGTCGGCGCGGCGCAGCGACGCGCCTTCGACGGATCGCGTGATCAGACTCGCACGGCGGTCCATCTCCGCCGCGAAGTAGGTGGCCGATCCGTTGAGCCGGCTGACGACCGGGGCGGCCAGCCGCGGCCACCCTGCGGCCCAACCCTGCCAGTCGGGCACCTCCACGAGATCGATCGAACCCTCACGCACCCACGATGCGATCAGGCGGAACAACCGGCGCCGGCTGTCGATCCAGCCGAGCGGTCCTTTCGTCATCGGCAGCCGCCACACCTCCACGCCGTGGTCAACTTCGTGGCGCACGCTCTCCATTTCGCCGTAGCAACCGGCAACGCGCACGTCGTGGCCGGCGGCCGCCAGCGCGCGTCCAAGGGTGCGGGTCATGCTGCCGATGCCACCGTGGATCGACGGTGGATACTCGCCGCAAACGAAGGCAATGCGCATCAGGCCGTCGCCTCCATGGCCGTCCGCTCCTCCGCGTGCGAGTGAGCCGCGCCGGCAATCTGCCGCAGCGTCTCGACGATGCGGCGGCTCGACTCGCCGACCGGGACGCCGAGTTCGATCTCGAGCAGGCGGCGATGGTTGACGTCGTGCAGGTGCCGATTGTCCAGGCACGCGTTGACGTGCGCGGCCAGTTCGTCCATATTCCGCGAGAACAGCGCGGCGCCAGTGTCCACCACCGGCCGGTAGTGTTCGAACTGGTAGTAGTAGTCCCACAGCGGATACCGGAACGGCGGTGGGTTGGACAGGTCGAACGCCACGTTGACGATCGGCGTGCCGTGAATCGCGAAGTCCAGTGTCATCGTCGAGGCGACGCTGACGTTGACCGCCGAGTGATGGGCGAGGTTGACCAGCAGCGAGATGTCGTCGGCCAGCGGCAGCATCTGGCTCCAGTCGCTGCCGCGCGCCGTCTGCCAGCGCGGCCGCGAGTAGATCAGCTCCGGATAGCGCGTGCGGACGGCATTGAAGCGATGCCCTTCCACGGTTGGCGTCGGTCTCAGGACCACCTGCGGCTGGCCCTGGATGCGGCCGTCGCGGATCAATTGCAGGAGCAGCGCGACGTGGTCCTGGTCCTCGGGCGAGTTGTTCGGCTCGCCCGACGAGTAACAGATGATCGGCCGTGACGGATCGGCGCCGATGCGGGCGCAGAAGTCTTCGCGCGACAGCAGCAGCGAACGGTCGGCGTGCGGATCGAACTGCGGCGCGCCGGTGATGTGAATGCGATCGGCGGGAATCTCCGGATAGAACTGCTGCAACTCGCGCCGCATCAGATCGCTCCACACGAAGTAGTGGTCGAACGGCGCCGCGATGCGGCCCTTGCTCGTCAGGTTGTCCCAACTGAAGATGCACGTGGCCGTCGGGATGTTCAGCGACCGGGCCGCCAGCACCAGCGGCAGCAGTCCATACGGGCGGTGATTCGACGACAGCAGCACCGCCGGCCGCAGTTGCACCAGCAGGTCACGATAGGCCGCGACGTCCGGCAGGCGTTCCACTTCCGCGGCGAGCCGCCGTTCGACGATGCCGACACCGCCCGCCGCCGCCACCGCGCGGCCGATGGTCCGCGCCGTCATCGCCGCGAGCCGTCCCTTCCAGCGCCCGCGGATCGGCAGCACACGCAGGCACCGCATCGCCCAGGTGTCGATCGAGAACATGTGCGCGTAGTTGAGCGTGTTGCGCAGCATGAACAGGCGCCAGTGATCGCGATACACCGTGTACGGCGCCCACACAATCGCGTCGTCTTCCAGGGCGGCGTAGCGCTCCTGCGCGTCGGTCGGAATCGCCTGCAGCACCTGCAGCGCCAGGCGCCCGCGCGCGGCCGGGCGGAACGATCCGAGCAGCATGTTGCGCGCGCCGACGCCGTCTGGCAGCACCACGAGTGCCGACGGCTGACCAGGGTGCAGAGGACGAGGGGCGAGAGTCATTTGACAGCGGCGACGCGGCCGAGGAACTTCTTGAACGGTTGATGCGCGGCGACCCAGTGGCTCACGCGCCGCGGTGTCCAGTCCACCGCGCGCTCGATCGCCGAGATCGGTCCGCTCGGAAACCTGGCCACGCCGCCGCGCCCGTGCAGCGGCACATGGACGCGGCTGAAGCCGGCCTGGCGCAGCGCCCGCGCCAGTTCACCGGTGGTGTATTCCTTCAAGTGGAATCCGGTGGCGACGACGTCGAAGTACTTCGAGACGTCGTGCGGGCCGGACAACCGGTTGGGGGTGAAGAGCACGTAGACGCCGCCCGGGGCCAGCGCCCGATGGATCTCCCGCAACTGCTCGACGGCGTCGGCCGGATGCAGATGTTCCATGAGCTGATCGCTGAACGCCAGTGACACGCTGCCTTCAGGCACCGGCACCGTGCAGCCGTCGGAGATCACCAGGTGACAGTTGGCGGGCAGCGTCGTCTGTTTGGTGATCTCAGCCGAGACGTCCACGGCGTACACCGTCCGCACATGCGGCGCCATCGCCGCCGACAAACGGCAGTCGCCGGCGCCGAGTTCCATGAAGACGCTGCCGGGCGAGATCATCGGCCGCAGGAACGCCAGTTGCGCCGCGACGACGCGCTCGCGCAGGGCGCGGTCCGGCTGCATCAACGGATGCCCGGGCACCTGCTGAAAGAGTTCGTCGTACAACTCGCGGTAAAGGTGGAGACGCTCGGCGCGTGTCGAGGTGCGCAGGCGGTCGGCCAGCGCGCGCTCCACCTGGTAGTGATGCTGCACGCGGTGGCGGTCGGTCGCGGCGATGGTGCGAGGCGTCATGAGGTGGCCACCGCCGGCGCGCCGAGCAGCACCCGGTCCAGTTCGCGCAGCATCCGGTCCACATCCGCGGCGGCGACGCCATGACGTTCGGCCGCCGACGCCACCGACTCGGCCGGCGCATGCGGGCAGGCGTTGCAGTGCAGCCCGTAGCGGCCAAGGACGCGCTCGGCCGGCGCGCCGAAGCGCTCGATGAGGCCGGCGACATTCGCGTGCGCAACGGCGGCACCGTCGGCCCGCGCCGAGTCAGTCCTCAGGTGCCGCAGGTAGTACGGCGCCTGCAGCAGCCGCCAGAAGCCGGCGTTGAACACATCCGGCGTCCGCGAGAACCGGCACCAGAAACCGATGTGCGCATCGTCCCACGAGGCGTCGGTCTGGATCAGGTGACGCAGCACGTTGTCAGGCATGTCGATGACGAGGTTCTCGACCTCGTGCGGCCGATGCCGCATCTCGAGGTGCCCGTCGCGAACCGTGAAGCGCGTTTCGCGCGCGACCTCCGGGCCGACGTGGGTGCGCAGCGTCACCGCCAGGTCTTCGCAGAAAGCGATCTCGGGCACGTCGTTCAGCCGCTCGAAGTACGCGCGGATTTCGTCGTCTCGGAGATGGCCGTGCGGCGGGTGATAGCGATCGAACACCGACTGATCGAATGTCTCGTCGAGCCAGCGTTCGACTACCGGCCAGTCATACAGCCCTTCGCGCCAGGGTCCGCGGTCGCGCCTGTTGCGAGCTGGTTCCCAGCTTCCGCCGGGCAGCATGTCGATCACCGGCACCGCCGAACTGCGAAACGCCCCCACGACATCGTCGATGGTGTTGCGGCGGAACTCGGCGGCGTAGCGGCGGTGCGCCGGATGCCAGAGCGTGAAGTGCGACGCGAAGGGCAGCAGCACCTGCGGGCGATAGCGCTGCACGGCGTGATGCAGCATCCGCAGCATGCCGACGCGCGCCCGCTCGGCGATGGCCAGCCGCTCGTCGGCGGCGAGATGATCCCAGGCGTAGGGATAGCTCGACGCCGGGGCGAACGAGGACATCAGCACGTCCACCGGCTGCACCATCCCGGCGATGCGATAGTTGACGCCGGCGTCGTTGATGTTGAGCAGCCGCAAGCCGGCCATTTCCATCAGGACGATGGCGTCGTTCCAGAGTCCCGGCGGCTCGAAGCACGTGAGACGGATGTCCGGCGCCAGTTCATAGGCGCGCCCGAACTGCATCGGCACCACCTGCGTGAACCCGAGGCGCCGCAGCTCGCGCGGCAGGCGCCCGTTGGGGAAGTCCGGCACGTAAACAGGCGTCACGCGATCGAACTGCGCCAGGCTGGCGGGATGGAAGTGATCGGGATGCTCGTGCGAGATCCAGATCGCGTCAGGGCGAATGCTCGACAGGTCGATGCGCGGGTTCGGATAGGTGATCCACGCGCCGAGAAACGCCGCTCCTGTCAGCCACGGATCGGTGAGCAGCGTGAAGCCGCCGTGCGAGATTTCGAGGCTGGCGTGTCCCACCAGCCGGATGCGCAGATCACTCGGCCAGTCGCTCGGCTGTCGGCGTTCGCGCGTCGCGCCGTGGACGGCCGCGGACCTCGCCGGCAGATCGACGAACAGCCGTCCATCGCGTTCCTCCACCGCAAAGCTCGCCAGTTGCGACGACGATCCGGTGATACAGTGACCGTCGACGCCGTCGAAGCGCCAGCCGTGCTGCGGGCACTCGAACGCGCCGGCGGTCCATTCCACGCAGCCGCCCTGGTGTGGACAGACGCTCGAGAGCACTCGATATCCGTCACCGGCGCGCACCAGGAAGAAGCGCTCGCCTTCGATGAGCAGCGGCGCCGGCAGCGTGCGCGGGGCGTCCGCCTGTCCGAGATCGTGTATCACCGCATGAACCTCAAACGGCGTAGTCCGCCGGGCGATAAAGCGACTGGTGGTCGCGCAGCCACGCGATGGTCTGCTGCAATCCCTGCTCGAGCGTGACGAGCGGGGCCCAGCCCAGCACCGACGCGGCCTTCCGGTTGTCGGCACAAAGACGTTCGACCTCGCTCGCGCCCGGACGCACGCGGCGCTCGTCGCGTTCGATGTGTGCCGTCGTGCCGCACAGCCGGGCAATCGTCGTCGCCAGATCGGCGATGCTGATCTCGCGGCCGGTGCCGAGGTTGATGGTGTGGCCGACGGCGTCGCGCGCGGCGCCGGCCCGGACGAAACCGTCCACCGTGTCGGCGACGAAGACGAAGTCGCGCGTCGGTGTGACGTTGCCGAGGCGGATCGGCTGGTCGGTGAGCGCCTGCGTGATCAGCGTCGGGATGACGGCGCGCGCCGACTGCCGCGGACCGTAGGTGTTGAACGGGCGGACGGTCACGACCGGCAGGTCGAACGACAGGTGAAAGGCTTCGGCGATCTTGTCCGCACCAATCTTGCTGGCCGAATACGGCGACTGCGCCTGCAGCGGATGCTGCTCGTCGATGGGCACGCGCTGCGCCGTGCCATACACCTCGCTTGTCGACGTGTGCACCACGCGCGTCACGCCGCACTCGCGCGCCGCCTGCAGAACGTGCAGCGTCCCGAGCACGTTCGTGTCCACGTAGGACGCCGGCGCGTCATACGAGTACGGGATGGCGATCAACGCGCCGAGGTGGAACACCACGTGCCGGCCGCGCATCGCGCCGTTCACCAGATCACGGTCGCGAAGGTCGCCGCGCACGATCTCCACGTCCTTCAAACTCGGCGAGCGATCGAGCCACCCGGCACTGCCGGTGGACCGGTAGTGGACCAGCGCGCGGACCTCGGCGCCTTCCTGCACCAGGCGCTCCACCAGATGACTGCCGATGAAACCGCCGCCGCCGGTGACGAGCACCGGTGTCGATCGCCAGGTCATGCGCCGTGTCCCTGCCGGGCCGCCCAGTGATCGCGCGCCCGTTCGTAGTCGCCCAGACGGCCGATGTCGGTCCAGCGTTCGCGAATGGGGAACGCCGCCACCGGGTAGCCATGCCGCCGCGCCGCCGCCAGCAGGTCCGGCATCGTCGACTCGCGATCGGCCGGCACCAGTTCGACGAGACTCGGCGACAGCACGTAGATGCCGGCGTTCACCAGTTCGCGATACTGCGGCTTCTCCTGCTGATCCACCACCTGGTCGACATCGAGCCGCACGACGCCGTAGGGCAACTGGTGCACGTACTCGAACACGCACTGCGTGCCGAGGCAGGCGGCCTCGTGGTGATAGTCCATCAGTGCGGAGAGGTCGATGTCGGTCACCAGGTCGCCGTTCAGCAGCAGCAGCGGCTCGGTGGGCAGGCCGGGCAGCAGGCTGAGCGCTCCCGCGGTGCCGAGCGCCCGGGGTTCACGCAAGTAAGTGATTCGGCAGTCGAACGCGCTGCCATCGCCGAAGTAGTCCACGATCTGCGAGCCGAGGTAGTTGATCGAGATGAACACCTCGCGGAAGCGGTGCCGCACCAGCAGCTCGATGAGCTGCTCGAGGATCGGCCGTTCGCCGAGCGGCAGCATCACTTTCGGCACGCGCTCGGTGAGCGGACGGAGCCGCCGCCCCTCGCCGCCGGCCATGATCACCGCCCAGTTCGGCCGGCCGATGGCCTGGGTCATGTCGGGCTGATAGTGCACGCCGATGAGCGTCTGATCGGCGTCGACGACCGGGATCTGCTTGATCGACCGCACGCGCATCAAGTCGACGATCGCGCTCTCCGTCGCCTGCCGCGTCACGGCGACGAAGCGACGGTGCATGACATCGGCGATCGGCGTCTCGAGGCCGCCGTCGCCGAGCAGCGCGCGGCGCGCGTCGCCATCGGTGACCGTCCCCACCAGGCGCCCGGCCGCATCGATGACGAATGCAATGCCGATGCGCCCGTCGTCAATGGCCTGCATCGCCTGGCGAAGCGTCGCCGTACGGGGAATCGTCACGCCGCTGAGGTCTGTCCGCATGGTCGTCGTCCTCGTCTTCGCGTCAATACGTCATCCGCTTCTGCACCAGCCGCGACGTGATCGGCGTTGTGGCCAGCACGTCTGCGATCTGCCGGCCGGCGTCACCGGCGCCGTAGGGGTTGGCGCACGTGCGGACCTGCTGGCGGAACGTCTCGTCGAACACCGCCCGCCGGATCGCGTCGACGATCTCCGCGGTGTCGTACGAGATCTGGATCACGTTGTCGGCGCGCAAGCGGCCCTGCTGTCGCGGACCGATGTCGATGCACGCGCAGCCGAACGCCGGGGTTTCCTTGATGCCGCTCGATGAGTTGCCCAGGCACGCCGCGGCGACGTTCAGCACGCCGTGGTAGTACCAGCGGCCGAGGCTGCGGTGCAGTTGCACGCCCGGCACGCCCCTGGCGGCAAACCGTTCCAGTTCACCGACGATGCGGCGTCCGCCGGCGTCGTCGTTGGGATAGGTGAGGATGATCTGGCAATGCCATTCGCGCGCGGCGAACTCGAGTGCGTCGAGCGACGGCCGCACCTGGTCGCCCGCCTGGTCGAATTCGGTCGCCACCGAGTGCTGCGTGAAGATCAGGATCGGGCGATCGGGATCGAGGCCGTAGCGCTGATACACGTCCTCGGCTGGCGCGTAGTGACCGGCGCGAATGAGATCGAGCGCGGGGAAGCCGACGTTGTGGACGCGCCACGCTTCCTCACCCATCCGGCGGATGCGCTCCGAGGCCTGCTCGTTGGTCGTGAAGTGCAGGTGCGCCAGCTTGGTCATCGCATGACGCACGGAGTCGTCCAGCGCACCGCCTTCGGTGTAGTCGCCGCCCTCGATGTGCGCCGTCGGGATCGCCATCTGCGTGCCGGCGATCACCGCGGCAAAGCTCTCGAACCGGTCGGCATAGACGACGAGAAAATCCGGACGCTCGGCTTCCAGCACTTCGCTCAGGCTGACGACGCCGCTGCCGATGGCGTGCGCGGTGGACTGCAAGGTGTCTTCCGGCATGTCGATCCGCACCTGGTGATGGATCTCGAAGCCGTCGCGCTCGATCTCTTCCAGCGTCCGTCCGAAGCTCTCCTTGAGGTGCGCGCCGGAGACCAGCAGGCGATAGTCGAGGCGCGGGTCGTCGGCGATGGCGCGCAGGATGGGCATCTGCAGGCCGTATTCGGCCCGGTTGCCGGTGAAGACGGCGAGTTTCCGCAAAGGTGTCGTCATACGGTGAGGGCGCGGGCGTGTGGCTCGCGTTCGAGGAGTTCAGCCAGACCGCTGCGCAGCGTGACGGCAGGGGACCAGCCCGTCAGGTCGCGCAGGCGACGAATGTCGAGCACCAGGCGATCGACACGGTGACCACCTGCAGCCGTGGCGCTGACCCGCGGACGCTTGCCGCGCCGCGCGATCAGATCCGCGAGCTGGTTGGCGAGTGCATCGACGGAGGTACCGATGCCGGTGCCGACGTTCACCACCGGGCAGGCGACCGATGCGCACGGAGCCAGACGCAGCAGCGCCGCCGCGACGTCGCGCACGTGCACGAAGTCGCGCACGGGAGACAGATCACGGAAGCGCAGTTCAGCATGGCCCGCCTGCGCCAGCGCCGCGCCGATCACGGTGTCCGGCTCGGTCGCGCCGCCATAGACGTTGGCCAGTCGCGCGATCAGCGCATGCCCGTGCGATCGCCGCGCGTAGTCGCGAACCAGCAGTTCCGCCGTCACCTTGCTCTGCGCGTAGGGGCTGGCCGGACCCACCGGCGCGTCCTCGGTGTAGCTCTCCTGCGCCGCGCCGTAGACGTAGGCCGTCGACGTCATCACTACCGTCGCGCCGGCGTGCTCGCACGCACGCAGCAACCGCGTCGTGCCGGTGACGTTGACGATGCGGCAGGCTTCGGTGTCGGTTGCGCTGTTGCGCTTGCAGCCGGCGAGATGGAACACGAGTGACGCTTGATTCACGGCGCCTGCGAGCGTGGCCTCGTCGAGCAGATCGCCGGTGATCACTTCGACACCGGCCGGCATCGGCGTCGTCGATCGCGCGTAGCTCACCAGCCGGGCCGGCGACAGTCCCTGCAGCTGCTCCATCAACACGCGGCCGATGGTGCCCGTGCCGCCGGTCACGACAATCCGCTGCGCGCCAAACCACACGCTACGCTCCGCGTCGGTCATGGCAGCGGCGTGCCGGGTGTTCATGCCAGGTCCGCCCATGCCACCTGGCTGTTGCGCGGCAGCGGACGCGCCGCGGTGCGGCCCAGGACGTCCTTGTAGTGGCGCGCCTTGATCTCGCCGGTGCCAGGCCGCTTCACCCAGGTGTTACTGGCCGTCAACGGCTCGCCCGGACCGACGTCGCTGGTGGTGACGACACACGCGTAGGCGAAGTCGATGGTCGGCTGCTCTTCGGGGAGGATCGTCTTCGCACCGCCGCGCGCCGCATGGACGACGCGACTGCCGAGGACGAGATCGCCCAGGTCGGCCGGATCCATCGAGATGGGCACGTCAGGACCCGGCCATGTCTTGTCGGACGTGAAATGCTTCTCGAGAATCGCCGCGCCAAGTGCCACGGCGCCGAAACAGGCGTAGTTGCCGAGCGAGTGATCGCTGAAGCCGACCACCGCATCGGGAAACGACTCGGCGAGCTGCGCCATCGCACCGAGGCGGATGAAGGACGGCGGCGTCGGATACATCGACGTGCAGTGGAGCAGCGCGAACGGTACGCCGCGCGCGCGCAGGATGTCGACGGCCGGCTGCACCGAGGTGACGTCGTTCATGCCGGTGCTGAGGATGACCGGCTTGCCGAAGCCGGCAATGTGCTCGATCAGCGGGTAGTTGTTGCACTCGCCCGAGCCGATCTTGTACGCCGGTACGCCGAAGCCTTCGAGCCGGTCGGCGGCCGCGCGCGAGAACGGCGTGCTCAGGTAGAGCAGGCCCTTGTCCTCGACGTACTTCTTCAGCCGGCGCTCATCGTGTTCGCCGAGCGCGCAGCGGACCATGATGTCCCAGATGGTTTCGGTGGTGTTGCCCGGCACCACGTCGTTCGGAATCATCTCGTCATCGACGACATGGCACTGGAACTTGACGCACTCGCAGCCGGCGGCGGCGGCGTCGTTCACCATGCGAATGGCTTTCTCGAACGACCCTTCGTGATTGATGCCGATCTCGGCGATCACCAGCGGGGGATGAGCTGCGCCGATGCGACGCGATCCGATCGTCAGTTCCAGTGTCATGGGTGTTCGGTCCTACCAGACGGTCCAGCCGCCATCGACGACGAGGTTGTGTCCCGTGCAGTACTGCGACGCCGCCGACGCGAGATAGAGCAGCGCGCCGCGCAGTTCGTCGGGCTGCGCCATCCGGCCCATCGGGTTGAGTTGCGCGAAGCGTTCGCGGAAAAGCGGCTGATGCTGGTTCTCCACGCCGCCCGGCGTGATGCAGTTCACGCGCACCCCGGTGTCGCCCCACGCCGTGGCCAGGAACCGCGTGAGGTTGATGACGGCGCCCTTGCTGACGCCGTAGGCCACCGGTTGATGAATGCCGGTGCCGGGATACATGCGGTGATTCGGACTGACGACGCCGTAGAGCGACGCGATGTTGATGATGGCGCCGCTGCCTTGAGCAATCAGGTGGCGGCCGATTGTCTGACAGCCAAGGAACGTGCCGGTGAGATTGACGTCGAGGATCTTCTGCCAATCTTCGAGCGGGAAGTCGGCCACGCCCGCCGCATACGACGCCGTCGGCGTCTGCATCGTCCACGCGGCGTTGTTGACCAGCACGTCGATGCGTCCAAACGTCTCGAGGGTGCGCGCCAGCAGGCGCTGCCACGAGTCGGGCTGGCTGACATCGCATTCGCACGCCAGCGCTCGTCGGCCGCCAGCCTCCAACCGTGCCACCAGTGTCTGACTGCGTTCGATTCGCAAGTCCGCCAGGACGACACTGGCGCCGGCGTCGGTGAGCGCCAGTGCATGCTGTTCGGCCAGCAGTCCCGAGCCGCCGGTGACGATGGCGACGCGGCCATCGAGCCGGAACAGCGCTTCGGTGTCGGAGCGCTGGCCGTTGTGTGTCACGTCAGCCATGAACGCGCTGTGACTCCATCAGGAACTCCACGAGCTGGAAATCGAACGCGGTGTCGATGTCCACGGCGCGCTCGCGCGGGACGACGTGCACGCGCATCCGCGCCTGCGACCAGTGCGAGAACCGTCGCAGCGCGTCCGCACGGATGGCGAAGACGGCCGGCGAGAGCGAGAACACCGCCGGCGCCGCCTGCCGGTTCGTGACCGGCGAATTCAGCGGTTTGACGACGCGAACGGTGCCGTCCGAGGTCTGCTCGACCATGTTGAAGTACGGATTGCGTTCGGGCTCGTACGCCGTGACGACGACATCGGCGTCCGTGTTGCGCAGGAGCGCGAGGCATTGCTCGATGTCCACCGGCTCACGCAGCGGGACGCCGGTGTCCAGGTCCACGAGCACGTCTACCTTCCGCCCTGTCGTCTGTTCCCAGGTCTCGACGAGATGCCGGAAGACATCCCACTTCGAGCTGTCGTCCTGCGCCAGCGCATCGGGACGCATGAACGGCACCTGTGCACCGAAGCGTTGCGCCACCTGCGCGATCTCCGCGTCGTCGGTCGACACCACGAGTGCGTCGAGCGATGGGCAGGCCAGTCCGCACGCGACGGTGTGCGCGATCAGGGGCTGTCCTGCCAGCGTGCGCAGGTTCTTTCGCGGAACGCCTTTCGATCCGCCGCGCGCGCAGATCGCGCCGAGGACAACCCCTCGCGTCGTCATGGGTGCGTCACCCTGCCGGTGGCCGCGGACTGTCGCGCCGCCAGCGCCAGGCGCAGGTTGTCGACCGCGGTCGTCAGATCGGCACGCGGTGTGTCGCTGCCCGCAACACAGGCCAGCAGGTGCCGCGTCTGCTGCTCGAAGCGATCGGCGCGGCTGAATCCCTGATACGAGAATCGCTCTGACTGCGACGCGTCCGGCAACTGCAGGCGTGCTTCACTGGCGCGATAGTCCCACTCGATCGAGCCGTGTTCGCCGATGACCCGGCAGCTGCGCGTGGGCACACGCTGCAGGAAGTCCACGTGCACGGTGCCGATCGCCCCTGAGGCAAAGCGCAGCGCCATGCACGCCAGGTCTTCCACGTCGATATGCAGGTTGCTGACGCGGCCGCTGAGACACGCGACGTCGACGACGGGTCCGGCGAGCCAGGTGACGTAGTCCAGTTCGTGCGTCAGTTCGAAGATGGCGCCGCCGCCCCACGCTTCGCGCGCGCTGGCCGTGTCCCGGTAGTTGCGGTTCGGACGCCAGTCCGGCAGGTATTGACCAACCTGGGCCTGAATCGACAGCACACGCCCGATCCGTCCCTCGTCGATCCAGGCGCGTGCCCGGCACAATCCGGGATCGAAGCGCAGGTCGAACCCGGCCACCACCGTGAGGCGCTGGTGCTCGACGATTGATTGCAGGGTAGACACGCCGTCGATGCGGTTCGACAGCGGCTTGTCGATGAAGAGATGACAGCCGGCGCGCGCGGCGGCGATGGCGAGTGGCACCTTCGCGTCAGCGGTGGTGCACACCATCACCAGGTCCGGCTGGAACTGGAGCGCGGCGTCGAAACTGTCCGCGACGGTGGCTGACGTGAGATCCCGCGCTGCCTCTGGCCGTCTCGTGTGCACGACGAGTTCGGGGACGCCGAGCTCGTTCAGCAGGCGCAGGTGCCGCTGGCCGCTCGAGCCCATGCCGGCGACCAGGACTCGCCGGACGTGAACGGGCAGGCCCACGACGGGCGATGCGCTGACGGGGGGGGAAGCCATGTCAGTCGGAAGAGCGAACGCGTGCGATCAGGAGTTGGACTGGGACGAAGCGTGATAGCGCTCGTAGGACGGCCGGTAGTACGTCGAGTAATAGAACGCGTCGCGGCGCAGGGCCACCTTGTTCAGGACGGTGCCCAGATAGGTGGCGCCGGCGACATCCAGTTGCTCCACCGCATGTTGTGCCGCGGCGCGGCTCGTGAGCTGCGACCCGACGACGAAGAGCACGGCCGATGCACGATTGGCGACGATGCAGGCGTCGGTGACGGCGGCGACGGGCGGTGAGTCGAGGATGATCCAACTGAACCGCTGGCCCATCGTCGACAGCAGCGTGGCGAACTGCGGTGAGCTGAGGCCTTCCGACGGCGTGTCGGTGGGGCTCCCCGATGGCATCACCCACAGATTCGGCACGTTCGTCTCGCGCAGCGCCTGTTCGACGTCCACCTTGCCGGCCAGCACGTCCGACAATCCCGGGTGCGCGTCGAGGCCGAAGA
This sequence comes from Acidobacteriota bacterium, assembly GCA_020851325.1. Taxonomy (GTDB): domain Bacteria; phylum Acidobacteriota; class Vicinamibacteria; order Vicinamibacterales; family UBA2999; genus VFZN01. The sequence continues at coordinate 19,146 of JADZCY010000305.1, read as the reverse complement.
CCTTGTGCACGCGCGGCCGCCGCATGTCGATGTCGATCAGCAGCACCTTGCGTCCGGCCATGGCCATCGCCAGCGCGATGTTGCTCGAGACCACCGTCTTGCCCTCGCCTGGTCCGGTGCTCGTCACCACCAGCGACTGCGGGCGTTCGTCAGCGGACAGCAGAATCGTGGTGCGAATCGTCCGGAACGCTTCGCTGAAGAGCGGACTGACCTTGGTGTGGAGCAGCGGCGTGCCGTCGCCGGTAACACCGTCGAAGTCCTTGCTGGCAATGGCTGGAACGAGGCCGACGAACGGCAGGCCGAGATATGTCTTCAGCTCGTCGGGCGTCTTCAGGCGGTCGTCCATGTACTCGGCGAAGAAGGCCAGGCCGACGCCGATGAGCGAGCCGAACACGAGCGCGTAGAACAGCGTCTGGTTGCGGTTCGGCCACATCGACGAACGCGGTACCTGCGCCGGGTCGATGACGCGGGCGTCGCTGGCGCGCAGTTCGCCGGCAATGCCTTTCTCGCGCGTGCGCTCGAGCAGGCTCTCAAAGATCTGGCGGTTGGTCTGTACCTCGCGCTCGAGCACGCCGTAGTCGATGCCCGTGCGGCCCATCACCGTGGCTTCGCGCCGCTGCGTCTCGAGCGCCGCGGTGAGGCTGGTCTCGAGCGTGACTGCCGAGTCGTACTCGGACCTGATCGCCTCGACCTGTTTCTGCAACTCGCGCTGCAGCTTGCCTTCGGCGTCGCGCGTGGCCGCGCGCAGCCGCACCATCTCGGGGTGGCCGTCGAGCAGGTCCTGCGACAACCGCGCGTAGTCGGCCTGAAGGCGCGCCAGATCGCCGCGGTACTGCTGCACGGTCGGGTCGGCGGCAATCGCCGGCAGCGTCTCGAGCGCGCGCACGTTCGTGCCGGCGTCGCGCACCTGCTGATACAGCGTCTCGCGGCCGATGCGATCGGCCTTGGCGCGCGTCACCATCGCGCTCAGATCGCTCAGCTTCTGCCCGACCATGTTCTGGCGATCGGCCAGCGACATCGCGTCGTGCCGCTCGCGATAGCGCTGCAGGTTGGTCTCGGCCACTTCGATGCGCTTGCGCTGTTCCGAGAGCTGCTCGGTCAGCCAGTCACTGGTTTCCTTCGAGCTGGTCATCCGCACTTCGAGGTTCTGCTCGATGTAAGCTCGCGCCAGCGCGTTGGCGGCGTCACTGGCGAACTGCGGGTCGGTGGCGCGCATCTTGACGTCCACCATGCGGCTGGTCTTGACCGGCGCAATCGTCAGGCGCGAGAGGAAGGCGTCGATCACCGCCGCCTGTTCCGGCGTCTCGACGCGTCCGCTCGCCGGCGGCGCAGCCGCGACGCCGGTGTCCTCCGCAGCGGCGGCGGCCGTGCTGCTGCCCTGACGGACGAGGCTGGCCACCTTCTTCAGGCCGTTGATGGCGCCTTCCATCACATTGGTCGGTTGCAGGTTTGCCGGCGCCGAGCCGCCGGAGAGCTCCGCGTGTTCCCACGCGCCCATCGCCTCGATGGTGCGCCGTGCCAGCGAGCGGCTCTGGAGGATGGTGAACTGCGTGTTGTAGTAGTCGGTGGTCTCGCGATCCTGCGACACCTGATCTTCCAGCGAGAACGTGTTCTTGGCCTCGTGCTCGATCAGCAACTGCACCGCGGACTCGTAGATGGGCACGGCCGAATACAGGTGCAGCCCCGCCACCATCACCGCGAGCACGATGCCGGCGACCGCCACCCACCGCCGCTTCACCAGCACGCGCAGGTAATCCAGCAGGTGCTTGTCGAGCGTCGGCGGCGCGATGCGCGTCACCGACGGACGGGACTCCGCCATGGAAATCAGGTGGGGCGATCGTTGGAACATGTCGTTCAGCCGTTCACGAGTGCGCGTTCAGAACCACCGCTCCGCCACGGTGATGGTGTCGTTGGCCAGCACCGGGTCGTTCAGCGAGATCTTCGACTCCTGCTTGCGGCCGTTCACCATCCGCGTCACCTTCATGCGCCGCTGGGTGCCGCGATCGGTCAGGCCACCCGCCATGGAGATGAGTTGGACCACGGTGAGGCCGCGCGTCAGCCGGTAGGCGCCCGGAGTCTTCACCTGCCCGAGGATGAACACCTGCTCGGCCCGCCCGACAATGATGGTGTCGCCATGCTGGACGACCGGCGTGTCGGGGCTGGCGCCGCTCGTCAGGTCGGCCAGGTTGACGCGCAACACGTCCTTGGCATCCACCTGGTCCGGCTGCAGGGGACCGCGTGTGTTGGCCGTCTGCCCGGGCCGCACCACCAGCACGTCGTCTCCCGCCTCCGGCGTCGTGTAGCCGGCGCGCGCAATCGCCTGGACGACGGTTTCGCGCCCGCTCAATACATACGCGCCGGGCTGGCGCACCTCGCCGATGACAAAGAACTGCTGGCTGCGATAGGTCTCGACCGTCACCGACACTTCGGGACGCCGCAGGATGTTCTCGGACAGTGCCTTGACGAGCGAGGCCTCGAACTCGCGCAGCGTCAGGCCCGCGGCCTTCACCCGGCCGACGAGCGGGAACGCCACGGCGCCGTCGCTGCCGACCTCGAACGAGCCCGTCAGTTGCGGCTGGTTGAACACGCTGACGGCCAGCACGTCGTGCGAGCCGATGTTGTAGGCCTGCTCCTGCGTGGCCACTGGCCGCGTCAGCGCCAGCAGCGCTGCCACGAGTGCCAGCCATCGCCAGGTCGAGGCCTGCATGATGTGGACGTCGTTCAGGCGCCTACAACCCATAGGTAATTGAGCTGCCATATTGCCAACGTGTGAACTGCCCGACGACAGGACCGCCGTGGCGCCTGGCCCGCTGCGCGTTGATCGATACGCGAAGGCCGGGCCTGACGAAATAGCCGAGGCTGCCCCCCAGCGTCGTGCCCGTCATCATGTCTGTTACCGATCCGAGGTCCGGGCCGAGTAACGCCGCCATCTGTTGATAAGCCAGCCGCTGCGTGCCAGCCGCGCCGACCAGGTCCCATCGCTCGCCCAGACGCTGTGTCGCCGACAGGCTCATCGTGGTCTGGAGGTAATACGGAAACGCCGGCTGGAACGAATAGGTAATGTCGCGATCGTAGCCGCCGGTGACACGGAGGCTGTCGCGGATGGTGCTCGACAACTGCACGCGAGCGGCGACGCCGGAGTACTCCGGCACCACCGGTGACGAGGGACGGAGCGTCCGCCAACCGACGGCCGCGCTGCCTGCTATCAGGGCGAAGCGGTTGAACTCGACGCCAGGCATGAGACGGAAGCCATCGGCATCCCTTTCCGGCGCCAGCGTGAAGCGGTCCTCCACGCGTTCCCCCGAGAACACCAACGTCGTCAGCGGCGTCACGGCGTGCCGGACGCTCAGCCGCGTGTCGCGACCGCGCCGGTTGAGCATCATGCGGAGGTTCACGTTGCCAACGGTCGTGCTGCGGTAGTCGGTGATCGTCTCGGCGCCTTCGACGCGCACCGTCGTGCGAGGGCTCAAACGCAGGTCGACGGCTGCCGTAATGGTGTCGATCCGCCGTCGCGCACGCAGATCGACTTCCAGTCCCGGACGCTCCCGGGTGGAGGCAACGGCGTAGGCGGCGCGGAACGTCAGGCGATTGAGCGGGACTTCGAGCCTGACGGACTGGGAGGGGTTGAGTGAACGCTCGCCGCGGGCGCGTTCGAAGTGCAGGTAGGAGGCGGCGGTGGTGGCGTCGATCGTGGCGCGCCGGATGCGCAGGCTGACGTCGACGCTGGGGGCCAGCGTGAAGACGAAATCGCTCTGAGGATTCGTCGGCTGGTTGAAGACGTTGTCGTCGATCCCGATGTTGGCGAGCGTGACCTGCGGCCTGATGGTCAACGGGCCGATGGCCATGGCCCCGGGTACTTCAGCCGCCTGCGCGGCGGCTTCGACACGACCCAGGGCGGTTGCAAGCAACACGACCCAGCAGCAGTATCGTCGGGGGGGAGTCCAGACGGGATACGGCACAGCTTCGCCCTTTCAGTTACACCTACATACGCGAAGACCGCCAGAGAATGGGCTCAGCGGAGGCGGCAACTTACTACGGAAATGACGGTCACGATCACGGAATTCGCAGTAACGCGCCGTGGCATTGTGACGATCGTCACGAGATCCCCGCACCGCGAGTGAGTAATGCCATCGCGCCCTCTATACTTCCCGCGATCTACCGGACGATCGTTCGGTGATTAACCAGCGATTCCGTCCGGCGATCGGGTTGCTATAGTGAGCCCCTGTCGCCTCGGATTACGCGTGTTACAGCAGCGCCTTGCGCGCGCGTCACACTCGACGAATGGAAGGAGCCTCCCCCGGTGCCTGAACTTCAGACGACGACCGCCAGTGATCTCGAGGAGATCGTCGCGGCAGTGCCACACGAGTTCGAGAAGCTGGCCGGCCATCGGCTGCTCATTACCGGCGGCGCCGGATTCCTGGGGCACTACCTCGTCCAGGCGCCGCTGTTCTGGAACCGGCGGACCACGCCGGGGCGGCGCATTCACGTCACCGTCATCGACAACTACCGGCGCGGCGTGCCGGCCTGGCTGCACGAGTGGTCCGGCGATCCGGCGCTGGAGATCATCGAACACGACGTGACACAGCCGCTGCCGGACGCGGCGTCACGGAGCGACTATTTCATTCACGCCGCGTCGATTGCGTCACCGACGTTCTACCGCCAGTTCCCCATCGAGACGATGGATGCGAACATCCACGGCCTGCGGCATCTGCTCGACCACTGCCGGATGCGGCCGGATGATCACCGCGTGAAAGGCGTCCTGTTCTTTTCGAGCAGCGAGATCTACGGCGACCCGTCGCCGGACCAGATCCCGACGCCCGAGGAATATCGCGGCCTCGTCTCGTGCGTCGGCCCGCGCGCCTGCTACGACGAATCGAAACGCTTCGGTGAGACCTTGTGCTGGAATTTTGCGCGTCAGTACTCGTTGCCGATCACCGTGGCGCGCCCCTTCAACAACTACGGCCCCGGTCTCGGCCTGACCGATCGGCGGGTCATTCCCGACCTCGCCCGCGACCTCCTCGCCGGCCGCGACGTCGTGCTGCTCTCCGACGGCACTGCCACCCGCACCTTCTGCTACGTCACCGACGCCGTCGTCGGCTACTTCAAGGTGCTCACCCGCGGGCGCGCCGGCGACGCCTACAACATCGGCAGTGAACGTCCCGAAGTGACGATGGGCGAACTGGCGGCGCGGATGGTGGACCAGGGGCGCGCGCTGTTCGGCTACCGCGGTGGCGTAGTGCACGGCACCAGTCCGGATCCCGACTACATGGTCAACAACCCCGTGCGGCGGTGTCCGTCGATCGCCAAGGCGCGCACGGAACTGCAGTTCGAGCCAGCCGTCAGTCTCGACGAGGGACTGCGGCGTTCCCTCCTCTGGTACGCACATGCACACTGAATCGAAACACCTCGATGTCGCCGTGGTCGGGTCCGGTTACGTCGGACTCGTCACCGGCGCCTGTCTCGCCTCTCTCGGGCATCGCGTCATCTGCGTGGACACCGACGACCGCAAGGTCGAGGCGATCAACGCACGCGTGGCGCCGATCTTCGAGCCGGGACTCGACGAACTGCTGCGGAGCCTGCCGGGCGAACGCTTCTCGGCGACCACCGACCTGGCGCGCGCGATCGCGGCGACCGACGTCTCGATGATTGCCGTCGGCACGCCGTTCGATGGCACGCGGATCGACCTGTCGTCCGTCGAGGCGGCAGCTCGCGACATCGGCCGTGCGCTGGCGGGCAAGACCACCTTCCACGTCGTCGTCGTCAAGAGCACGGTGATTCCCGGCACGACCGATGGGTTGGTGACCGCCGCGCTCGAAGAAGGCTCGGGGAAGACAGCCGGTGTCGACTTCGGTGTGGCGATGAACCCCGAGTTCCTGCGGCAGGGCGAAGCCCTGCGCGACTTCCTCGAACCGGACCGCATTGTCATCGGCGCCGGCGACCCCCGCACCGTCGATCGCGTGTCCGCCTTGTACGCCGCCTTCGACCACTGCCCTCACGTCATCACCACGACGAAGACGGCGGAGATGATCAAGTACACGGCGAATTCGCTGCTGGCGACGCTCATCTCGTTCAGCAACGAGATCGGCAACCTGTGCGAAGCGGTCGGCGACGTCGACGCGATGGATGTGATGCGCGGCGTGCACCTCGACCGACGGCTGACGCCGACCGACAGCAGCGGCGCGCGCATTTCGCCCGCCGTGCTCGGCTACCTGCAGGCGGGCTGCGGCTTCGGCGGCAGTTGTTTTCCGAAGGACGTGAAGGCGCTGCTGGCGCACGGCCAGGCGGCGGCCGTGCCGATGCCGATGCTGGACGCGGTGCTCAGCATCAACGCGCAGCAACCGGCGCGGACGCTGGAACTGTTGCGCAAACGGTGCCCGGAGCTTGGCGGCCGGCGCGTCTCGGTGCTCGGGCTGGCGTTCAAGGCCGGCACCGACGACATGCGCGAGTCGCCGGCCATTCCGATCGTCCGAGCGCTGCTCGACGCCGGCGCCACCGTCACTGCGTACGATCCGGTGGCGGGCGCCAACGCCGCCCGCATCTTCGGTTCCACCCTCGCCCTTGCTGATTCAGTCGCCGACGCCATTGCCGGCGCCGACGCCATTCTCGTGCTGACCAACTGGCCGGCGTTCGTCGACCTGCCGCGCCTGGTGGCGCTGCGCGATCCGCAACCGGTGGTGGTGGACGCACGACGCGTGTTTCCGGTCAGCGCCTTCGAGCGTTATGAAGGCACGGGCCTCAACACGTCGTCTTCGCCATTGATGGAGCGCGTCCCCGTGTGAGTGCGGAGCGTGGATGTCGTGGCCGGCGCATACAATAGCGCCTGAATGCCGCATCAGAATCGACGAATGCCCATGGCCGCGAAAGCGGCCATCGCGTTGCTGCTTGCCGCCGGCCTTGCCGTGCTCTTCATGCGATCGCTGGACGATGCGCGGGCCGAGCCGTTTCTGGTGCGACCGCAACACCTCGAGGGGTGGACGCTGGCCAGCAATCCGGCGGCGCAGGGCGAGCAGTGGCGCGTCGGATTGACGCCGCCGCCCGAAATGCCGATGCGGTTGTTCCGGCAGACGTTCTCGCGCGCCGGCGAGTCGCTCAGCACGCCGCTGCAGCCGGGCATCGGCCTGGTGCTTGCCGACGAACTCGCGGGCTCGACGCTGTCGCCCGATGACCTGATGACGCTGGCGCGTGAATCCGGCATCGATCGCGCCGCCATCCGCCCACGCTGCATGGGCTATCGCCGTGAATCGCAGCCCGGCTCGGTTCGGCAGCTCTACTTCCTCATCTTCGACATGCCCGAGTTCCACGCGTTCCGAACCGCGTTGGCGGCGCGCGTCGCCGAAGCGGGCGGCACGAGCCTCCGCGCCGATGCGTTGTCGCCGGTGATGCTGCTGGCCGGTCAGCCTGATGTGTCGCGCTGGATGCCGATTGTCGTTCAGGACAACGACTGTCTCGCGCCGATCGATCTCGAAACACCGTAATGTCGTTCGTGCCCCTCATCCCCCCATGCCCACCATCCGACTGCTCGCTGCATCACTGCTCCTCCTGACCGCTTCGCTCGTCGCGCAATCACCGGCGCCGCCGGTGCCTCCGCCGTGGGCGTTCACCGTGAACACGCCGCCGCCCCCGGCGCCGAACGGCGCGCCGGCCGCCGCGCCGGCCACGCCACCGGCACCCGACACCACGCCGCGCCGTGTGCCGGACAGCGATCGCGCGTTCACGCTTGCCGAGACGCGTGACGCCTTCAATCCGCCGGATTGGCACCCGTCCGGACACCCGCCGATGCCGGCGTCGGTGTCGAGCGGCCGCAAGCCCGAGATGCGCGCCTGCGGCTTCTGCCATCTCACCAACGGCCAGGGCCGGCCGGAGAACGCCTCGCTGGCCGGGCTGCCGGCGGCGTACATCATTCAGCAGATGGCGGATTTCAAGAGCGGCGCGCGCAAGAGCAGCGAGCCGAAGATGGGACCGCCGAACGCGATGATCGCCGACGCAAAGGCGGCGACAGACGAGGAAGTGCGCGAGGCCGCGGAGTACTTCGCCTCGTTCCCCTTCCGCAAATGGATCCGCGTCGTCGAGACCGCCGAAGTGTCGAGGACGCGCGTGGCCGGCTGGATGCACGTGCCACAGGCCGGCACCGAACCGCTGGGACGCCGCATCATCGAGATGCCGGAGGACTTGCCGCGGACCGAACTCCGCGACGGCGCGTCAGGTTTCATCGCCCACGTGCCGGTGGGCAGCATCAAGGCCGGAGAAGCGCTGGTCACCACCGGCAACGGGCGCACGCAGGCGTGCGGTGTGTGCCACGGCGCCGACCTGAAAGGCCTCGGCCCGGTGCCGCCGCTCGCGGGTCGATCACCGAGCTACACCGTGCGTCAGTTGTTCGATTTCCAGCAGGGGAATCGCCGCGGCCCGTGGGCGCCGCTGATGAAGGCGGCGGTGGAGAAGCTGACGATCGACGACCTGATTGCCATTGCTGCATACACGGCGTCGCGTGAACCCTAGCGACTTCGCGGCTTCGCGACTTCGCGGCCGGGACTGCTATTTTGATCGGGACGGGAGGCGGGAGGCGGCAGGCGGGAGGCGGCAGGCGGGAGGCGGGAGGCGGCAGGCGGGAGGCGGCCGCGACAACAAGCGCGGGAGGGACGGGTTGATGCCCTCATCGCCGGGAAGCGGCGGTCCTGACGTCCTACCGCGCGAGAGCGCGGTCCTCGTGTGATGCCCCCAACCGCGGCGAACGCCGCGGTCCCGATGCCCCTACCGGCGCGAGAGCGCCGGTCCTGTCACCTCACCACCAAAGTCCGTGTCGTCGTCGCCGACCCGCACTTCTCGAACCAGTCGATGCCTTCGCTGACCAGGTCGAACTTCAGCGCGTAGCGGCCCGGCTTGTCTGGCGCGGGGACTTCGATCGCCACATCGGCCACACCGCCGGGCGGGATGTCGGCGGGCAGCCACGCGCGGGCGTGATCGCGGTTGAGCATTGCGCCGTCCTCGCCGACCAGTTGCGCGCCGAGGCGCACGAGACGACGACCGTAGCTGGCCTGCGCCCGGAAGGGACGGTCCGACAGATTTCTCACGCGCGTTTTCACCGTGACCGGCTGCGCCGCCTTCGCGCGCAGCGGGAAGCCGGGGATCAGCGTCCGCACGTCGATCTGCGCGCGCGGCGTGGTGCCGGGAATGGCGTTGCCCAGCCCGCTCATGTCCCACACTTCATGACGGATGCGTTCGAAGTCCGGTGAACCGGGCATGAAGCGGCGCGAGAACGAGTCCTCGGGATGGTCCGTGATCTCCCAGCAGAGCCGATCGACGCCGGCTTCGGCGGCGAGCTGTCGGGCGCGATTCATCTCTTCGTCCGAGTCGTTCCACTTGAAGAGGATGTAGCGCCAGTTGAGATGCGGGATGTCGCGGCCGCTCTTCTGTTTCTCGTCGGCCATCGCCCGCAGATTGGCGAGCGCCTTCTCGAAGTTGCCGCGCTGCCGGTAGCGCGCGTAGATCTCCTGCGACGAGCCGTCGATCGAGAACGTCATCTCGTCGATGCCGGAGTGCACCAGCCGCCGCGCTTTCTCTTCGGTGAGCGCCAGTCCGTTCGTGCTCGAGTAGAGGTAGATGTGCGGGAACTTCGTCTTGATGTATTCACACATCTCGACGGCGCGCTTGTGCAGGAAGGCTTCGCCGTAATTGAAGAAGTCGACGCGCACGAGCGAGGGACCGGCTTCGTCGATGGCGCGCGTGAACACCCCCCAGTCGAGCATGCCGGCCTGGCGCGTCCGCGTGATGCCGGTCTCAGGCGCGCAGCACGACTGGAAGCACGAGATGTTGCAGGCGGCCGTGCACTCGACATACAGCCGGCTCGGCAGCGCGCCGACATTCACATCGCGTTGCGGCACGGCTTCGCCGGGCGCCAGCGGCAGCTTGAGCGGGCAGTCGCCGCAGAACGCGGCGCCGCCGGCGTTGAGATCGACGCGCAGTTGCCGCGCCGTCGGTCCCTGCCAGATGTCGGCCATCGACGTCGTGCGGAAGTCGCCGAGCACGCGCTTGGCGTACGGATCCGCACAGCCGCAGACGATGCGGCCGTCGCAGAGCATGACGGCAATCGAATGCGGCCACGAACAGGTGTAGCGGGTGGCGAGATAGTTATCGGACATGGGGGACGTCCGCGAGTCGATTCGGATCGGACTGGTTACTGCTGTTCGATCTTGCGCATGTAGGTTTCGAGCCGGTCGTTCTCGTACTTCACCTGGTTGAGGAACAGGCTCTCGACCAGGTACGACTGCCGCTCCTCGTCGGTCATCTGCGACACGAGATGCCGGATCTCCTGGTTCATGTGTTCGAAGCTGCCGCCGAGGTCGGTGCCGGTGACCTCGCGGAACAGCATCTCGCAGATGGCCAGCAGATCGCCGTCGAGCGGGATGTCCTTGCCGGTGGTCGTCTTGATACTGCGCATGGCTAGCCCCCGAAACTCTGGATGGCGCTGGCTTCGTCGGGGAACATCTTCAGGAAGTTGTGCGCGCCGGTCATCGTCAGCATGGTCTCGACGCGCTTCTGCACGCCGCTCAACCGCAGCACGCCGCCCGCCGCGGTGGTCTGGCGATAGAGATCCATCAGGCAGCCGATGGTCGCCGAGTCCACGTAGGTGACGTTGGCGAGATCGATCAGCACCTTGCGATCGCCGCCGCTGACCAGCCCGCTCACCGTGCCCGAGAATTCCTGGAGCAGCGGATACATCATCCGGCTCTCGCCGATGCGGACGATGGCGACGTCGTCGGTTCTGTCGGTCGTGAGGTTCATCCTCGTACCCCTTCGAGTTCGACGCGGAGCCGCTGGATCTGGCGCGCCAGTTCCGTACGGCCGCGATTGATGCGGGACTTCACCGTGCCCTCCGGCAGGTGCAGGCGGTCGGCGATTTCCTGATAGGAGAGTTCCTGGAGGTCGCGCAGCATGACGGCGGTGCGCAGCGTCGGCTGCAGTTCGTCCATCGCCCGCCGCAGCAGATCGACGCGGCCGCGCAGTTCGAGCTCGGCGTAGGCGCTCGGCGTGTTGGACGCCGGCGTCAGTTGTCCGGCGTCGATGTCGCGATCGATCGTCTCGCGTTCCTTGCGGACGCTGCGGTAATGATCGATGCACAGGTTGCGCGACACGCTCACCAGCCACGTCTGGAAGTTGGCGCGGCGATCGAAGGTGTGCAGCGACTTGAAGATCTTCAGGAAGATGTCCTGCGTCAGATCCTCGGCTTCGTCGTGCTTGCCGGTGAACTTGTAGGCGATGTTGAAGACCTTGCGCCGATGCTGACGGACGATCTCGTCCCAGGCCTGCTGATCGCCGGCGAGACAGCGCTGGATCAGCGTGTCGATGGCGTCGATGGGAGCGGGAGACGGATCTGGCATGAGGCGCGGCTGGCTGCCCCGGGGAGGCGCGGGCCAGAATACCACGATCCCCGGGCCGACCGGCCGGGCTTCGCGCTATGATCGCTGGCCGATGTTCGACCAGATTGCTGACGCCGTGGGCACGCCTGCCTACGTCTACGACGCCGGCGCCATCCGCACCGCCTACGCCCGTCTCGACGCCGCCTTCGGCGATCGGCCGCACGCCATCCACTACGCGTTGAAGGCGAATTCGTCGCTGGCGCTGGTGCGGCTGCTGCGCTCGCTTGGCAGCGGCGCCGACGCCAACTCCATCGGCGAAGTGGAAGTGGCGCTGCGCTGCGGCTGCACGCCGCGCGACATCGTGTTCACCGGTGTCGGCAAGCGCGCCGACGAACTGGCGCGCGCCGTCGATCTGGATCTGCTGGCCATCAACGTCGAGTCACCCGGTGAACTCGATCGCCTGGCGCGCCTGGCCGCTGACCGCGGAGCCGTCGCGCGCGTCGCGCTGCGCGTCAATCCCGACATCGACGCACGCAGCCATCCGCACATTTCCACGGGCCTCAAGTCCAACAAGTTCGGCGTGCCCATCGACGCCGCGCCGGCGCTGTTCCGCGAGATCGCGGCGCGCCCGTCGCTGGCTGCCGTCGGGATCCACGTGCACATCGGCTCGCAGATCACCGCGCTCGATCCGCTGGAGCGGGCCGCGGAAGCCGTGGTGGCGCTGGCCACAGACCTGCGCGCGCAGGGGCTGCCGATCGAGCATCTGGACTTCGGCGGCGGCCTCGGCATTGCCTACGACGGCGGCACGGCGCCGGATCCAGACGAGTACGTGCGCCGCATCGTTCGCGCGGCGAAGCATACCGATCTGCTGCTGGCCATAGAGCCCGGTCGCGTGCTCGTCGGCGCGGCGGGGGTGTTGCTGACGCGCGTCGTGGACGTGAAGCAGTTCCCCGGCGCAAAGCGGTTCGTCGTACTCGACGCCGGCATGACCGAGTTGATGCGCCCGGCGCTGTACGACGCGTTCCATCGCATCGAACCCGTGCACCCGCGCCCTGGCGCGGAGGTGCCGGTGGATATCGTCGGACCGATCTGCGAAAGCACCGACACGTTCGCCCGCGACCGCGCGCTGCCGCCGGTCGAGGTCGGCGACCTCGTGATCGTTCGTGACGCCGGCGCCTACGGCGCGGCAATGGGATCGAATTACCTGCGCCGGCTGCTGCCGCCCGAGGTGCTGCTCGATGGCGAGGCGTGGACCGTCACGCGCCGTCGTCAGACACTGGACGACATGCTGGCGCTGGAGGTGTGATGGCAGGGTGGTTGTTCGCGTTCGAAGGTCTGGATCAGAGCGGCAAGCAGACACAGGCGGAACGCCTGGCCGCGCACTTTCGCGCCAAAGGACGGCGTGTCGAGTTCCTGTCGTTTCCCGAGTATCCGACGGCGATCGGCACCGAGATCGGACGCGCGCTCGCCGGTGAACGCGACTACGACGCCGAAACACTGCAGCTGCTCTACATCGCCAACCGCTACGAGTTCCGTCCGCGCATCCTCGACTGGCTCGCCGCCGACGCCATCGTCATCTGCGATCGCTACCTGGCGTCGAGCATTGCCTACGGCGAAGCGCAGGGCATCGATCCTGACTGGCTGCGCGACGTGCAGCGTCACCTGCCGACGCCGTCGCTCACCATGGTGCTGGACATTCCGCCCGAGGCGTCGCTGGCGCGCAAGCAGGCGGCGCGCGACAAGTTCGAGCGCGACATGCCGCTGCTGTCGCGCGTGCGCGAGAGCTATCAGCGTCAGTCGAAGGCGCCGGACTGGGTGCTGATCGACGGGCAGCAGGACGTGGACGTCGTGGCCAACGCCGTCATGACCGCCGTCCAATCACGGCTCGCGCGGCTGTAAGCGCCATCACCTCGCGCGCACCAGCCTCGTGCAGCACGCGCGCGCAGGCCTCGAGCGTCGCGCCGGTGGTGAACACATCGTCCACGAGAAGGATGCGTCGATCGCGCACGCGTGGCGGCGGCCAGCGCACCAGCGCGAACGCGCCATCGACGTTCTGACGACGCGCGTCGGCCGGCAGCGATACTTGCGGTGCCGTCGATCGCTGGCGTCGCAGCAGCCGAGCGACCGGACGGCCAAGCCCACGCGCCAGCAGATCCGCCTGATTGAAACCACGAGTCCACGCACGTCGCCGGTGCAAGGGCACGGGCACCACGACATCCGCGGCGGCCAGCAACGGACGTCCGGCGTCGCGCATCAGCATCGACAGCCGTGCCGCCACCGAACGCCGGCCGTCGTACTTCAACGCCTGGACGATGACGCGCAGCGGCCCCTCGTGCGGACCGATGGCGGCATGAGCGGTGATGCGTGCGGCCGGCCAGTGCAGGATGCCGCCGCCATCGAAGCGATCGATCGCGGCCCAGCAGTCCGGACATACCGCGTTGTCGAACGGACGCGTGTTGAGCGCCGCACACGCGGCACAGCGCGTGGCGAAGAGCAGCGCGAACGCGTGGTTGAGGCCGGCGATCATCCCGCCGGCCGGTGGGGAAGGGGGCTACGCCGGGACGTCGCTGATTTGAATGAGCTTCGCCGTCGCCCACAGGCGTTCCAGCCCGTAGAAGCCGCGCGCCGCCGGCGAGAACACGTGGACGACGAAGTCGAAGTAGTCCAGCAGGATCCACTCGGCGCGCTGGAAGCCCTCGACGTTCGAGGGCCGCACGCCGTCGGCCTTGAGTGCCTGTTCCACGCCATCGGCAATCGCCTGTACCTGCCGCGGATTGGCGCCCGTCGCGATCACGAAGAAATCCGTGAACGCGTCGCTCTTGCGCAGATCCAGCACGGCCAGGTTCAGCGCCTTCTTGTCGTCGGCGGCCGCGAGGGCGGTCTGAATCGCCTTCGGCAGCCGCGGGCGGCTGGGCGCCTTGGCCGGCGCGGCGGTCTTACGGGCACGTGGGCGGCGAGGACGAGCATCGGTCATGCAATACGGGCTCCAGAGGTCCGGACGCTACGCACCGGGCGCCGGTGCGTACAGATGATGGTCGGCAATGTAGGCGGCAACGGCCGCGGGCACCAGGCCGTCGAGCGGCAGTCCCGTCGCGGCACGACGGCGAATGTCGGTGGACGACACGTGCGGCGTCCGCGCCCGCACGAGGAAAATCGGCGCAGCGACGGCGTCGAGCGCGGCGCTCACCGCCTGCGTGCTGGTATCGACGAAGCGATTCGCCAAGTCGGGCAGCAGCGTCCGCAGAGACTCAAACGTCGTGCCCGTGCGCGCGACGACCACGAAGTGGGCCAGGTCCAGGACGACGGGATAACGGCGCCAGGTGGCAATTCCTGCGAACGCGTCAGCACCGGTGATGAAGAAAAATTGCGCGCCCGGGACCTCGGCGCGGAACGTCGTCAGTGTGTCGAACGTGTATGACGGACCGGCGCGACCGAGTTCGACGTCGGACACTTCCCACCCGGCTCGGCCACTCACGGCACGCGAGACCATCTGCAGCCGATGATAGCCGCTGGCGCGCGGGTTGTCAGGCCGATGTGGCGGGACGTGCGTCGGGACGAAGCGGATCTCGTCCAGTTCGCACGCCTGCTGCGCGGCTTCGGCCGCCGCCAGGTGACCGATGTGAATGGGATCGAACGTGCCGCCGAGGACTCCGATGCGGCGTCCGCTCATGCCTCGGCTTCGTCGTCTTCGGCCTGCGCCAGGATGGTCAGGCGTTCGGCCTCGCGTCCGGCGGCAATCGGCAGCCACAGCGCTTCGAGCAGGGCCGGCAGGCCATCGCCGGCGACGGCGGAGATCTGGAAGAACGGCAGTTCCAGTTCTTCAGCGCGGCGCTTCAACGCGGCAACGCGTTCCGGCTCGTCCACCGCGTCGGTCTTGGTGGCCACCACCACCTGCGGGCGTTCCAGCATGGTGGCGTCGTAGAGCCCGAGTTCGCGGCGGATGGTGTCGAAGTCCTGCACCGGATCGCGCCCCGATTCGCTCGACACGTCCACCAGGTGCGCCAGCACCTTGGTGCGTTCGATGTGGCGCAGGAACTGATGGCCGAGCCCGGTGCCGCGATGCGCGCCTTCGATCAGTCCCGGCACGTCGGCGACGACGAAGCTGCGGTCGCCGCTGAGCGACACCACGCCCAGGTGCGGGGTCAGCGTGGTGAACGGGTAGTTGGCGATTTTCGGCTTGGCGGCGGAGATGCGCGAGATGAGCGTGCTCTTGCCGGCGTTGGGGAAGCCGACGAGGCCGACATCCGCCAGCAGTTTCAGCTTCAGGACGAGCCCGCGTTCGTCGCCCGGTTCGCCGGGCTGCACCTTACGCGGCGCGCGATTCGTGGAGGTGGCGAAGTGCGCGTTGCCGAGGCCGCCGCGCCCGCCCTTGGCCACCAGCACGCGCTGACCGAGTTCGGTCAGGTCGGCCATCTCCACCACGTCGCCGGTTTCGGCGTCGGTGCTGAGGACTGTTGTGCCGATCGGCACCGGGATCTCGAGCGGGCGGCCGTTGCGGCCGTGCCGATTCGAGCCCTGGCCGTGGCCGCCGCGCTGTGCGGCAAACTCCGGGTTGTAGCGGAAGTGGACGAGCGTGTTGTGGTGGGGATCGGCGACGAGATAGACCGAACCGCCGGAGCCGCCGTCGCCGCCGTCAGGTCCGCCCTTGGGGACGAACTTCTCGCGGCGGAAGCTCAGGCAGCCACGACCGCCGTCGCCGGCCTTGACGTGGATCTCAGCCTCGTCAACGAACATAGTTCAAAAAGGAAAAACCACGATCACGCGGAGGTTCACGCGGGACGCGATGTCGCCTGGCACTGCCGGCGCATCGACCCTCGCGTGGAACGCCGCGCGTGCGTGGTTTCTGTTCGTGAGCGGTTACTTGACCGGGTGGATCGAGATGAAGCGGCCGCGGCTGCCGTGGTCCTCGAACTTCACCGTGCCGGTGACCTTCGCGAACAACGTGTCGTCCTTGCCCATCCCGACGTTCTGGCCCGGCTTGAACTTGCGGCCACGCTGGCGGACGAGGATCGAGCCGCCGGTGACGAGGTTGCCGTCGAACCGCTTGACGCCGAGGCGCTGCGAGTTCGAGTCGCGTCCGTTACGAGAACTGCCCTGTCCCTTTTTTGTTGCCATGACGCTATGCCTGGATGTCGGTGATGCGCACGCGGGTCAGCAGGCTGCGGTGGCCCTGCGTCCGGCGGTACTGCTTGCGGCGCTTCTTCTTGAACACGCGGATCTTCTTGGTCTTGTCGGTGCGGTCGATGACGCCGACGACCCTGGCGCCATCGATGAACGGCGCGCCGGTGACGACGTCGCCGGCGTCCTGGCCGACGAGCAGCACCTGGTCGAAGGACACGGCCTCGCCGGCCTCACCGGTATGGCCATCGATGGCGATGATGGCGCCGGGCTCGACGCGGAACTGGCGGCCGGAGGCCTTGATAATCGCAAACACGGTCACTCTCCGCTTGATGGATTGCACCCGGACCGGACCCGGCTGGGCGCAGGAACTCGGTAGTGTAGCACGGAAAAGACGGGGACCGCCGCGCAGCGGCGGTCCTGACATCCTACCGGCGCGCAGCGCCGGTCCTTTCGGTCCTACTTCAGGAGCACCCTGTTTCCCTTGATCCGCTGCGCACTCAGCGTGTTCAGGAACGTCGGCAGCAGCCGGTCCATCAGCTCGAAGTACGACGACAGCGCCGGCGTCTGCTGCGTGGCGTTGTAGAGCACTTCCTCGCGGAACGATTCGGAATAGAGCTGCTCGCCGGTGCGGCCGTCGATGAAGACGAACGTCGGCCGCAGGACGTAGCCCTTGCGCTCCATGTAGGTGCGCACCGGCACCACCGTGCGGCGGCCGAACGAGTCGTAGACTTCCTGCTCGCGCTGGACGAACCCGGAGCGTTCCTGCGGCACGAACAGCACCGAGCCGGTGACGATGAGCGGCTGTTCGTGCTCTTCGCCGACCTGCTTCCAGTAGCTGGCGTCGGAGAACACCTTCGTATACGGCTCGAGGTCGGCTTCCGTCGTCACCGGCGGCAACTGGCCCGTCGCCGGATCGACGGCCGGCGTCTCCGGCGTGCCGGCCGGCGCCGGCGCGTCCTTCAGCGCCCGTTCCGCCAGCGGCACGGTATCGGCGTCCACCACGCGCAGCACGTTCTTGTTGCGCAACTGGCTGCGCAGCAGACGCACCGTTTCCATGTTGGCGTCGACGTCTTCGTTGGCGCCCGCCAGGAAGCCGGCGACATACACCCGCTGGAACTTGGTGACGTCGAGCTTCGGGGCGATCGGGGTTTCGATGGGAATCTCGACGAACCCGCCGGCACCGCAGGCGGCGAGCGAGGTCGCGAGGAGGCCGGCGCCGAGACTACTGAGGATCTTTCCGAGCCGCGCGGTCATTGAGTTCCTTGAACAGGTCGAAGTTCTGCCTGATGAGCGTGTTGCCGGGCTGCAACGCGATGGCCTTTTCATAGGCCGCGCGGGCTTTCTCCCGGTCTCCCACCTGCTCATACGCCACCGCGAGGTTGTTGAACGCGGGCGCGTAGGTCGCATCCAGTTGGGTGGCGCGTTCCCAACGATAGATGGCCTCTCGCCACAAACCGCGCTGCGCCACCTGGACGCCGAACTCGACCTGTTCCTTCGCCGCATCCCGCTGCTCGGCCCACACGGGCGCGGCAAGCATGAGGAACACGGCAACGGCGAGCGTCAGGGGACGGGCAGGCATGACTGGCTCTGTCGTCACTATAGCGACAGCACCAGAGGGCAGCAAGCGATTTGCCCGTGACGTCTGTGTCATCTGTGGCATCTGTGGCCGGTGGCATCTCACCCTTCAGACGATGTAGGCTGCGAGAGAGGTTTGGGGCGCCGGGCGACGTGGAGTCCGGTATGTCCCTGTTGTGCCTGTACGCCGATGCCCCGGCGTTCCCCGCGCGGCTGAGCGCGATTCCCTCGCCACCCGAACAACTCTGGATCCTCGGCGACCCGGCTCGTCTGCCCGACTGGTCCACACCCTCGATTGCCATCGTTGGCGCGCGGGCGGCGTCGCGCGACGGGCTGGACAACGCGGCGCGCGTGGCCCGTGAACTGGCGCGGGCCGGTGTCGTGGTGATCAGCGGCCTGGCGCGTGGGATCGATGCCGCCGCCCATCAGGCCACGCTCGACGCCGGCGGACGGACCATCGCGGTGCTCGGGTCGGGCCTCGCCCGCATCTACCCGAACGAACATCACGACCTGGCCTCGCGCGTGGCGGCCACCGGCGCCGTGCTGTCCGAGTATCCGCCGGACACCGCACCGTTGCCGCCGCTGTTCCCCAAGCGCAACCGGCTGGTCAGCGGTCTCGCGGATGTCGTGCTGGTGGTGGAAGCGGCCGAAAAGAGCGGCGCGCTCATCACCGCGTCCGCCGCCCTGGACCAGGGCAAGGACGTGCTGGTGATGCCCGGGCGCGTGGCCGGGGGGCGCAACAGCGGTGGTCACCGGCTCATCCGTGACGGGGCACGGTTGGTGGAAACTGCCGACGACATCCTCGCCGATATGGCATGGTTTGACACTTCGGCGAGCCCGTCGCGCGCCGAGCCATCGCCGGAACCCGTTGAATTCACAGTGGATGACGTCGTGGCCGAGACAGGCGAGAGTCCTGCGGCCGTGCTGGCACGTCTGCTGCAATTGGAGCTGGCCGGCGAGGTCCAGCGGATTGGATCCGCCCGTTTCCTCCGCCTTCAGCGGCGCGTGCTAACGTAGTCTGTTCATCAGAGCCGAAATGCCGAAGCCTCTTGTCATCGTCGAATCTCCTGCCAAAGCCCGGACGTTGTCCCGCTTT
>JADZCY010000304.1 GCA_020851325.1 Acidobacteriota bacterium | reverse complement strand
TATGCCGATCGCTTCGCGGGACGCGTGATTTCGTTCGGCACAAGTGACAACGCGGACGTTCGCGCTGTCGATATCATCGATGACGGTCTCGACGGCATGCAGGCGCGCGTGACGACCCCGCGCGGTTTGGTTCACCTGCGGGTGCCGCTGCCAGGTCTCGCCAATCTTTCGAATGTGCTCTGCGCGACGGCGGTGGCCACCGAGATGGGCGTACCGCTCGACGCCATAGCCGAGCGTGCCGCACGGTTGCGTCCGGCGCGGCGGCGCGGCGAAGTGCGCGTCCTCGACAACGGCGTGACGGTGATCGACGACAGCTACAACTCGAGCCCGGCGGCACTGACGCGCGCGCTCGAGACGCTGAGCCACGAACGTCGCGCCTCCCGGCGCGTCGCCGTGCTTGGCGAGATGCTGGAGCTGGGTGAGCGCTCGCAGTCCTTGCACGAAACCTGCGGCCAGGCGGTTGCGCGCGCCGGCGTCGACCTGCTGATCACCGCCGGGGGCGCGTCGGCTCGTGCGCTTGGCGACGCCGCGGTTCGCGCCGGGCTCGATCCGGCACGCGTGCACCACGTGGACACCAGCACCGACGCCGCTGCGTTGGCGGCGGCCTCCGTGCGCGCCGGCGATGTCGTGCTCGTCAAGGGGTCGCGCGGCATCCGCATGGATGTCGTCGTCGATCGACTGGTGGAGGGGCATGGCTGATGCTGTACCACCTCCTGATTTCGCTCTACCCGCAAGTGCCGGTGTTGAACGTGGCGCGCTACATCACGTTCCGCACCGCGGCGGCGAGCCTCACCGCGCTGGCCATCAGCCTGATGCTCGGGCCGACGCTCATCCGCCGGCTGCGGGCGTTCCAGATCGGCCAGGTGATCCGGCAGGAAGGGCCGCAGTCGCATCGCGCCAAGGCCGGCACGCCGACGATGGGCGGGCTGTTGATCCTCGCCGCGGCACTGGGACCGACGCTGCTGTGGGCCGATCTCACCAACGTCTACGTCTGGATTGCCGTCCTGACGACGGCGGCGTTTGGCGCCATCGGGTTCCTGGACGACTACCTGAAGATCACGCGGCGCTCGTCGGGCGGCCTGGCCGCGCGCTACAAGATGGGCCTCCAGATCCTCACCGCGCTCATCGTCAGCCTGGTGCTGATGTGGCTGGCGGCGCAGGACCTCTACAACACGCGGTTGATCTTCCCCTTCTTCAAGCAGTGGATCCCCGATCTCGGCTGGATGTACATGCCGTTCGCGGTGTTCGTGCTGGTGGCGTGGAGCAACGCGGTCAACCTCACCGATGGCCTCGACGGCCTGGCGATCAGCACCTTCGCGGTGGCGGCGGCGACGCTGACGGCGCTGGCGTACGTGACCGGGCACCGCGTGTTCGCGGAGTACCTGCTGCTCGTGCGCTTCGCGCCGGCGGCGGAACTGACGGTGTTCTGCGGCGCGCTCGTCGGCGCCAGCCTCGGCTTCCTCTGGTACAACGCGCACCCGGCCGAGATCTTCATGGGCGATGTGGGATCGCTGGCCCTGGGCGGAGCGCTGGGCACCGTCGCCATCCTTATCAAGCAGGAGATCCTGCTGGTGTTCGTCGGCGGCGTGTTCGTGATGGAAGCGGCGTCGGTCGTCATCCAGGTGGCGTCGTTCAAGCTCACCGGCAAGCGCGTGTTCCGCATGGCGCCGCTGCACCATCACTTCGAATTGAGCGGCTGGCAGGAGCCGAAGGTCATCACCCGTTTCCTGATCATCGCGATCATCTTCGCGCTGTTCAGCCTGACGACGTTGAAGCTGAGATGACGGCCGCGCCTTTCTCCGTCGAGCGCCAGCGCGTGCTGGTGGTGGGCGCCGCCCGAAGCGGCGTGGCCGCCGCGCAACTGCTCGCGCGTCGGGGCGCCGAAGTGACGCTGGCCGATCGTCGCGACCGTATCGAGAGCGCGGACGTGCTTACTGCCGCCGGTGTGCGTCTCGCCCTCGGTCCGCACGACGCGGCCACGTTCACGTCAGCGGATCTGATCGTCACCAGTCCTGGTGTGGCGCCGGATCTCGATGTGCTCGTCGCCGCCCGCGGCGCCGGCGTGCCGATCATCGGCGAACTGGAACTGGCGTCGCGCTGGCTGCGCGGCCGCATCATCGCCATCACCGGCACCAAGGGCAAGTCGACGACGACGACGCTGGTGGGCCGGATGGTGGCGGCGTCGGGCCGGCACGTGCTGGTGGGTGGCAACATCGGCGTCCCGCTCAGCGCGCAGGTGGACGAATCGCGCGCCGATACGGTACACGTCGTCGAAGCCAGCAGCTTTCAGCTCGAGGCGACCGACACGTTCCATCCGTGGATTGCGGCGCTGCTCAACTTCTCCGCGGACCACCTCGATCGTCACGCCAGCGTCGACGAGTACGCCGCCGCCAAGACGCGCGTGTTCGTCAACCAGACGACGAAGGATCACGCGGTGGTGAACGCCGACAGCGCCGAAGCGGTGCGACTGGCCGAGACGCGCGCGCCGATCGTGCGCTACGCGCTGGAACGCCGGCCGGACGTGGATGTGTTCACCGAGCGCGGCTGCATCTGGCAGCGCACGTCGGAAGGTGATGTGCCGCTGCTGCCGCTGGCGAGCGTGGAGTTGAGCGGCCGTCATCTGCTGAGCAACGTCGTCGCGGCAAGCGCGATCGCCACGTTGGCGGGTGCCGATTCGGATGCACTGCAGCGCGCGATGACCGGCTTCACCGGCCTCGAACACGTGATGGAACCTGTCGCGACGATCGACGGCGTGCGGTTCATCAACGACTCGAAGGCCACCAACGTCGATGCGGCGGCCCGCTCGATCGAGAGCTTCGACAACGTCGTCGCGATTGTCGGTGGGAAGTACAAGGGCGGGAACCTGGCCGACCTCGCCGTGCCGCTGGCGTCGCATGGTCGTGCGGTGGTGGCGATTGGCGAGGCGCGTCCGCTGGTGCGCGAGGCGTTGACCGACTCGGTGCCGGTGGAAGAGGCGGCGACGTTTGGCGACGCGGTAGCGCGGGCGTTTGCCCTCGCCCGGCCGGACGGCGTGGTGCTGCTGGCGCCGGCGTGCTCCAGCTTCGACATGTTCACGGATTACGCGGACCGCGGGCGGCAGTTCAAGGAGGAGGTGCGCAGGCTGGCGGAACGCCAGTCCGGACACGGGTGAGCCGTGAGCAGTCGTCAGCCGGTTGGAGGCGAGTGGGAGCCGGTCGCTGGGAACGCAGGCTGCCCCGGTCTGCGAGACTGGTGTCCCATTCCCGCAACTGACTGACGACTGCTGACGGTTCGACCCACACGCCGCGGGCAGGGGCCTGCGACGTGGCGGTGGCGCGGGACGCGGTGTCCCCCGTCCACCCTCGTATCGAGTGTAAGCCGCGGAACTTTAGCCCCGCGCTCAGTTTGAGTGCAGTGGCACGAAATCTGGCACGACGCGTCCGCGGACGCGAGGAAGCAGGAACGGGATGGCTCGCAAACTCCAATCGGACAGATGGATCTTCCTGGCCGCCTTCGCGCTGGTCTGCATCAGCGTGGTGATGGTGTACAGCGCGTCGGCCGTGGTGGCGCTCGAGCGCTTCAAGCAGCCGTACCTGTTCATCACCAAGCAGATCATGTGGGTGGCGGTGGGCCTGGCGATCCTCTCCGTGGTGATGCGCATCGACTATCGCCACTATCGCAATGAGCGCTTCGTCTGGGGGGCGCTCGCCGTGGTCGGCTTCATGCTGCTCGCCGTACTCTTGATGCCGCCGATCAACGGCACGCGCCGATGGTTCGGGATTGGCGGGCTCGGCATCCAGCCGTCGGAGCTGGCGAAGATGGTGGCGATCCTTTTCACCGCGCTGATGCTCGAACGGCGCATGCACCGCATCGACGAGGTCAAGTATTCGCTGGCGCCGATTGCGCTCGTCGTCGGTCCGATGGTGGCGCTCATCGCCGCCGAACCGGACTTCGGGACGTCGGTGGCGTTGCTCGGGGTCGTCGGCGTGATGATCTTCGCCGCCGGGCTCAACTACAAGTATTTCGCCGGCGCGGTGGCCCTGGCGGTGTCGGCGTTGATCGTGCTGCTGATCCAGGCCCCGTATCGCGTCAAGCGCATCACCACGTTCCTCGATCCGTGGGCCGATCCACTGGACGGCGGCTTCCAGATCATCCAGTCCCTGATTGCCGTTGGCTCCGGCGGCGTCTTCGGCAAGGGGCTGATGGAAGGCGAGCAGAAGCTGTTCTACCTGCCCGAGCCGCACACGGATTTCATCTACGCCGTCGTGGCCGAGGAACTCGGCATGGTGGGCGCGGTGCTGCTGCTGGCGTGCTTCTGCGTGCTGGCATGGCGCGGCATCCGCGTGGCGACCACGGCGCCCGACGCGTTCGGTTCGTTCCTGGCCCTGGGCATCACGATGATGCTCGTCATCCAGGCGTTCGTGAACATCAGCGTCGTGCTCGGTCTGGCGCCGACCAAGGGAATTCCGCTGCCGCTCGTCAGCGCCGGCGGATCGTCGCTCCTCATCAGCCTGCTGGGCGTCGGGGTGCTGCTGAACATCTCGCAGCACAGCGCCACGGAGACCGGAGCCGCGTGATTCGTGCTGGTGCTGATTGCCGGCGGTGGGACCGGGGGACATCTGTACCCGGGCATCGCGCTTGCGCGCGAGTTGCAGCGGCGCGATCCCGCGACCGTCGTGACGTTCGTCGGGACGGCGACGGGGATCGAGGCGCGCGTGATTCCGCGCGAGGGATTCCCGCTGGAACTGATCCGCGTCAAGGGCCTGAAGGGCACCTCGCTGATGGCGCGCCTGCGCGGCCTGGCGCTGCTGCCGCTGGCCTTCGTCGACGCATGGCGCGTGATCTCTCGGCGGCGGCCGGCGGTGGTAGTGGGCGTCGGCGGGTTTGCCTCGGGACCGATCGTGGCACTGGCCGCGCTGCGGCGGCGGCCGACGTTGTTGCTCGAGCAGAACGCCATGCCGGGGTTGACCAATCGACTGCTGGCGCCGTTTGTGCGCGCCGCCGCGGTGAACTTTCCCGAAGCGTTGCGCCACTTCCCGCGCACGGGCTTCGTGGCCGGGAATCCCGTGCGCGCGTCGGTCTTCGAACCCGCGGAGGCGCGCGTGGGTGAGGCAGCCATGAACGGCGCGGCGCCGCCGGAACGCGGACGCGTGCTGGTGTTCGGCGGCTCGCAGGGCGCGCACGCCATCAACATGGCGATGATTGCCGCGGCGCCGGTGCTGGCGCGGAGTGGCGTGCAGCTGAACATCACGCACCAGACCGGCGAACGCGATCTGCCGGCGGTGGTGGACGGCTATCGCCAGGCCGGGGTGGCCGCGCGCGTCGAGGCGTTCCTCTACGACATGGACCGCGAGATGAAGGCCGCCGACGTCATCGTCTCGCGGGCCGGCGCGACGACGTTGTCGGAACTGGCGGCGGTGGGACGGCCGGCGGTGCTGGTGCCGCTGCCGACGGCGACCGACGATCACCAGCGGCGCAACGCCGAGGCGTTTGCCGCCAGCGGCGGCGCCGTGGTGATTCATCAGCGGGCGTTGACGGGCGAAAAGCTGGCGGACGAACTGCTGGCCCTCGTCCGCGATCCGGAACGGCGCCGGCAGATGGGCCAGCGGGCCCGTGTGCTGGCGAGGCCTGATGCGGCCGAACGCATCGCAGACAAGGTGGCGGCGCTTGCTCGGTAAGACGCGACGCATCCACTTCGTCGGCATCGGCGGCATCGGCATGAGCGGCATCGCCGAACTGCTGGCGAACCTCGGCTACGTGGTGTCGGGCTCCGACGCGAAGCGGTCCGAAGTGACCGATCGCCTCGAGGCCCTCGGCGTCACGGTGCACGTCGGGCACGCCGCAGCGCACGTCGGCGACGCCGATGTCGTCGTCTATTCGTCGGCGGTGAAGGACGACAACCCGGAGATCGCGCAGGCGCGGGCGCGGCGGGTGCCGGTGATCCCGCGCGCCGAGATGCTTGCTGAACTGATGCGTCTGCGGTTCGGGATTGCCGTCGCCGGTGCGCACGGCAAGACGAGCACGACGTCGATGATTGCGCTGGTGCTCGAACGCGCCGGGCTCGACCCGACCGCGGTGATTGGCGGGCGGCTCAGCGCCTTTGGCAGCAACGCCCGTCTCGGCCGCGGCGAGTGCATGGTGGTGGAGGCCGACGAGAGCGATCGCTCGTTCCTGAAGCTGTCGCCCTCGATTGCCGTGATGACGAACATCGACCGCGAACACATGGAGGCTTACGGCAGCTACGCCGATCTCCAGCAGGCGTTTGCCGACTTCGCCAACAAGGTGCCGTTCTACGGCGCGGTGGTGGCGTGCGCCGACGACGGCCCGCTCGGCGAGGTGCTGCCGAAGCTGACGCGGCGCGTGATCACCTACGGCATCGACGCCGCCGACGCCGAGGTGCGCGCCACGAACGTCCGGCTCGAGGGTTTCGGCGCGCGGTGCGAGGTGAGCAGGCGAGCCGTGGATGGCCACACCACCAGCCTCGGCACACTGGTGTTGCAGGTGCCCGGCCGTCACTCGGTGTTGAACGCGCTGGCGGCCGTCGCCGTCGGTCTCGAACTCGACGTGCCGCTTGCGCGGATCGCCGCCGCGCTCGGCGAGTTCAAGGGGGCCGAACGCCGGTTCCAGCACCTCGGCACGGTGCGCGGCGTGACGGTGGTGGACGACTACGGCCACCATCCGACGGAGATTGCCGCGGTGCTCGACGCCGCCCGCGCCAGCCAGCCGTCGCGTGTGGTGCTGGCCTTTCAGCCGCATCGCTACACCCGCACCCGCGATCTGTTGCAGGAGTTCGCGGACACACTGGCGCAAGCCGACGAGGTGCTGT
>JADZCY010000303.1 GCA_020851325.1 Acidobacteriota bacterium | reverse complement strand
TCGCTGGTGATGCGGCCGTTCAGCGCCAGCGCCATGACGCGGGCGTTGGGCGGCGCGGCCGGCATGTCGAGCGTGACGTCGCCGTTGAAGGCACGCAGGCGCAGCAGGCCTTTCGGATCGAGGCGCGCGTTGGTGAGCGTCAGGTTGCCGATGCCGGTCTCGAGTCGCAACGTACCGGTGACGTCGGTGGCCTGAAGCGCACCACGCTTCGCTTCGGCGGTGAGCCAGCCTTGAAAGCGCTCGATGGTGATCGGCCCTTCGTCGAGGCGCAGCATCTCGACGCGAGCCGTCATCGGTACGCGAACGACGACATCGGCGGTAATTGCAGCATCGGTGCCGCCATCCACCTGACGCACGCGCACACCGACGCGTTCCGGTGTTTCTTCCACGTCGATTGGCAGGAGCGCCAGCGCGTCAGTCGTCGGCGCGGTGCGGCTGATGACGAGTTCGATGTCCGTGCGTGTGGATCCTTCGACGCGAATCCGCCCACCACCGACCTCGATGGCGAGCGCACGGCTGGCGGACCAGGCGAACGTCCGCACCTGCCGGTCGGTGGCGGCCGCCGCCGGCGACGCACACGCCATCAGCAGGAGCAGCAACAACGCCCGGTGCATCGCGCGATTATACTTGCCGCCCAGACTCCGATGCGCGCCGTCCTCACCGCGGTGCTCGTGCTCACCGCGACCATCGCCGCCGCACAGCCTGCGCCGGACGAGGCCGCGCCACCGGCCGATCCGCGCGTCGTGATCGGCGGCGAGATCTTCGTCACCGCCGGCAGCGACGATCCCGGCTTCTTCAACTACACCGACTACGAATACAACGCGCTGCGCAACCTGCGCTTCTCGATCTCGACCGAACTGCGAGCCTCGTCTCGCATCCAGGCGCTCGCCGAGGTGCGGCTCGATCATGGCGACGACCTGTCGGCGTATGCGCTGTTCGTCCGCGTTCGACCCTTTCCCACGCGTCGCTTCGACATCCAGATCGGCCGCCTGCCGCCGACCTTTGGTGCGTTCACGCGCACCATCTACGCCTACGACAACCTGGTCATCGGACAACCGCTCGCCTATCAGTACTTGCTGTCGCTCAGACCGACGGGCGTGCCACTCGACGCGGACGACGTGCTGCGCATGCGCGGGCGCGGCTGGTTGTCGTCGTTCGGTGCGGGCGACACGACACCGGCGCCGGGCGTGCCCATCGTCAACACGGCACGCTACGACACCGGCGTGCAGGTGCACGGCGTCGCCGGCGTGTTCGAATGGACCACGGGCGTGACGAGAGGTTCGCTCTCGGACCCGCGCCTCGGCGACAACAACGGCGGGCTGCAGGTGGCGGCACGCGGCATCGTGCAGGCGGGACCGGCCGTGCGCATCGGCGTGTCGGGCGCGCGTGGCGCGTGGATGGACCGCGCGGTCGAGACGGCCGCGCCGTCATCGCCGCGTTCGGACGCGCTGCACCAGCAGGCGCTGGCCGCGGATGTCGAAGTGTCCGGCGGTCGATGGCTCGCCCGCGCCGAATGGCTGCGCAGCCGCTGGGACCTGCCGCTGGCCACCACTGGAGGTGCGGTCCACGTCGATGCCACCGCGTTGACGACGGAAGCGCGCTATCGGCTGTGGCCGGGGTTGTCGTTTGCCGCGCGCGTGGAAGGTCTCTGGTTCTCGCCGCTCGCGGGCACGACCACGACGATGCACTGGGAAGCGGATGTGCGACGGGTGGAAACCGCGGTCACCTACGCCCTGCGCCGGAACGTCAACGCCAAGCTGGCATGGCAGATGCACTGGCGCGACGGCGGACGCGTCCGCCGCGATGGCCTGGCTGCCGCTCAACTCGTCTACTGGTTCTGATGATGATGGTGCGCGCGCTCGTGCTGCTGGCGCTTCTGGCCGCGATGGTCAACTGGGGCGAGGCGCGTGCAACGGCTGATGCTCATCAGACCGGTGCGCGGCTGCGAGCGTCTGCCGGCGGCATCCGCGGTCGCCTCGTGCTCACCCGCGTCGCTCGTCCGGCGGCACGCCGGCCGGAGGTGGCAGCGCCGGGCGCCGGTGGCCCGCGTGACCTGCCGGACCTGCGGCGCGGTGTCGTCTATCTCGAAGAGGCTCCGCGTGCGGCGTTCGACGAACCCGACCCGGTGCGCGTCTCGATGGATCAGCACAACGAACGGTTCGTCCCGCACGTGCTGGCCGTGATGGTCGGCTCGTTGGTCGACTTCCCCAACAGCGATCGCACGTTCCACAACGTCTTCTCGCTGTCGCGGGCCAAGCGCTTCGACCTCGGCCGCTATGCCGGCGGACGCAGCAAGAGCGTGCGCATGGATCGCACCGGCGTCGTCCGCGTCTTCTGCGACATCCACTCGCACATGAACGCGTTCGTGCTCGTCTTCGCGCATCCGTTCTTCAACGTCACCGAACCGGACGGGCGCTACGAGTTGCCGAACGTACCGCCGGGCACCTACACCGTGGTCGGCTGGTATGAAGGCGAACCGCGCGTGACGCGGCAGATCACGGTGGGCGCCGGCGCGTGGACCGATCTCGATCTGGTGGTGCCGTGATGATCGCCGCGCTCGGCTCCCTGTCGAACCGCATCTTCCTGGCCAGCGCGCTGCTGGCGGCGTTGTCGATCGGCGCCGCGTTGTTCTTCGTGCGCGCGCGGCTCACGACAGAGGCCGAGCAGGCGCTCGACCGCGATGTGCTGACCGCCGCCACCATCGTCGATCGACAGCAGGCGGCGCTGTTCGAAACCTTCACGCGGACGGCTACACTGCTGGCGGATCAGCCGCGCTTCAAGGCCGCGCTCGATACCAACGACGCACCGACCGTGGAACCCATCGCCGCCGAGTTCCAACGACAGGTCGGCGCCGACGTGCTCGTCGTCGAGGGCCGGCGCGGCAATCACCTGGCACGTCTCGGCGACGACAGTTACGGCGTGATCCGCCTTGTCTCGGTCCCGGTGATGGTGGATCAGGACCGCCTGGGCATCCTGACGCTTGGCTATCGACTCGACGATCGCCAGGCGGAAGACATGAAGGCCATGACGGGCGCGGAGATCGCGTTCGTCGCCAGCGGGCGCGTGCAGGCGTCGACGCTCGGGCCGGCGTCGTACGATCTCGTGCCCGGCCGCGGCGTCGATGGCGAGTCGACGCGGATTCACGTCGGCGACACCGAGTATCTGACGCTGTCGCGCGCGCTGCATCCGGAGACGGCTGGCCGGCCGGCCGCGGTCGTCGTCATGCACTCGGTGACGGCGCGCATGCGCACCCTCGCCGCGATCCAGACCTTCCTGCTCGCGCTGGCGGGCGGATCCGTGCTGCTGGCAATTGGCCTCAGCTATGCGGTGGCACGGACGGTGACGCGACCGCTGGCCACCATCACCGACCATATGCGGCAAGTCGCCGCCAGCGGTGATCTCACTCGCCGGCTCTCGCTGGCAAGCGACGATGGCTGGTATGACGAGGACGCGCGGGTGCTGGCCGGCACGTTCAACAGCCTGACCGAAGCGGTGACGCGCTTCCAGCGCGAAGCGGCGCAGCGTGAACGGCTATCGGCGCTGGGACGGCTGTCCACGGTGATCGCCCATGAGGTGCGAAACCCGCTGATGATCATCAAGGGCTCGTTGCGGACGCTGATGCGGACGGGGGCGAGCGAAGTCGATGTGCGTGACGCCGCCGCGGACATCGATGAAGAGGTCGTCCGCCTGGATCGACTCGTTCACGACGTGCTCGATTTCGCGCGGCCCATCCGCTTCGACTGCGGCCCGGCCGACATCAACGGCATCTGCGAGGACGCCATCAAAGCGGTCAGCTCCGGTGGCGGAGCGCGACCCGTGTTCCATCCCGGCCGGCACCTCCCTACCGTCGTCACCGATCGCGAACGTGTGCGGACGGTGTTGATCAACCTGCTGACCAACGCGCAGCACGCGGTGTCGGGGCTGGACCCGGCGCGCGCAGGCGCCATCGTGATGACGACCGTGGCCGCGGGCGATCGCGTCGTCGTGACGGTCACCGACAACGGCCCCGGCATCGCGCCGGATGACGCGCCGCGGATCTTCGATCCATACTTCACCACTCGCCGCGGCGGCACCGGCCTTGGCCTGGCCATCAGCCGCAACATCGTCGAAGGGCTTGGCGGCACGCTCACGGCGGCCAGCCGTCCCGGCGACGGCGCCGAGTTCCGGCTCGATCTGGGCGACGCGCTCATCACCACCTGACATGTCCGGCACCATCCTGTTGGCAGACGACGAGGAGAAGATCCTCAAGACGCTCGGGCGCGCGCTGCGCGACGAGGGCTTCGACGTCGTCACGACGCCGAAGGCGACTGAGGTGTCGCGCCTGCTCGCCGAGCGTGCTTTCGATCTGCTCGTGATCGATTTCCTGATGCCCGAGAAGACGGGTCTCGACGTCATTCGTGAGCTGGCCGCCGCGATACCCGAGAGCGAACGTCCGGCGGTGGTGATGATGACGGCGCACGGCAGCGTCGAGAGCGCCGTCGAGGCGATGAAGCTGGGCGCGCGCGACTATCTGCAGAAGCCGTTCGACGTCGACGAATTGCTGGTGGTGGCCCGCCGCGCCGTGGAGGATCAACGCACACGCTCGGGCCTGCGCTACCTGATCAACGAACGCGACGTCGAGTTCAACCACTACGGCATCATCGGCACCAGCCGTCCCGTGCGCGAACTGCTGGCCCGCGCCGAGCGCGTCGCCGAATCGAAGAGCACGGTGCTGCTGACAGGCGAGACGGGCACCGGCAAGGAACTCGTCGCTCGCGCCATCCATGCCAAGAGCGCGCAGCGGCACATGCCGCTCATCAAGGTGAACTGCGCGGCGATCCCCGAGACGCTGCTCGAATCGGAACTGTTCGGGCACACGCGCGGCGCGTTCACCGGGGCGCTGGCCTCCAAGCGCGGGCGCTTCGCGCTGGCCGATGGCGGCACCATCTTCCTCGACGAGATCGCCACGATCAGCGCCGCCGTGCAGGCGAAGCTGCTGCGCGTGCTGCAGGATCGCGCCTTCGAGCCGCTCGGCGCCGAACGCACGCAGCAGGTGGACGTGCGCGTCATTGCCGCCACCAATCGGGATCTGCGACTGCTGGTCGCCGACGGCAAGTTCCAGGAGGATCTCTACTACCGGCTCAACGTCATTCCGATCACGCTGCCGCCGCTACGCGATCGACGCGAGGACGTCCCGCTGCTCGTCGATCACTTCGTCCGCCGGTTTGCCGAGTCGCTCGGCAAGCGCATCGACGGTGTGGACCCGGCCGTGGTCGTCGAGTTGCAGCGCTACGACTGGCCGGGCAACGTGCGTGAGCTCGAGAACACCATCGAACGCGCCGTGGTGCTGGCCACCGGCCACGTCCTCACGCGCGACACCGTGTGGCTGATGGGCGCGCTGGCGCCATCAGCGTCGCCGGGGTTGCCATCGCTGGGCCTGCACGAGAACGTCGAGTGGGCGGAACGCGAGACGATCCGCCGCGCGCTCGACCGCGCCAACGGTGTCAAGAAGGACGCCGCCGAGTTGATGGGCATCAGCCAACGCGCGCTGAGCCACTACCTGTTGAAATACAAGGACTCGCTGTAACCACCTCGCGCGTCCCTGCCTACTGAGAGCCGACACTCCCGGAAGCGCTCGACGTCCGGGAGGGTTCTTCCCGTCCCCGTAAGTCCTTACGTCGTTCGTATGCGAGCCGCGTGCGCACGGCTGCATTTCCCGCCGGTTGCGCGTATTCACGCGCGGCATCCGCCTTGCTGTCGTGGATCGCACAGTTCGCGGACGCCGGACGCGCCGGCGACGCATCGGGAAGCCGTGGCAGGGATGGCGCAACCCGCCTCGCGATCACATGTCGTGATCCGGACGGTGGGCCCCTGCCGCGGCCACAGGCCACAGATGCCACGGGCCACAGATGGCACAGGCCACAGATGGCACAGACAGCACAGATGAAAACGCAGGCCACAGATAGCACAGATGACACAGATGGCAAGACAGGCCGCAGATAGCACAGATGAAAGGCAGGCCGCAGACAGCACAGATGACACAGATGGAAAGACAGGCCGCAGATGCGCAGATGAGATCCGGCAGCCGGAGACACAGCTTCCAGTCCTCCAGCCCGCCAGCCCTCCAGTCGGCCTTGCCGCAGATGCGCAGATGAGATCCGGCAGCCGGAGACCCAGCTTCCAGTCCTCCAGCCCACCAGCCCTCCAGTCGGCCTTGCCGCAGATGCGCAGATGAGAGCCGGCAGCCGGAGACCCAGCTTCCAGTCCTCCAGCCGCCAGACCTCCAGTCGGCCTTGCCGCAGATGCGCGGATAGCTCACTGAGACCCCTGGCGCGGAACGGTCCTGTTGCCTTGCCGCGTAGCGGTCCTGACACCAGCGGAGGATCATGAAGAGAGTCCAACAGTTAGTGCTGGCAGTTGCGTTGGCAGCGGTCAGCGGCGCGTGCGACGAACAACTCAGTGATGTGGCCGGTCCCTCCCCCGACCTTCGGACGACATTCACCAGCATCCAGCGCGAGATCTTCAGTACGACCGACTCCAGTGGTCGTCTGGCGTGTACGCAGTGCCACACCGATGTGGGACGCGTGCCGCCGGTGAACCTCGTGCTGCTCGAAGGGCGTGCCTACGCGAATCTCGTGGGCCGCGCCAGCAATCAGAAGCCCGGCGCGACGCTGGTTGTGCCCGGCGATCCTGACGCCAGCTATCTCATTCACAAGCTCGAAGGCCGCGCCGACATCGTCGGGCAGCGGATGCCGCGAACGACGGGACCGTTCCTGACCGAGGGACAGATTCGCATCATCCGTCGCTGGATTGAACTCGGCGCCGTGAACGACTGAAGGAGACCATCGTGAGTGACTTCATCTTTCGTTCGCTGCTCGTCTGCCTGCTCGCCGTTGCCGCTGCCCCGCCCGTCGCGGCGCAGGTGGCGATGGACGAGGACCCTGACCTCGAAGTGAATCCCGTCGAGCCCGACTTCAACCTGGCCGGGCTGCCGACCAATCTGCGGCTGCCCAAGGGGAAGATGGCGTTTCGCGTCACGCACCGCTTTGCGCGGCCGCTGGGCGAAGGCGACTTCGGGAATCTGCTCGAGGACTTCTTCGGCCTCGATGCCGGCGCGCAGATTGGTCTCGAACTGCGTTACGGCGTGTGGCGTGGCGCGCAGATCGGGATCAATCGCACGTCCGATCGCACCATCCAGTTCTTCGGGCAGTACGACCTGAAGAACCAGCGATCGTTTCCGATCGGCATTGGCTTGTGGGCCAGTGCGGACGGCACGAACAACTTCCGTGACAGCTACTCGCCGGCGCTGGGCGTCGTGCTGTCGCGCGAACTGGGTAGCCGCGGCGCGCTGTATGTCGAACCGATGTGGATCAACAACAGCAATCCGGAGCCATCGGAACTCGTCGACGACAACGACACCGTGATGGTGGGACTCGGCACGCGTCTGCGTGTGCGGCCGACGGTGTACGTCACGGCGGAAGTGTCACCGCGACTCACCGGTTACGCGCCGGGCGATGCGCTCATCAGCTTCGGCCTCGAGAAGCGCGCCGGCGGTCACGCCTTCTCATTGAACGTGTCGAACGGCTTTGGCACGACGATGGCGCAGATGGCGAGGGGTGGGACGTCGAACGACGATTGGTATATCGGGTTCAACATCGCGCGGAAGTTCTATTGATCCTGACGGGAGGCGGGAGACCCTTCGACTTCGCTCAGGGCAGGCGGGAGGCGGGAGGCCCTTCGACTTCGCTCAGGGCAGGCGGGAGGCGGGTGTAACCTCGCTCAGGCAACTACGCGGCGGCGGGCTTCAGGCGGCCGACGAGATAATCCGCGAACGCGTCGGCGATCTGCGCCGAGGTCATCGGACCGTCGGCGTTGAACCACTTGCTGATCCAGTTGATGGCGCCCATGATCGCGAAGCCGATCATCTTGACGTCGCCGGGTGCGAAGACGCCGGCCGCAATGCCGTCCTCGATCATCGTGCGCAGGTGGCGGTCGACCTCGTCGCGCTTGGCGATGACCTGCTCGAGGAGCGGTGTCGACAGCGAGTCCGGATTGAGCGTCAGCGCCGTGCCCTCGAGTTCGTCCAGGATCAGGTGAACGAACCCGACGATCACCTTGCGCAACCTGGCGTCCGGCGGCAGCGCCTCGGCCTGGACGTCTTCGAGCAGCGTCAGGACGATGTCGAGCGAGTATTCGTGGCAGGCGAAGAGGATGTCTTCCTTGTTGCGGAAGTAATAGTAGAGGTTGCCCTTGGTCATCGCCAGGGCGGAGGCGATCTCGTCGACGCTGGCGCCGTGGTAGCCGCGGCGGCGGAAGGCCGCGGCCGCGCTCTTCAGGATTTCCACGCGTCGATCGCCGGGCGGTCCGCCTCGCGTCATGCCGGCAAGCGTAGCACACGCCTGAACGAGCGTTTAGCCCAACCGATCGCCCCCGACGCCTTGCCTACTCCGTCGTCTGACCGGGCTCCAGCGCCAGCACCTCGATGCCGGAGCCGGCGAGGTGTTCCTTCAACGCGTCGGGCGTTCCCGTGAGCATCGGGAAGGTGCCCCAGTGCATCGGCACGACCTGCCGCACGCCCAGCCAGCGCGCCGCTATCGCGGCGGTGTCGGGCCCCATTGTGAACCGATCGCCGATCGGCAGGAACGCGATGTCCGGCGTGTACAGCTCGCCGATGAGCTTCATGTCGCCGAAGAGGCCGGTGTCGCCGGCGAAGTAGATCGTCTGCCCGTTCTCGAGCCGCACGACAAAGCCGGCCGGCTCACCCAGATACACGACGCCGTTGTCGTCGATGCTGCTGCTGTGGATGGCATCGGTCATCGTGATGCGGAGCCCGCGTACGTCAATGGAGCCGCCCTTGTTCATCGCCTCCACGTGCTGCACGCCCTTGGTGCCGAGCCACGTCACCAGTTCGAACGTGCCCACCACCGTCGCGCCCGTCGCTTTCGCCAGCGCCGCGGCGTCGGTCACGTGGTCGCTGTGGCCGTGCGACACGAGGATCAGGTCCACCTTCTTCGGCCGCGAGGCTTCGGAGAAGCGTGGGTTGCCGGTGAACCAGGGATCGAAGACCAGATTCAGACCGCCGGGGGTCTTCAGCAGGAACGACGAATGCGCAAGATAGGAAATAGTGAGCTTCTGCATCTGGTGATGGAATGATCTGAGCGGTCTCATCGGCTATCGACCACGTTTGCGGGTGCGATGGTTGCGTCGCGCGGTGTCGCACGCGGTCGCAAAAATCGCGCGCAGTTGCTTCGCTTCATCGAGCAGTGTTTCGACTACGTCGCCGTCGGCCAACTGCACGTTCCGGACGAACTCGAGCCAGTACACCGCTTCGTCAGCTTCCTCGTTGACGATGCCAAGTTTGGCGATGAACTCCTCGCGGGACCGCGCGCGGCCCGATGCCCGGTAGTTTGCACCGACCGAGGTGGCGCAGTCCACCAACTGGTCGGCGGGTCGCCTTCCGCCGGGAGCCAGGCGGACATGGTCCGCCAGCCGAAAGGCCGCCGCCGCGAAGGCAGCCGTGCGGGCTTCCAGATCCATTCGTTCCATGCACTGCCAGGTGCACGCGCCGTGCCCACACGAATTCTCGAGGAAAACCGGTCGCCCGCCCGCGGCTCGCTGCAGGAATGACCACATCCGGTGTGTCGCCAAATGGCAGTTTCCGCGAACCACCGTCCCGCTCCCAAGAGAGGTCAGATGCTGACTTCTCCAGATAGATCGCCACATCGCCAGATCTGAAGATTGATCACCAGATCTCCACCTCACCAGCTCACCAGATTCGCAGTACACTGAAAAGTGATGGTCGAAGCCCCTTTGCAGTTCATCCGGACCCGCGAGCCGAAACCCGACTGGCTCAAGGTCCGTGCCCCGGGGTCCGAAAACTACATCCGGCTCCGCGGCATCATGCGCGAGCTGAAGCTGAACACCGTCTGCGAGGACGCCCACTGCCCCAACATCGGCGAGTGCTGGCACCACGGCACGGCGACGTTCATGATCCTCGGCGACATCTGCACGCGCGCCTGTGCCTACTGCGCGGTGGCGCATGGCAAGCCGAAGGCGCTCGACCTCGACGAACCGGACCGCGTTGCCGATGCGGTCGACCAGATGCGCCTGCAGTACGCCGTGATCACCTCGGTGGATCGCGACGACCTGCCCGATGGCGGCGCCGGGATCTTCGCGAGCACCATCCGCGAGATCAAGGTGCGGCGGCCGGACACGCGCGTCGAAGTGCTCATCCCCGACTTCAAGGGCGACTACGAACCGCTGAAGACGGTGCTCGACGCCCGGCCCGACATCCTCAATCACAACACCGAAACGGTGCCGCGCCTCTATCGCATGGCGCGCTCGGGCGGGCGGTATCCGCGCACGCTGGAACTGCTCGACCGCGCCCGCACCTACGCGCCCGACATTCCGACCAAGACCGGTCTGATGGTTGGCCTCGGCGAAGAGCACGACGAACTCGTGCAGGTGTTCAAGGACCTGCGCGGCGTCGGCGTATCGATCCTGACGATCGGTCAGTACCTTCGTCCGTCGGCGGACCATGCCGTGATGACGCGCTACTACCATCCCGACGAGTTCGCCGCGTTGAAGCGCATCGCGCTCGGGCTCGGGTTCGTGCACGTCGAGGCCGGGCCGCTGGTGCGCAGTTCGTACCACGCGCACGAACAGGCCGACGCGGCCCAGGCGGCGCTGAAGTAGCGGCAGCGCGGGCGCACCGCGATTGTTCATGCACACCGCGACGAGCGACCGCACGGGCAGCCGCACGCACATCGGCCTCCTCGTCGCGATCGCCTTCCTGTCGCGACTGCCGCAACTCACCAGCCCGCATCTGCTCCTCGACGGCGACGAAGCCGTCCTCGGACTGATGGCGCGGCACCTGCTCGCCGGTGGCGCGCTGCCCGTCTTCTTCGACGGTCAGACCTACGGTCTTTCCACCGTCGAAGTCGCGGCCGGCGCCGCTGCGTTCGCGGTGGCCGGCACCGGCGCCATTCCGCTCAAGCTCGCCATGCTGGCGCTCTGGACCGCCGGCATCATCTTTCACTACCTCGCGCTGGCCCGCCTCATCGGACGACGTGCCGCGCTCTTCACCACGATGCTGCTGGTGCTGCTGCCGGCGTGGATGGTGTGGTCGATGAAGGCGCGAGGCGGCTACCTCACGGCGTTTGCCGCTGTCGGCGCGCTCTTCTACGTGCTCGTCAGGCTGCACGAACGGCCACGCGCCTGGCTGTGGCTCTCGGCCGGAATGTTGACCGGCATCACGTTCCTGTCGCAGCGTCTGTGGCTGCCGGCGATGGCGCCGATTGTCGCTGCCGCCATGTGGACGCACCGGCGGATCTCGTGCCTGCTCATCTACCTGGCCGGTGTGACCGCCGTGCTGTTATCGGCCAGCGGCGCAACGGGCCTGTCGGCGGGGGCTCTCTTCGAGTCGCCGCGCCCGCGCAATTCCGAACTGCTCGCCTCGCTGCCGGCGCTCGTCGCGCGCATCGAGACCAACCTCACCGGCTCGTACTACCTGTGGACGACCAGCCGGCCGGGAGCGGTCACGGCGCTGCTCGCGCGCGTGTGGTACGCCGTGCTCATCGCGCTGCTGCTCGTGCAGATCTATCGCGTGTTCAGGCGGCAGCCGCTGCCGTGGTCGCACCTGTTGTGTGTGTCGGTGCTGGCGACGCTGGCGGCAAGCTGGATCATGCTGAGCGCGCCCGATGCCCGCTTCCTGCTGCCGCTCGGCGCGCTGCTCGTGATGTGGCTCGGCATCGAAGCCGCGGATCTTGCTCCGCGCGCTGCCGCAGCTCGCGTCCTGGGTGCGGGCGCGTTCTCGATCCTGCTGGGCCTCGGCGTCTGGTCGAGCGTCGAGTTCCGCGACTATGCGTATCTCTGGGGTGACGCGCCGTCAGACGGCCGCGACGAAACCGCGCGCATCACTCGCCTCATCGACGACATCAAGGCGCAGGGCATCCGCCATGTCTTCTCGACCAACGGACTGTTGCAGTGGCAGCTGATGTTCTACAGCGATGAAACGCTCATCGCCCGCGCGGCAGCGGAGGTCGATCGCTACCCGCACTACGTCGAGGAAGTCGACCGCGCGCTGGACGACGGTCTTCCGATCGCCGTCGTCGGCTACACCCACACCATGCGCGGGATCGACGACTGGGCCGCGCCCGACACCATCGTGCGCATCGACGACAAGTACTGGCTGTATACCGGCGCCGACAAGAACCTGCTTCGCGGCATCGGCTTCTACTTCCTGTCGGACCGCCCGAGGTAGGTCGGAATCGATTGACCTACTTCCGCTTCGGCTTGTAGACGTGGGTCGCCTGGCCGAAGAACTGCTCGGCCGCTTCCATCACCGTCTCGCCCAGCGTCGGGTGCGCGTGAATCGTCAGCTTGACGTCCGACGCCGTCGCGCCCATTTCGATCGCCAGCGTGCCTTCGGCAATCAACTCGCCGGCGCCCGGTCCGACGATGCCGACGCCGAGGATGCGTTCGGTCTTCGGATCGATGACGAGCTTGGTCATGCCATCGACGCGGTCGATGGCGATGGCCCGACCTGACGCGCCCCAAGGGAAGCGCGACACTTCAACGGTAAGGCCCTGCTTCTCCGCATCCGCTTCCGTCAGGCCAGCCCAGGCGATTTCAGGATCGGTGAACACCACCGCCGGAATCGCCGCTGGCTCGAAGACGGCCTTGTGGCCCGCGATGCCTTCGACGGCGACGCGCGCTTCGTGCGAGGCCTTGTGCGCCAGCATCGGTTCGCCAGCCACGTCGCCGATGGCGAAGATCGTCGGTTCGGCGGTGCGACGCTGGCCGTCGGTTTCGATGAAGCCTTTGGCGTCCACCTTTACCTTCGTCCGTTCGAGCCCCTCCACCTTCGCGTTGGGCCGGCGGCCAATGGCGACCAGCACGTAGTCGAACGTCTGATCCTGCGGCGCGCCTTCACCTTCGAACTGTACGTTGACGCCGTCGCTGCCGACGGCCTTCATGCCGGTGACCTTCGTCGACAGGTAGATCTTCTCGAACACCTTTTCCGCACGCTGCGCCAGCACCCGCACCAGATCGCGATCCGCGCCGGGCAAGAGCCCCGGCGTCATCTCGACGACCGACACCTTCGTGCCGAGTGCGGCGTACACCGATCCGAGTTCGAGGCCGATGTAGCCGCCGCCAATCACCAGCATCGTCTTCGGGATCTCCGGCAGATCGAGCGCGCCGGTCGAATCCATCACGCGCGGCGAGTCGAGCGACAGCGACGGAATGCGCGTCGGCAGCGAACCGGTGGCGAGAATGATGTAGTCGGCCGTGACGGTTTCATCACCGCCATCCGCCTTCTTCACTCGCAGCGTCGTCGCGTCGACGAACGACGCGCGGCCCTGGACGAACTTCACCTTGCGAAGCTTCGCCACCTGCCCGGTGCCGCTGGTCAGCTTCTCGACGACGCGGTTCTTGTAGGCGCGAAGCTTGTCGACATCAACCGTCGGTTCGCCGAACGAGACACCCCACTCGCCGGCATGCTTCGCCTCGTCCACCACCTTGGCGACGTGCAGCAGCGCCTTCGACGGAATGCAGCCTTTGTAGAGACAGACGCCGCCGGGGTTCTTCTCCTCGGCGATGAGCGTCACGTCCATGCCGAGGTCGGCGGCATAGAACGCCGCCGCGTAACCGCCAGGGCCGGCGCCCAAGACTGTCAGCTTGATAGGAGTCTGCGAATCTCGTGATGTCATGAGCTGGTGATCTGGTGATCAATCTGAGGATCTGAAGATCTCGAGAGCTATCTCGTGATCCTGGATCTGTGCCGCGTCCGCGCTCAGCCCCGGAGGGCGAGCGCGAACGGGCTTTCGAGTGCTTCCGCGACCCAGCGCAGGAAGCGGATGGCGTCGGCGCCGTCGATGATGCGGTGGTCGTAGCTGAGCGACAGCGGCAGCATCTGCCGCGGCTCGAACCCCGTTCCATTCCACACCGGCTCGTTGATCCCGCGCGAGATGCCGAGGATCGCCACCTCGGGCCAGTTGACGATGGGCGTGAACGCCGTGCCGCCAATGCCGCCGAGGTTGGTGATCGACATCGAGCCGCCCGACATTTCGTCGATGGACAGCTTCCGCGCCTTCGCCTTCTCCGCCAGTTGATTGATCTCGACCGACAACTGCAGCAGGTTCTTCTGGTCGGCGTTGCGAATCACCGGCACCAGCAGGCCGAAGTCGGTGTCGACGGCAATGCCGACGTTGACGAACTTCTTGTAGACGATCGACTCGCTGGCCATGTCGACCGAGGCGTTGAACTGCGGGAACGCCTTGAGGGCCGCGGCCAGCACCTTGGCGGCGACGGCCGTCACGGTGAGATTGCCGCCGACCTTCTCGGCCTCGGCACGGTACTTCTTGCGGACCTTTTCCAGTTCGGTGATGTCGGCCTTGTCGAACTGGGTGACGTGCGGGATGGTGTTCCACGCGTAGCTGAGATGCTCGGCGGTCTTGCGGCGGACGCCGCTCATCGCCTTGCGTTCCACCTCGCCGTACTTCGCGAAGTCGGGCAGCGCGCGCATCTGCACCGGCACGCCGGAAGCCGCCGCGGCCTGCCCCGCACTGCCGAATCCCGACAGCACGCGCTTGGCGAATTCCTTGACGTCTTCGAGCGAGATGCGACCACCGCTACCGGTGCCGCTCACCTGCGTGATGTCGACGCCAATCTCGCGCGCGAGCTTGCGCACCGACGGCGCGGCGGGTGCCGAGGTGACATTCGCCGAGGGCGCTGCCGCCTGCGGCGCGGCATGGCGAGCGGCGGCAATATCCACCACCGGCGCCTTCGGCCGTTCCGGTTCGGCCGGCGCCTCCGGCTCCTCCGCCGGCTCGGGCTCGGCCGCGAGTGCGCCCTTGCCATTCGGCTTCGACGCCGCGGCAGCGGCCGCTTTCGGCTCCTCGGCCTTTGGCGCCTCCGCCTGCGGCGGCGCACCGGCCACGCCCTGATCGACGATCAGGACGACCTGGCCCGGCTTCACCTTGTCGCCGGCCTTCGTCTTCACTTCCTTGACGATGCCCGCCAGGGTCGAGGGCACTTCGACGGTCGCCTTGTCGGTCTCGAGTTCGAGCACCGACTGATCCACCTTGATGGTCTCGCCAGCCTTGACGAGCACCTTGAGGACGTCGCCCTGGGCGACGCCATCACCGAGATTCGGGAGGACGAATTCTGCCACGATTAGGAATCCTTTAGCTGATGGCCGGGTTCGCCTTCTCGGGGTTGATCTCGAGGTCCTTGATGGCCTTGGCCACCACGCCCGGCTCCACCTGCTTCTCCAGCATCAGCGCGTGCAGCGTCGACAAGACGATGAACCGCGCGTCGACTTCGAAGAAGTCGCGCAGCGCCGCCCGCGTCTCGCTGCGGCCGAAGCCGTCGGTGCCGAGCGCGTGCAGCTTCTTCGGCAGCCACTGGTCGATGGCGTCCGGCAGCACCTTGAGGTAGTCCGAGGCGGCGATGAACACGCCCGGCGCGTCCTTGGTCATCTGCGTCACGTACGGCACCTTCGGCTTGTCGGCCGGGTGCAGGCGGTTCCACCGCTCGGCGGCGTGACCGTCGCGATAGAGGTTGACGTAGCTCGTCACGCTCCACACGTCGGCGCCGACGTTGTACTGCTCCTCGAGGATGCGCTGGGCCTTCAGCGTCTCCATGAGGATCGTGCCGCTGCCGAACAGTTGCGCGCGCAGCTTCGCCTTCGGCTTGCTGGTCGGGCGGCAGACATACATCCCCTTGAGGATGCCGTCCTTCGCCTTGTCGGGCATCGCCGGATGCTCGTATTGCTCGTTCATCACGGTGATGTAGTAGAAGATGTCCTCGCCGTCGGCGTACATCCGCTTGATGCCGTCCTCGACGATCACCGCGAGTTCATACGCGAACGCCGGATCGTAGGACTGGCAGGTCGGCACCGGCAGCGCCAGCACGTGGCTCTGGCCGTCTTCGTGCTGCAGGCCTTCGCCGTTGAGCGTCGTGCGGCCCGAGGTGCCGCCGACGACAAAGCCCTTCATGCGCATGTCGGCGCCGGCCCAGATCAGGTCGCCGATGCGCTGGAAGCCGAACATCGAATAGAAGATGAAGAACGGGATCATCTGGATGCCGTGCGTGGCGTAGGCCGTGCCGGCGGCGATGAACGAGGACATCGAGCCCGCCTCGTTGATGCCTTCTTCCAGAATCTGTCCGTCCGAGGCTTCCTTGTAATAAAGCAGCGTGTCGCGATCGACCGGCTCGTAGAGCTGACCCGAGTGCGCGTAGATGCCGACCTGGCGGAAGAGCGCCTCCATGCCGAAGGTGCGAGCTTCATCCGGTACGATCGGGACGATCTGCTTGCCGATGTGCTCGTCGCGCAGCAGCTTCGACAGCATGCGCACGAACACCATCGTCGTCGACGCCTTGCGGTTTTCGGTGCCGGTGTGGAACTCGTGGAAGGTGTCGCCGAACTCGACGCGAATCGGCGCCGCCTTGTCCTGCCGCTTCGGCACCGGCCCGTGCAGCGCCTTGCGGCGCTCGCGCAGGTAGGTGATTTCGGCGGAGTCCTCGGCCGGGCGGTAGAACGGCGCCTGCGCCACTTCCTCGTCCGAGATCGGGATGCCGAAGCGCGTGCGGAACACGCGCACTTCGTCGTCGTTCAGCTTCTTCTGGTTGTGGGTGACGTTCTTGCCTTCGCCGGACTCGCCAACGCCGTAGCCCTTGATGGTGCGCGCCAGCACGACGGTCGGCATGCCCTTGGTGTCGACCGCGCGCTTGAAGGCGTTGAACACCTTGTTCGGGTCGTGACCGCCGAGCGTCAGCTTCTTGAGCTGTTCGTCGGAGAGGTGCTTGACCATCTCGAGCAGGCGCGGGTCGGTGCCCCAGAAGTTCTTGCGGACGTAGGCGCCGGACTCGACGGCCATCTTCTGGTACTCGCCGTCCACCACTTCGCCCATGCGCTTGACGAGCAGGCCTTCGGTGTCCTTCTCGAGGAGCGCGTCCCATTCGGCGCCCCAGATGCACTTGACGACGTTCCAGCCGGCGCCGCGGAACAGCGCCTCGAGTTCCTGGATGATCTGGCCGTTGCCGCGAACGGGACCGTCCAGGCGCTGGAGGTTGCAGTTGATCACGAAGATCAGGTTGTCGAGCTTCTCGCGCGAGGCCAGCGTGATGGCGCCGAGCGACTCGGGCTCGTCGGTCTCGCCGTCGCCGAGGAAGGCCCACACCTTGGCGTCGGTCTTTGGCTTGAGGCCGCGGTCCTCCAGGTAGCGATTGAAGCGCGCCTGGTAGATGGCCATGATCGGGCCGAGGCCCATCGACA
The DNA here is from genome assembly GCA_020851325.1 of Acidobacteriota bacterium. Classification (GTDB taxonomy): domain Bacteria; phylum Acidobacteriota; class Vicinamibacteria; order Vicinamibacterales; family UBA2999; genus VFZN01. The sequence goes on along the minus strand of JADZCY010000303.1, from coordinate 3,029 downwards.
CCGTCGGCACTTCCCAGAAGTCGGGCATCAGCCACGGGTGCGGGTACGACGACAGGCCGCCGCCGGGCTTCAGTTCACGACGGAAATTCTCGAGTTGCTGCTTCGAGATCCGGCCTTCCAGGAAGGCGCGCGCGTAGATGCCCGGCGATCCGTGCCCCTGGAAATAGACCATGTCGCCGTCGTGGCCGTCGTCGCGACCGCGGAAGAAGTGGTTGTAGCCCACCTCGTAGAGCGTGGCGGACGACGCAAAGGTGGAGATGTGCCCGCCGATGCCGTCTTCGGAGCGGTTGGCGCGGACGACCATGGCCATCGCGTTCCAGCGGACCAGGCTCTTGAGCCGGCGCTCGACCTCGCGGCTGCCCGGATACGGGGCTTCTTCGCTGGGATGGATGGTGTTGATGTAGGGGGTGTTCGCGGTGAACGGGAGCTTCACGCCGGAACGCTGGGCCTGAATGCCCAGGTCGCGGAGCAGGCGGCCGACCCGGGCCGACCCGCCGTGGCGGAGCACGTCATCGAGCGAATCGAGCCATTCCCGGGTTTCGAGGGCTTCCAACTGCGCGGCATCGGTCGGAGCGGTGTTTCTCATAGCCGTGTATGACCTTCCTTCTCGTCTCTGGGCAATCGCACCATTCTACCTAACTTGACTGAGTGGACGTGAAGCCCCGATCTCCCCGCGTCACGCCGCGAGTGACGACGTGTTCCAGCGGGCGCTCACGAATCGTGACCTGACCCCGCGCTCACGAATCGTGACCTGACCCCGAACTGGCAGTTTCTGCGACGACTCACGAATCGTGACCTGACCCCGCATTGCGGAGCCAGGCGTCGCGCGCCGAAACGATGAGGTCGGGGCGGTCGGAAATGAGGCCGTCGACGCCCCAGTCGAGCAGGCGGTGCGCCTGCGCCTCGCGATCGACGACCCACACCTGCACGCGCTGCCCGCTGCGATGCGCCTGGCGCACGAACGACGGCGTCACCACGGTCATGCGCCCGGCGCGTTCGGGCACCTGATACGCGGTGTAGGGGCCGGGCACCCGGAACGGCCAGCGCACCCAGGCGCGATACAGCGTGCGCCGCGCCTCCGGCTGCGACGCGCTGGTGGCAATCTCCGGTGCCAGCACGCGCGCGGCGTCGAGTCCCTCCTGCTGAAACGAACCAAGACACACGCGGTGCATGGCGCCCAGACGACGGACCACCTGCACGACGGCAGCAGCCAGCGCGGCCGTACCGTACTTGAGCTCGATGATGACGCGTGTGTCGGGCCAGCGCTCCAGCACATCCGCCAGCGTCGGCACGCCGTGTCCACGCTCGCGGAAGGGGTAGTTCTCCGCGGCGCCAAACGCAACGCCGGCATCGAGCGCCGCCAGCTCGGCCGCGGTGTGCTCGGCGACGAGGCCGCGACCGCTCGTCGTCCGTTCGAGCGTGCGATCGTGAATCACCACCGGCACGCCGTCACGCGACAGGTGGACGTCGAGTTCCAGGCCATCGGCGCCATGACCGAGACCGGTCTCGAAGGCGATCAGCGTGTTCTCGGGCGCGAGGCCGGCGCCGCCGCGGTGCGCGAACACCAGCGGCCGCCCGGCGTCGAAGAGCGGGGCGCGAGCACCGGCCGGTTCCGACACGGCGTCATAATAGCGATATGCCCGCCGCACCTTCCATCACCACGCTCGGACAACTGAAAGCGGCCGTGCAGGAGGGCCGCTACCGCCGCCGCCCGGTCCGCGACGAGGTGCGCGAGAACCTGGCCGATCGTCTCCGCCGCAAGATCACGCTCTTCCCCGGCATCATCGGCTACGACGACACCGTCGTCCCGCAACTGGCCAACGCCATCCTCTCGCGGCACCACTTCATCCTGCTCGGTCTGCGCGGTCAGGCGAAGACGCGCATCCTGCGCGCGCTCACCTCGCTGCTCGATCCGTGGCTGCCGATCATTCCCGGCAGCGAGATCAACGACGACCCTCTTGCGCCGTTGTCGGCCTTCGGCCGCCAGCGCGTCGCGGAAGAAGGCGACGCCATGCCGGTGCACTGGCTGCCTGCCGAAGCGCGCTACATCGAGAAGCTGGCGACGCCGGATGTGACCATCGCCGACATGATCGGCGACATCGATCCGATCAAGGCGGCGAAGTCCGGACTGCAGTTGGGCAACGAATCGGCGATGCACTTCGGCCTGCTGCCGCGCGCCAATCGCGGCATCTTCGCCATCAACGAACTGCCGGACCTCGCCGGCAAGATCCAGGTCGGGTTGTTCAACATCCTCCAGGAGGGGGATGTGCAGATCAAGGGCTATCCGGTGCGGCTGCCGCTGGACGTGATGGTGGTGTTCTCGGCCAACCCCGAGGACTACACCGCGCGCGGCAAGATCATCACGCCGCTCAAGGACCGCATCGGCGCCGAGATTCGCACGCACTACCTGCCCAGCCGCGCCGCCGCGATGGCGATCACGGCGCAGGAAGCGTGGACCGACCGCGGCACCGCCAGCGAAGTGGAGATTCCGCGGTTCGTCAGTGAGGCCGTGGAGGAACTCGCCTTCCAGGCGCGTCAGGATCGCCGCGTCGACAAGCGCTCGGGCGTCAGTCAGCGCATGCCGATCAGCGTGCTGGAAAGCGTTGTATCGAACGCGGAACGCCGGGCGCTGGCCGCCGGCGAGACGATGGCCGTGCCGCGCGTCATCGACATCTACGCCGCCCTGCCCTCGATGACCGGCAAGCTGGAACTCGAGTACGAGGGTGAGCTGAAGGGCGCCGACTTCATCGGCCGCGAGCTGATTCGCGGCGCCATCGGCCAGGTCTTCGACGGCCACTTCCCGCAGGACGACATGCGCGCCATCATCGAGTGGTTCGACCTCGGCGGCGCGCTGCACCTGAGCGACATGGAACCGGCCGCCCGCGTCGTTGCCGAAGCGGCCCGCGTGCAGGGCCTGCTCGATCTCGCGCGCCAGGTCGCCGGCCCGAACGCCTCGCCGGCACTCGTCGCCGCGGCGGTCGACTTCATCCTCGAAGGCCTCCACGCGCGCAAGAAGATCAGCCGCTCCG
>JADZCY010000302.1 GCA_020851325.1 Acidobacteriota bacterium | reverse complement strand
TGCCGGGCGGGCTCGCGCTCGTCCGCCGTCTGCGCGACGCCGGCCTCATCGTGTCGATCGGACACTCGGGCGCGACGTATGACCAGGCGCGCGCGGCGATCGCGGCTGGCGTGACGCACGCGACGCACCTGTTCAACCGCATGTCGCCGCTGACGCATCGAGCGCCGGGGGTGGTCGGCGCCGTGCTCGAGTCGCGCGACGTGATGGCGGAACTCATCTGCGACGGCTACCACGTGCACCCTGGCGTGGTGACGCTGACGCTGGCGACGAAGGGAGTCGATCGCGTGATGGCGATCACCGACGGCACCGCCGCGTCGGGTCTGCCGACCGGTGCCCGCACCACGCTCGGCGGCCAGCCCATCATCGTCGGCGATCGATCGGCGCAGCTCGAAGACGGGACGCTGGCCGGCAGCCGCATCACGATGGACGCGGCGTTCCGCACCCTGGTGCATGAGGTGCGCGTGCCGCTGGCCACCGCCGCGCGGCTCTGCGCCACGACTCCCGCCAACCAGCTCGGCCTGACACGTCAGGGCCGTCTGGCGGTGGGCATGCTGGCCGATGTGGTGGCGATCGATGCGGACGGTCGTGTGAGGCACACGTGGATTGCTGGGGAAAGGTGCTGACAGGTGCTGAAAGGTGCTGAGGGGTGCTGACAGGTGCTCGGCAGAGCCTGCCTCGCCGACTTGTCCGCCGGAGCCCTGTGGGCGAAGGTGGAAGCGCGGAGCGCGGAGGCGGGGAACTGAGATGTTGATGCGTCCGTCTACACAGGCCATGAGAATGCTGGTCACCGCCGGTCTTGTCGCCTGCCTCGGCGCCGCGTCCGCCGGGTGTGAGGTCAACCTCAATACCGAAGGCCTGGCGAAGACCGAGACGCGCACGTTCCCGGTGACCGGGTCGCCCGAGCTCACGCTCGAAACCTTCGACGGCGCGATCGAGATTCACTCGTGGGACGAGCCGAGCGTCGAGGTGTCCATCGAAAAGCGCGGCATGGACCAGGCCATCCTCGACGCCATCACCATCGAAGCCGAACAGCAGGGCGACCGCATCGTGTTGCGGGTGAAGGGCCCGGGCCGCGCCAACAGCGACGGCATCACCGTCGGCATGCACATCTCGCCCAGCGCGCGGCTGCTCGTCGCGTTGCCGCGCAGCAGCAACATCCAGGCGCATACCGAAGACGGCTCCATCCGCGTCGACGATGTGGAGGGAAAGGTGACGCTGCGGAGCGGCGACGGCAGCGTCGCGCTGGACCGCGTGTCCGGAGAGATCGAGGTGCGCACGTCCGACGGCTCCGTCCGCCTGGACAAGGTGTCGGGACGCCTCGATATCGACACCGGCGACGGCAGCATCACCATCGACGGACAACCCACCGTGCTCCGCGCCCGCACAACCGACGGTACTATCCGCGCGCGCATCGACGGCGATGCCCGGATGACGGACGCCTGGGACCTCTCGACGGGTGACGGCAGCATCACCTTGGCGCTGCCGTCGGGCTTTGCCGCCGAGGTCGACGCCGAAACGCGCAGCGGCGCGGTGCGCGTGTCGCACCCGGCGATTGTGACGACGACCACCGATGATCGCGATGCCGATCGCGCCGAGCGCCGCGAGAACCAGCGCAGCCTGCGGACGAAGATGGGCGAAGGCGGTCACGCGCTCAGGCTGCGGACGGGCGACGGGACGATCAGGATTGAAAGCTGACAGGGGCTGGGGGACTGGAGGGCTGGAGGACTGGAGAACGGCTTGAACGGCTTGGAGGGCTGAACGGCTTGGAGGGCTTGCTCATGCTGGCGCGATCGCTGCGGGATCCACGGCTCCGGCCGCGGTGAAGGCGTCGTGCCGTTCGCGACACTTGCTGCACTGGCCGCAGTGCCGCGGCAGATCGTTCGGTGACGCGCCGGGCACCGGGTTCATGCACGACAGCGTCAGCTCCAGCGGCGTGCCGAGTTCCAGGCCGCGCCGAATCACATCCGACTTGTCCCACGTCAGGAACGGCGCATCCACCGTCAGCGCATGATCGAGGCCGAGGCTGAGCGCCGCGGCCATGGCGTCGAAGAACGCCGGCCGCGCGTCGGGGAACGGATTGCCGGCCAGCGGTCCCAGCACGATGCGGTGCGCGCCCAGCGCACTGGCTACCACGCCCGCCTTCGACAGCAGCACCAGATTGCGTCCCGTCAGATACACGTCCTCGTCCGGCGTGTCGTACGCCGGCGGCGTGCCGCGAATGGCCCAGTGCGTCGGCGGATACACGTCGCGCATGGTGAACGACACGCGCGAGAGCGGGCCGACATTCGCCGCCATCGACGGATGCGCCAGCAGCCGCTCGACCATCGCCAGTTCGAGCGCTTCCCAGGCGAGCCCGACGCTCACGTAAACCGGCGCGACGCGCGCGGCGGCGGCTTCATGCGCCAGCAGCACCGCGCTGTCGAGCCCGCCGGAGAGGAGAACGAGTGTGGTTGGCGCTTCGGTGTCGGTCGGTTCGGCCATGAGGACGTACGGCAGAATACCTGATGGCCTACCGATGCTGATCTTCGACCTTGACGGCACGCTGATCGATTCCTCGCACGACATTGCCGCCAGCGCCTCCGAAATGGTGCAGTCGTACGGCGCCGCGCCGATCGCGGAGGCCGATGTGATCCCGATGGTCGGCGATGGCGCGCCTGTCCTGGTAACGCGCGCGCTGGAGCACGCCGGCCTGCCGCCAGACACACCCGAGGCGCTTCAGCGTTTCCTCACCATCTACGACCGCCGCGCGCTCGATCGCACCGTGCCGTATCCCGGCATCCCCGAAGTCCTGGCGCTGCTCATCGCATCAGGACCGCTGGCGGTGTTGACCAACAAGCCGTTGAAGGCCACCGAACATGTGCTGCACGCGCTCGGGCTGCGTGGATTCTTCACTCACGTGCTGGGCGGCGACGGTCCGCATCGGCGCAAGCCGGCGCCCGATGGCCTGCGCGCGTTGATGGCGATGAGCGAGCAGCCCGCGATGATGGTGGGCGATTCACCGGCGGATGCCGATGCGGCGGAAGCGGCAGGTTGTCCGTTCGTGCTGGCCCGCTACGGGTTTGGCACCGTCAGGTTCGACGGCCGCTGGCCGGCGGCGGCGCTGATTGTCGATCACCCGCGCGAACTGGTGTCGCTGGCCGAGACGCGGACCTTGGACGCCGCGCGCGTGCCGATCGTGATGCGCTGATCGTCGCGCCCGCGCAGGCGCACACTGTCGGACACTTCGTCGCGCGCCTCGACGAGGATCGCTTCGCCCGGCATCAAGTGATGCTGCTCGATGAAGCGGAGGAACGCCGCGTCCTGATCGGTGACGCGCGTCACCGTGAGTGCTTCGTTCACCGGGCAGGTGAGCAGCGTCGCGAAGTCGTGCCGCGGCACCTGGCCTTCGGCGTTGGGGATCGGGTCGCCGTGCGGATCGACTTCAGGCCGGCCGAGCATCTCGTCCATGCGCTCGATCAATCGGTCCGACACCACATGCTCCATCTGCTCGGCGTCATCGTGGACTTCGTCCCAGCCGAGGCCCATCACCCGCACGAGAAACAGTTCGATCAAGCGATGGCGGCGCAACACGAGCGCCGCGAGTTTTTCGCCCGACGGCGTCAGGCGCACACCGTTGTAGGGCTCGTATTCCACCAGCCCGGATTCGGCCAGCGCCTTCACCATCGTCGTGGCGGTGCCGGGCGCCACGGTCAGCGCCGACGCCAACTGGCCCATCGGGACCAGCCGTTCGCCGGGCGGCAACTGCGATTCGCCGTGGTAGATGGCCTTGAGGTAGTTCTCGACGGTGCTGGACGGAAGCATCGTGTAGTCAAGAGTTTAGCAGAGTGCCTGGCGACCGGTGTTGACTTTTAGATGGCTGCGGTGATTAAATTTTGTGTAGTCAAAATCTCGCGTCGCGAGATGGCGACCCCGTAATGTCCGCGATCCCGCTTCTCGTCGCTGCCGCCGCCCTACTGGCGGTGCTCGCCTGGGCCACCAACGCGCGTGAGCGTTGGGCGCGCTACCGTGCCGCCCAGGCGCGGGAGCAGGCCGAGAACGCGCTGAAGCATCTGCTGGCGCAGGCCTCCAGCGGTCAGGCGGCGTCGCTGGCCTCGCTGCAAGGCGCGCTTCGCGTCGGCGACCGCGCGCTGCTGGCGGTGATCGAACGGCTCGAACGCGAGGATCTCGTCCGCGCCGACGGCGATCGCTTCCGCCTGACGCCCGAAGGCGAACGCGTCGCGCTTCACGTCGTTCGCGCGCATCGCCTGTGGGAGCTGTATCTCGCCGACGAGATCGGCGTGCCGCTCGGTCAGGTGCACGCGCGTGCCGAGCGCGCCGAACATCGGTTGTCTCCCGAGGATGCGGACCGCCTGTCGGCGGCGATGGGCCATCCGGAGACCGACCCGCACGGCGACCCGATTCCGTCGCGCGATGGTGAACTGGCGCCGAGCGCCGGTACGCCGCTGAGCCACTGGCCGATCGGCGTGCCCGCGCGCATCGTGCATCTGGAAGACGAGCCGCCACTCGCCTTCGCGCAGTTGTCGGCGCTTGGATTGCGACCCGGACAGATCGTGCACGTGATCGAATCCTCGGCGACGCGCCTGCTGATGAGCGACGGCTCGTCGGAGTATCCGCTGGCGCCGATGCTCGCCGGCAACGTCCACGTTGTCGCCGCGCCGGCCGACGCACCCGCGCAGGAAGCGTTGCTGCCACTCGCCGATTTGCCCGCGGGCGCGCTGGCCGAAGTCGTGTCGCTCGACCCGCAGTGCCGTGGCTTCATCCGCCGCCGTCTGCTGGATCTCGGCTTCACGCCTGGCGCTCGCGTGCGCGCCGACTTGACGACATTCGCTGGTGATCCGCGCGCGTATCGCCTGCGCGGCACCACCATCGCGCTGCGCCGCGACCAATCGGCGCGCGTCCTCGTCCGCGCTGTGGTCCGGAAGGAGATGTCGGCGTGAGTGCTGCCCACAACTGCGAAACGTGTCCCGTGCACGCCGAGATGGCTCGTCTCGGCGAGGCCGTTGGTGCGTTCGATCGCGTGGTCGCGCTCGCCGGCAATCCCAACACCGGCAAGTCCACGCTGTTCAACGCGCTGACCGGGCTGCGCCAGCACACCGGCAACTGGCCGGGGAAGACGGTGACCCGTGCCGAAGGCGGATTCCAGTTCGGCGGCGTGCGCTACAAGCTCGTCGATCTACCCGGCACGTATTCGCTGCTCTCCGCCTCGCAGGACGAAGAGGTCGCGCGCAACTTCCTGCTGTTCGGCAAGCCCGATTGCACGATTGTCGTCGTCGACGCCAGCGCGCTCGATCGCAATCTCTATCTCGTGCTGCAGGTGCTCGAGATCACCGATCGCGTCGTCGTCGCGGTGAACCTGATGGACGAAGCGAGGCGCCGCGGTCTTGAAGTGGATCCGCGCAGTCTCACGCGCGATCTCGGCGTGCCTGTCGTGCCGATCGTCGCGCGCACGAGCGAAAACGTCATGACGCTGCTCGGCGAGGTGGCGGGCATCGCGTCCGGCGAAACGGTGACGACACCGCTGCGCTCGAAGGGCACGCCCGAGTTCGAACGTGCCGTCTCGGAGCTCGTGCCGATGATCGAAGCCGCGGCCCCCGGCCTTCCCAACGCGCGGTGGATTGCCATTCGCCTGCTGGACGGCGATGCGGCGGTGGAAGAAGCGCTCGCGAGCGGACAACTGGCCGACCTTGTCGCGCGTCAGCAGGCACCGGATCAGCGCTTCAGCCGCAAGATTGCCTTGCAGGGGGCGCAGTGAGCGACCACGCTGCTCCGGCACCGGCCGACATCGTCCGTCAGGCAGCGGCGCTGCGGCGTTCGCTGCAGGCCGGCTTCCGCGAGGAAGTGGTGACCTCGCTCTACGGCGAAGTGGAGCGCATCACGCGCCGTGCCGTGCGCGATCACGGTGAGCGCCCGCTCGAACTCGATCAACGCATCGATCGCATCGTCACGTCCAGGACGTTTGGCCTGCCGCTGATGCTGCTCATCCTGGCGGTGATCTTCTGGCTCACCATCGTCGGGGCGAACGTGCCGTCGCAGATGCTGGCGTCGGCGTTCTTCTGGTTCGAGGACATTGCCGCCGGCTGGTTCGATCGGCTCGGCGCGCCGTGGTGGCTCACCGGCTTCATCTGGCACGGTGTGTATCGCGGCCTGGCCTGGGTGGTCAGCGTGATGCTGCCGCCGATGGCGATCTTCTTTCCGCTGTTCACGATCCTCGAGGACCTCGGCTACCTGCCGCGCGTCGCCTTCAACCTCGACTTCCTCTTCAAGCGCGCCGGCGCCCACGGCAAGCAGGCGCTGACGATGGCGATGGGGTTCGGGTGCAATGCGGCGGGCGTGATTGCCACGCGCGTGATCGACTCACCGCGCGAGCGTCTCGTCGCCATCCTCACCAACAACTTCGTCCCGTGCAACGGCCGCTTCCCGACGCTGATCATGCTGGCGACGGTGTTCGTCGCGGCGTCGTTCTCGCCAGCCGCAGCGTCGCTGGTGGCGGCAGGCTCGGTGGTGGGCATCGTGTTGATCGGCGCCGCCTTCACGCTGGTGGTGTCGTGGGTGTTGTCGCGCACGATCCTGAAAGGTGAGGCGTCAGCCTTCACGCTGGAACTGCCGCCGTATCGACGCCCCGGCGTGCTCCGCATTCTCTACACGTCGCTGATCGATCGCACGCTCTTCGTGCTGTGGCGCGCCATCCTGACCGCGGCGCCGGCCGGCGCCGTCATCTGGCTGCTCGGCAACATCGTCGTCGGCGGCGAGAGCCTGGCGGTGCGCGCGGCCAACGCATTGCAGCCGCTCGGCTGGCTGATGGGCCTTGACGGCGTCATCCTGCTGGCCTACATCATCGCCATCCCCGCCAACGAGATCGTCGTGCCGACGATGTTGATGGTGTATATGGCGCAGGGGATGATGACCGATTTGCAGTCGTTCGACGAACTCCGCGTGCTGCTCGTCGATGGCCATGGCTGGACGCTGCTGACGGCGGTGAACCTGATGCTGTTCTCGCTGCTGCACAACCCGTGCGCGACGACGATCATGACGATCTACAAGGAGACGCTCAGCGCCAGGTGGGCGGCGATCGGCGCGTTGATGCCGCTGGCCATCGGCTTTGCCGTCACGATCACCACCGCGGCCATCGCCCGCACCTTCTTTGGATTCTGATCGGTGTCGCTCGAGTCGGCGTTCTCGTCGCCCGAGCAGAAGCGGCGGCACGTGCGTCGTCTGTTCGCGACGATTGCCGATCGCTACGACCTGATCACGCGGTTGCTGTCATACGGCCAGGATCGCCGGTGGAAGGCGCGTCTGGTGCGTGAAGCCAATGTCACCGCGGACGATGTGGTGCTGGACCTGGCGAGCGGCACCGGCGACATCGCCTTGATGATGGCGTCGCGCGGTGCCCGTCGCGTCATCGGCCTCGACATCACGCATCACATGCTGGAACTGGCGCGCGGGAAGGGCGGCGACGTCACGTACGTCACCGGCGACATGGGTGCGCTGCCGGTGGCCGACGCCAGCGTCGATGTGATCACCACGGGTTACGGACTCCGCAACGTGCCCGACCTCGATACCGCCATCGGCGAGATGGCACGGGTGCTCCGGCCCGACGGGCGGGTGGTGTCGCTCGACTTCAACAACCCGGACCACCCGTTCGTGCGCCGCGCCTACCTCGGGTACCTCACCGCCGTCGGCGGTCTGCTCGGACGCGCGCTGCACGGCGATCCTGATACCTATCGCTATATCCCGGCGTCCATCCGCCGCTACCCGGGCGCGGCCATCGTCGCGGCGCGGATGCGTGCACACGGCTTCACGGATGTGCGCGTCGTGCCACTGCTGTTCGGGTTGATGAGCCTGCACGTGGCGCGGCGGTGACACCGCTACAGTTTCGCTGCCGACCTGCCGACAACACAGGTGGCAGTGGCTCTCGTTGATTCCCTTCTGACGGCGATGGTGCGCGCCAATGGCGACGCACTCGTAATGCATGTCGGGGAACGGCCCATCGTGGTGGCCGGTCCGCGCACCATCGACCTGTCGACGCACGGCCTCAATGTCAGCGCGATGACCGGCATGCTGGCGCAGTTGCTGCCGGCCGACGCGCAGTCGCAACTCGTCGAATACGGCGCCGTCGAACACCGCCTGGAGTCACGCGGGCTGGATCACTTCACCGTGGTGGCCGCACGCGGCGGCGACGACATCTGGATCGAGATTCGCCGGCGTCGCGAGCAACCGCGCGAGGTCATCGACGTCGCGCCGCCCGCGGACGACATGGTCGCACCCGATGTGCGCGCGCCCGAGGTGGTCGCAGCTGACGTGAGCGCGCCCGAGGCGGTCGCAGCCGACGAGGTCCCGGCGATTGTCGACACGCCGCACGTCGATGTTGTCGAGGCCGCAAACGCCGGGTCACCCGACTCGGCCCCGCTGGAAACCGCCGTCGAGCAGCCGGACCTGAACGCCGTCGAAGTCATCGCCGCCGATGACGCGGTTGCGATCGTTGACGACGATGTTGTTGCGTCCACCGACGCGAGCGATGTGTCGGCGCACGAGGACCTCGAGCCCATCGCGCACGTCATCCCCGAAGAGGTCGTCGAATCGGCGCCACTCGAGGACGCTGAATCCGCACGCGTCGCAGAGGCGATCGCCGACGAATCCGAATCCGCGCCTGTCGCCGACGTGATCGCCGACGAGCACGTCGAGGCTGCGCCGCACGAAGACCTCGAGGCCGCTCCGTCAGCCGATGCGACGGTGACCGAAGCGGTTGCTGTTGAGGCCGTCGCTGTTGACGCCGAGGCCGTCGCCACGGCGGCGGACGCCGAAGCGACCGACGCCGAAACGATTGACACCGAAGCGACTGAAGCTGCGCACGCGGCAGCCGATGTTCCCATACACGAGCTTGTTGCCGTCGCATCAGCCGAACACGTGATCGGTCAGACCACTGCCATGCACACTTCTCTCGCGGAACCCGAAACCTCTATGTCACCCATGGACGCCGCCCCCGAATCCGGCCACATGCCGGGGGGACCGTCGCTGCCGCCCGTCGACGCGCAGCCGGAATCCGCAGGCGCCGCGCCGGCGATCGACGAGACGCCGATGACGCGGACCGTCCGCATCGAAGTGCCGGCCCGCGCTCGCGTGAGCAGTCTCGATCGCCTGGTGCAGGCCGCCGCCGCGCAGGGCGCCTCGGCGCTGTTCCTCTTCTCGCACGTGGCGCCGACGGTGCGCGTCGCCGGCGAGATGCGTGTCCTCGGTGACGAGCCGGCGTTGATGCCGGCGGACATCGACGCGCTGCTGGCGGAAGTTACGCCAGAGCCGTCGCGCGATGCGGTGCATCGCGGCGATCCGGCCGAGTGGCTGCTCGAAGTGGCCGACGCCGGACGCGTGCGCTGCGCGACCTTCCGCGATCACCGTGGTCCCGGCGCCATCCTGCACTTCACCACCGCGCCGGCGGCGTCGGTGGAGCAGTTGTCGCTCGACCAGGATGCGATTCTGCTGGCCACCGAACCGGACGGTCTCGTCGTCGTCACCGGCCGCGCCGGCAGCGACAAGGCGGCGATCGTCTCGGCGTTCGTCGACACGATCAACCGCCACCGCGGCGACTACGTGATCACCATCGAACCGCAGGTGCGGACGCAGCACGAGAACCGCCTGGCGCTGATCAGCCAGCGTGAAGTCGGCACCGACCCGGTGCGTGCGGTCACCGCGCTCCGTGCCGCGCTGCGCGAAACACCCGATGTGCTGGTGCTGGCGGATGTCACCTCGGCGGAAGCGGCAACGCTGGCCATCGAGGCGGCGAACGACTCGCGCCTGGTCATCGTGTCGCTCGACGCCAACTCCACGGCCGATGCCGTGCAGCGTCTGCTCGCGCTGGTGCCCGACGCCCGCCGCGACGCCGCGCGCCAGCAGTTGGCCGCGTCGTTCCGTGGCGCGCTCGGTCAGTTGCTGCTGCGCAAGGCCGCCGGAGGCCGCGTCGCCGCCCGCGAACTGCTGCCGGGCTCACGCGCTGTTGTGGCCACGCTGTCGCAGACGCCGACGCCGCAACTGGCCGCCGCGCTCGACGCCGCGCGCGACGTGCGCTGCCCGTCACTGGTCAGCGCGCTGGTGCAGCTGGTGAAGTCCGGCGCCGTCGACGTCCGCGAGGCCGTCCGCAAGGCACCGGATCCGGCGGCGACGATTGCCGCGTTGAAGGACGCGGGAGTCGATACGGCAGTGGTCGATCGATAAGGGACGCAGGTGCGACACGATCGTGCGGCACGATGGTGCGGCACGCAGGTGCGACACGATCGTGCGGTGTTAGCCGAGCCAGGGTCGTAATTCTTCGAGCAGCATATCGATGACGTCGTCTTCCGTGAGTGCCGCGGAGGACGGCGTGCCCGACTTCACCGGCCGTTCGACGTGCAGCACGCGCCCGCCGCGGCCTCGCGTGATGCTGACCATCGGTTGCGGCGGTTCCATCGTCTGGTCGAAGGCGAGCGCGATGGACTCCTCGCGACGGCGCTCCGGCACCAGGCGCACTTCGCCCGACGGCGTCATCACTTCCCAGTGCAACCCCTCGGACTTCAACACGTTCGCCACGGTGCGGAACGCGGGAACGGCCTGCGTCTCGAGGAACTCGTCGTAGGCACGCTGCGCTTCCTGCACACGCGTGCGGCGGTCGGCGGACTCGCGCCGGGCCTGTTCAATCGCCTTCTGGATGCGCTTGCGCAGTTGCGCCACTTCCATGGCTACACCGTTCCCGACGACTTGAGGCTGAGAATCATCTCGCGATCGTACCCCAGTTCGGCGAGCACGGCGTCGGTGTGCTGGCCCAGCGTCGGCGGCGGCGTGCGCACGGATGCCGGCGATGCCGACAGGTGCATCGGCGAACTGATCACGCGCGTCGGGCCGACGGTGGGATGCTCCACGTTCGTCACCATGCCGCGCGCGGCGAGCTGCGGATCGGCCAGCACTTCGGCAACATCACGCACCGAACCGCATGGCACGTTGGCCGCCTGGAAGCGTGCGGTCCACTCGGCACGCGGGCGCGACGCGAGAACCGGTTCGAGAATCGCCTTCAACGCCGCGTAGTTCGTCAGACGATCACGATTGCTGCGAAACCGTTCGTCGTCTGCGAGCGACGGCTGATCGAGCGCCGGACAGAAGCGCCGCCAGATGGCGTCATTGCCCACGGCAATCACGATTTCGCCGTCGGAGGTGCGGAAGGTTTCATACGGCGCAATCGTCGGATGCCGGTTGCCGAGCCGCACCGGCGCATCGCCGGTGGCGAAGTAGTTGCCGGCTTGATACGTCAACAGCGCCGCCGTCGTGTCGAGCATGCCGATGTCGATGCGCTGACCCTCGCCGCTGCGTTCGCGATGGAACAGCGCCGCCGTGACTGCCTGCGCCGTGAACATCCCCGAGACGATGTCGGAGATGGCAACGCCCAGGCGATACGCGGGACCGCTGCCGTCGCCGGTGACGCTCATCAGTCCGCCTTCGGCCTGAATCACCGCGTCGTATCCCGGCTCGTTCCGGCGCGGGCCTGTCTGGCCGTAACCGGAGATCGACGCATACACCAGCCGCGGCGCGCGCGAGTGTACCGCCTCCCAGCCGAACCCGGCGCGGTCGAGCGTGCCCGGCTTGAAGTTCTCGACCAGCACGTCGGCGCGATCGATCAACCGCTCGAGTACTTCCCGGCCGCCCGGCTGCTTGTAGTCGAGCGTGACGCTTTCCTTGTTGCGGTTGATGCTGAGGAAGTAGGCGCTCTCGACGCCAAGGAACGGCGGTCCCCACTGCCGCGTGTCGTCGCCCTTGCCTGGATGCTCGATCTTGATCACGCGCGCGCCGAGGTCGGCCAGCATCATCGTGCAGTACGGGCCCGACAGCACGCGCGTCAGGTCGAGCACCGTGATTCCCGTCAGTGGTCCACTCATCGTCTCGTCTCGTCCCGCAGCCGCACGGCAATGCGGCTCAGATCACTCACCACGGCATAGGCCGTCTGCGTCAGGTTGCCTTCGCGCTGGACGATGCCGATGTCGCCGAGCAGGTCGGTGCGAAGGTAGAGCGCGTTCTCGGTGTCGGCGAGGCCGGCCAGCGGATCGTCCGGCGTCAGCAGTTCCGGCTCCACACGCGCCTCGATCGCGCCGCCGTGTCGCGCCGCCGACGCGACCAGCCGGATCCGTCGTCCACGCGCGCGCGCCTCACCGATGTCCGCAGCCGTGACCTGACGGATGCCGGTGCGCACCACCTGATGCGGCGTCACGCTCCCGCCCATCAGCACGTTCACCAGTGCTGCTGTCTTGGCGGCCGCGTCCCAGCCGTCGATATCGAGCGACGGATCGGCCTCCGCAATCCCGCGCGCCTGCATCTCGCGCACGGCGTCGTCGAACGCCTGACCGCGTTCCAGCGCCGACAGCACGAAGTTCGACGTCGTGTTGATGACGCCGCGAAAGCCATCCACGCGCACCGCCGGCAATGTCTCGCGCACCAGGTTGAACACCGGCACGCCGTCCATCACCGCGCCTTCGAACAGGCACGCACGATTGACGGCCTCGGCCATCGCCTCGATCTCGTCACAGGCAAACGCCGCCGGCCCCTTGTTCACCGTGACAACGTGCATTTGTGCTTCGAGGGCGGCGCGCACGTGCGACAGCGCCGGTTCGCCATCGTCGATGTTCAGCACCGTCGATTCGACGCAGACCAGGCGTCCGTCGGCGGCCTCGTCCGCGAGATCGCGCGCGGCCTGGCGAATGACGTCGAGGCCACTGCGCTGACGGGGCGACGGATCGAGACGGTCAAGGGGCTGACCGCTGTCGATCAACGCCAGCGCGCGCGTGACGTCGATGCCGCGCGGATCGACGACCGAGCCGTGCCGGCGGGTGCCGATGGCGACGAGGCGCCAGCCGAAGTCGAGGCGTGGCGCAATCTCGGTGAGCAGCCGCGCCAGCCGCTGGCCGACGTGCCCGAAGCCGATGCAGACAAGTGACAACTGGGGGAGGGTCATGACGCGTCGCGCCGCCGGCGCGCCTTCGTCACGCGCCGCGTGCAGTGCATGGTGCGGCAGTATACTTGCTGCCGAAACGGGCGCATGGCCGACGACATCCTTCCGCGCTTTGCGGCGATTCCCAGTGGTCGCTTCACCATGGGCACGCCGGACGGCAACGGCGATGAGCAACCCGAACACAATGTTCGCGTCGACGGCTTCCACGCGTCCTGCCATCCCATTACCGTCGAACAGTACGCCGCCTTCGTGCGCGACACCGGTCATCCCGCGCCATCGCTGCGCGAACTGCCGCTGGTGGTCACCACGCAGCACGAACTGACCTTCCGTGAACTGGCGGCGCCCTACGTGTGGCGCGGTGGCGAACCGCCGCGCGAGCGCGCGACGCATCCCGTCACGCTCATCACCTACAGCGACGCGATGGCGTATTGCCGCTGGCTGAGCGGACAGATCGGACAGCTCGTGCGGCTTCCGACCGAAGCCGAGTGGGAACGCGCGGCGCGTGGCGGATTGGAACGCCGCCGCTATCCGTGGGGTGACGACATCGACGCCTCGCGCGGCAACTTCCTGCACGAGCCGGCGCTCAAGAAGCATCGCGGCACGCGGCCCGTCGGTAGTTACCCGGCCAACGACTTCGGTCTGTTCGACATGGCCGGCAACGTGTGGCAGTGGGTGGCGGACTGGTATGGCGCCGATGCGTATCGCGATCCGGAACGCCACAACCCGCGCGGTCCGGCGCAGGGCGTGTTCCGCGTGCTGCGCGGCGGCTCGTGGGTGACGCACGATGTCGACCAGCTCCGCTGTGCGCATCGACACAAGGTGCCGCCCGACACCTACGCGTACAGCATCGGCTTTCGTGTGGTCTACTCGGGATAAAGGGGAGACGCATTGATGACGCACAGCTCAGCGCTCGTGGCCGTGGCGGCTCTGCTGCTCGTGTGGCCGATGATGGCGGCGGCGCAAACACCCGGATCGCCGTCCGCGCCAACCGTCAGCGTGACCGGCGAGGGCATCGTCCGCCGCGCTCCGGACCAGGCGCGCGTGCGCATTGGCGCCGAGGGGCGATCGGCACGCCCCACCGACGCGCAGTCCATCGCCAATACCGCGATGACCGCCGTGCAGGGCAAGCTCGCCGCGCTTGGCCTGCCCAAGGACGCGATTCGTACGATGACCGTCTCGGTGCAGATGGAGTTCGACTACGTCGAGGGCAAGCAGAAGCCGCGCGGTTATGTCGCCCGCAACGTCATCGAGGTGCGCGTCGACGATTTGAAACGGCTGGGCGAGGTGCTGGACATCTCGGTCGCCGCCGGTGCGACGACGTTGTTCGGCCTCGAGTGGGGGCTGAAGGACCGTGCTCAGGCGGAGCGCGAGGCCCTGACGCTGGCGGTCACCGACGCGATGGCGCGAGCGGACGCGGTGGCGGCGGGAGCGAAGCGAACCGTTGACCGCCTTGTGCGCATCGAAGAGTCCGGAGCCGTCATGTCGCCGGTTCGTCCGCAGATGGCGGACCGCACGATGGCGTTCTCGGCTTCGGCGTCAACGCCCGTAGCTGAAGGAGAGATCGAGATCCGCGGCAACGTCGTCGTGACGGTCGCACTGAAGTAACGGGGGCATGACATCCATGCCTCGATGGCATGGAAGAAAGCGTCCCGGTCCCTGCATGATCACGTCCGTCTTGCCCGCCCTCGCCCACACGCATCCGCTGTTCGATCTCGTGGGCCGCACGCCGCTCATCCGGCTGCGGCGAATCGAAGCGTCATGTCCCGGCATCGAACTCTACGGCAAGGCGGAGTATCGCAACCCCGGCGGCTCGGTGAAGGATCGACCAGCGCGGCGCATGCTGCTCGAGGGTCTGGCCAGCGGCGCGCTGCGGCCGGGCAAGACGCTGCTCGATGCGACCTCCGGCAACACCGGCATTGCCTACGCGATGTTCGGCGCGGCGATGGGCATTCCGGTGCGCCTGTGCGTGCCCGACAACGTCACCCCGGAACGGAAGCGGATGCTGAACGCCTACGGCGCGGAACTCACGCTGACTGATCCTCTCGAAGGATCCGATGGCGCCATCCGCGAAGCCGGCCGGTTGTACGACGCCGATCCCGAGCGCTATTTCTATCCGGACCAGTACAACAACCCGTTCAACTGGCGCGCGCATTACGACACCACGGCGCCGGAGATCGTCGAGCAATCGGGCGGACGCCTGACGCATTTCGTCGCGGGACTCGGCACGAGTGGAACGTTCGTCGGCACCGGCCGGCGACTGCGCGAACTCGTCCCGGGCATCACGCTGGTGTCCATGCAGCCCGACAGTCCGCTGCACGGTCTCGAGGGGCTGAAGCACATGGAGACGGCGATCGTGCCCGGTATTTACGATCCGTCCGTGGCCGATGCTGACGTGCGCGTCGATACCGAAGAGGCGTTTGCGATGACGCGACGCCTGGCGCGCGAAGAAGGGTTGCTCGTCGGCATCTCGTCCGGCGCCAACGTCGTCGCCGCACTGCGCGTCGCGAAAGCGCCGGCCGTCGTCGTCACCGTGCTGTGTGATGGCGGTGAACGCTATCTGTCCGAACGTTTCTGGGAGGCGGCATGACCGGCCTCGTCCTCGGCGACGGCGTCGATGCCGCGATTCGCGCGCACGGCCGCGAAACGTATCCCTATGAGTGCTGCGGCGCGTTGATCGGCCGCGACGGCGTGGTGATGGAAGCCGTGCCGATGCCGAACACCACCGAGGAAGGTCCGCGCCGCCGCTTCCTCGTGCGGCCGGCGGACTATCGCACCGCCGAAGCTCGCGCCACCGAGCTTGGTCTCGATCTGCTCGGCTTCTATCACTCGCATCCCGATCATCCGGCCCGGCCGTCGCAATACGATCTGGATCACGCCTGGCCCGTGTTCTCGTATGTCATCCTGTCGGTGCGCGCCGCGCGCGACGAAGAGATGACCTCGTGGCGCCTGCACGACGATCGTTCGCGGTTCGACGAAGAGCCGCTCGCGACCGCGGCCGAAGCTCACTGACTGAAGCTCACTGACTGCTGATCCACCACCTCCTGATTCCGACTTCCGCCATGACCCGCATCCTCATCCCCACGCCGCTCCGTCCCTTCACCAACAAGCTCGACGCCGTCGACGTCGAGGGACAAACCGTTGGTGAACTCCTTCAGGCCCTGACGACGACGTATGGGGGGTTGAAGAACCATCTGTATACGCCGGAGGGCAGGATCCGGAGCTTCGTCAACGTCTACGTGAACGACGAGGACATCCGCTATCTCCAGAAGGACGCGACGCCGCTCAAGCCCGGCGACGTCGTCAGCATCATCCCGTCGGTGGCCGGGGGCAGTGGCGTGGTGGAGGTATCGAATCTGCCGGAGCTGTCGGGCGACGAAACGCAGCGCTACAGCCGGCACTTGATCCTCTCGGAAGTCGGCATGGAGGGGCAGCGCAAGCTGAAGGCGGCGCGTGTGCTGTGCATTGGCGCCGGCGGACTCGGATCGCCCGCGGCCATGTATCTGGCCGCGGCTGGCGTCGGCACCCTCGGCATCATCGACTTCGACGTCGTCGATCTGAGCAACCTGCAGCGGCAGTTGCTGCACGGCACGCCGGACGTGGGCCGTTCGAAGCTGGCGTCGGCGAAGGACACGATCCACGCGCTCAATCCCAACGTGCACGTCGAGACGTATGAAGCGGCGCTGACCTCGGCGAACGCGCTGGATCTGTTTTCGAAGTACGACGTCATCCTCGACGGCACCGACAACTTCCAGACGCGCTACCTGGTGAACGACGCGTGCGTGCTGACCGGCAAGCCCAACGCCTACGGCAGCATTTTCCGTTTCGAAGGGCAGGCGTCGGTGTTCGGCGCCAAGAACGGCCCGTGTTATCGCTGCCTCTATCCCGAGCCGCCGCCGCCGGGCCTGGTGCCAAGCTGCGCCGAAGCCGGTGTCCTTGGGGTGCTGCCGGGGATCATCGGCACCATTCAGGCGACGGAAACGATCAAGCTGATCCTTGGCGCGGGCGATCCGCTGATCGGCCGCTTCCTCGTGTTCGACGCGCTGAAGATGCGTTTTCGCGAGTTGACGCTCCGCCGGGATCCGGAGTGCCCCGTGTGCGGCGACAACCCGACCGTAACCGCGCTCATCGACTACGACCAGTTCTGCGGTGTGACGCCGCCCGCACCTGTGGCGGCCGCCGGTGCGGCCAGCAGCACCGACATCACCCCGCGCGAATTGAAGGCGGCGCTCGACCGCGGTGAACCGTTGTTCGTGCTCGACGTCCGCGAACCGCAGGAATACCAGATCAACCGCATTCCCGGTTCCACACTCATTCCCCTCGGCGAATTGCCGCAGCGGCACGGCGAACTCGACCCGAACGCGGCCATCATCGCGCAGTGCAAGTCCGGCGTCCGCAGCCAGAAAGCCGCGACGTTCCTCCGCGGCGCGGGCTTCAAGAACGTCCGCAACCTGACCGGCGGCATCCTTGGGTGGATTGATCAGGTGGATCCGACGCAGCCGAAATACTGACGCTGCCGGGACAGAAGAGCATCGGGAGGCGGGAGGCCCTTCGACTTCGCTCAGGGCAAGCGGGAGGCGGGAGGCGGAAGCACCGAGTGATTGCCTCCAGCCCCCTCCAGCCCTCCAGCCCTCCAGCCCTCCAAGCCCTCCAAGCCTTTCTTGCTGTCCTGCTTGTCATCCCCGTCGGCTCGGCCTAAAATAAGACTTCTGCGGTCGGATTTTTCCCCGTCATGCTGAGATTCTCCAAGAAGTCGGACTACGCGCTCATTGCCGTGAAGCACCTGGCCACCCGCCAGGACGGCAATGGATCGTCGAGCGCGCGCGAGATTTCCGAGGCGTACACGATTCCGCTGGAGCTGCTGGCCAAGATCCTTCAGCGCCTGGTCCGCGCCAAGCTGCTGGTGTCGGTGCAGGGCACGCGCGGCGGGTATCGACTCGGCCGCCCGGCGACGACGATTACCGTGGCCGACGTGATTCAGGCGGTGGACGGCCCGGTGACGGTGACGGCGTGTTCCGAGGACGACCACGCCTGCGACCAGTTCGGGACGTGCAGCGTTCGCGACCCGCTCTGGAAGATCAAGAACCGGATTCTGGAAACCCTGACCACCGTGTCGATGGCCGAGATTGCCGCCGACACCGTGGCGCCCAGCGCGTTGCCGCCGGCCCCGAAGGTCTCGCGTCTGGTGTTCATCTCGCCGGCCGGCGAATGAGCATCTACCT
>JADZCY010000301.1 GCA_020851325.1 Acidobacteriota bacterium | reverse complement strand
TCTTCTACTTCTTCATCCGCTAGCGCGTCATGATCCGCATTGCCATCCTCGGCTCCACCGGCTCCATCGGCACCAGCGCGCTGGCGGTGGTGGACGCGCATCCGGATCGGCTGCGAGTGGTTGCGCTTGGCGCCGGCAACAACGCGGCGCTGCTGGCCGAGCAGGTTCGCAAGTACTGTCCCGAGGTCGTCGCGCTCGCCAGCGGCGACGGCGTGGATACGCTGCGCGGCCTGTGCGATCCACCGCGCACGGTGGCGTCCGGCGCGGAGGGACTCCTCGCCGTGGCGACCTGCCCGTCCGTGGACGTCGTGTTGTGCGCCTCGTCCGGCACCGCGGCGCTCGAAGCCGTGCTCGCGGCCATTGCCTGCGGCAAGACCATCGCGCTCGCCAACAAGGAAGTGCTGGTGATGGCCGGCGGCCTGGTGATGGACGCCGCGCGCGCACACGGCGTCGCCATCCTGCCGGTGGACAGCGAACACAACGCCATTCACCAGTGCCTGCACCAGCGCTCCGGTGCTGACGTGCGTCGTTTGATCCTTACCGCGTCTGGCGGGCCGTTCCGCGGCCGCTCGCGCGCCAGCCTCGCCGGCGTCACCGCGGCCGATGCGTTGAAGCATCCGACGTGGCAGATGGGGCAGAAGATCACCATCGATTCGGCGACGCTGATGAACAAGGGCCTCGAGGTGATCGAGGCGCACTGGCTGTTCGGCATGCCGGCCTCGCGCATCGATGTGGTTGTGCACCCGCAGTCGATCGTGCATTCGATGGTGGAACTCCGCGACGGCTCGGTGATCGCGCAGATGGGCATCACCGACATGCGCCTGCCCATTCAGTACGCGTTCTCGTATCCAGAACGCTGGGACGCGCCGGTGCCGTTCCTGGATCTCACGCGCATGGGCACACTGGAGTTCCACGAACCGGCCTGGGACGATTTCCCCTGCCTGCGCCTGGCCTATCGCGCGCTCGAGGCCGAGAACAGCCTGCCCATCGTGTTGAACGCCGCCAACGAAGTGGCCGTCGACGCGTTTCTGCGCGGCGAACTCGGCTTTACCGCCATTCCCGACCTGATTGCCGCCACCATGAATGCCCACACCGGCGGCGTCGCCGACACGCTCGACGCCGTGCGGCGCATCGACGGCTGGGCCCGCGACCGCGCCCGGGCCGGGGTGCGGGAGTTACAATCGATCCCGTGAGGAACTTCGCGTGACGACGCTGCTGGCTTTTGCGTTCGTGCTGGGTGTGCTCGTGTTCGTCCACGAGCTGGGCCATTTCATGGCGGCGCGCTGGAACGGCGTGCGCGTCCTGACCTTCTCGCTCGGCTTCGGTCCGAAGCTGCTCAAGTTCACGCGCGGCGATACGGAATACGCGCTCAGCGCCATTCCGCTCGGCGGCTACGTGAAGATGGCCGGCGAGAATCCCGAGGATCCGCGCTCGGGGCAGTCCGACGAGTTTCTCTCGAAGACCAAGTGGCAGCGCTTCCAGATCCTGATCATGGGGCCGCTGATGAACCTCGGGCTCGCCGTGATCATCCTGGCCATCGTGCTGATGCAGGGCGCGACGCAGCCGGCGTATCTCGACAAGCCGGCGCAGGTGGGCGTGGTGCAGGCGGGGTCACCGGCGGAGAAGGCCGGGGTCAGGCCGGGCGATCTCGTCACGCGTCTGGGATCAGCCGAAGTGTCGACGTGGGAACAGCTCGACATGGCCGTGCTGTCGCGGCCCGAGCGCGAGGTGGAGATGGTGATCATCCGCGATCACCAGGAGCAGCGGCTGACGATTCGCCCCGACCTCACCGAACTCCGCACGCGCAACGACGCGCGCTTCGAGGTCGGCACCATCGGCGTGCTGCCCGACGTCAACCCGAGCATCCGCGCCGTCGCTGCCGGCGAGCCGGCGGAACAGGCCGGTGTACGCGGCGGCGATGTGATCGTCTCGATCAACGGCGAGCGCATGGTCTTCGCCTCGCAGGTGTCCGACGCCATCGGCAAGTACGCCGATCAGCCGATCGACATGGTGGTGCGGCGTGATGGCGGCCAGCAGACGATCACGGTGACGCCGACGCGTCAGGGCGACACCGGCCGCATCGGCATCAGCATCAGCGACGCCGTCGAGTCGTTCAAGCCGTCGCCGCTCGAGGCCGTCGGCCTCAGCGTGCAGCGCAACATCGAGATGTCGGGGATGATCCTGCGGACGCTGGCGGATCTCTTCCGCGGCGAAGCCTCGCCGCGTCAGCTCATGGGGCCGGTCGGCATCGCGCAGCTCTCCGGCGAATCGGCGCAGGCCGGCTGGATCGCGCTCTTCGGCCTGATGGCGTCACTGAGCCTCAATCTCGGCATCCTCAACCTGCTGCCGATTCCCGTGCTCGACGGCGGCCACATCTTCATCATGGCGATCGAGACGATCGTCCGCCGCGACTTCAGCCTGGCGGTGAAGGAAAAGATGCTGTTCG
The DNA here is from genome assembly GCA_020851325.1 of Acidobacteriota bacterium. Taxonomy (GTDB): domain Bacteria; phylum Acidobacteriota; class Vicinamibacteria; order Vicinamibacterales; family UBA2999; genus VFZN01. The sequence goes on along the minus strand of JADZCY010000301.1, from coordinate 7,051 downwards.
CCGGCTTCGTCGCGCTGATGGCGCTGATGGTGACGGTGATCTACAACGACCTCACACGCATCGCCTGGATCGAACGCCTCATGCCGTGGAGATAACGCAGGTCCTGGGTCCTAAGTCCTAGTCTAGGTCCTGGGACAAAACCGCGTCCACGAAAGCCGAACACCCTGATCAGCGATCTTTTGCCTAAGACCTAGGACCTAAGACCTAAGACCTAAGACTTAGGTCCTAGGACCTTTCCTGGTTTTTCCCCCGTGTGCGTTCCCTCGTCCAGCACCACGGTGCCGTTGACGATCACCGTGTCGATGCCGACGGGATACTGGAATGGATCCTCGAAGGTGGCGCGGTCGCCGACGATGGCGGGATCGAAGATGACGAGGTCGGCCCAGCGGCCGGTTTCGATCGTGCCGCGATCACCGAGACCGAGCGTCGCTGCCGGCAGTGATGTCATCTTGCGGATGGCTTCTTCGAGCGGGATGACCTTTTCCTCGCGCACGTAGCGGCCGAGCACGCGCGGGAAGGTGCCGAAGTTGCGCGGGTGCGGCACACCGGCGCGGAGCGGCCCTTCGATCGACAGCGCCGAACCATCCGACCCGATGGCCACCCACGGCTGCTGCAGCGCCAGCTTCAGGTCGTCCTCCGACATGATGAAGTAGATGCACTGCACCGAGCCGCGCTCCTCGATCAGCAGATCGAAGACGAAGTCGAACGGCTCCTTGCCGGCCTGCTTTGCCGCTTCGGCGATGCGCATGCCTTCGTACTTGCGGTTCGGTGACGGATCGCCGGTGCGGTTGCGGCCGATGGCGGCCAACTGCACGTTCTGCCACGTCCCGGCCGACTGATAGCGGTTCTCCCACGTCGGGTTGGGATCTTCCATGTCGCGGCGGATCCGCCGGCGTGTCGCCGGATCCTTCAGCCGCGCCACGAGTGCGTCCGAGCCGCCTTCTTCCGCCCACTGCGGAATCGTCGCGGTGAGGCTGGTACTGCTCGCCACATACGGATACTGATCCGCCGTCACCCGCACGCCGCGCGCCCGCGCCGCTTCGACGATTTCGATCACTTCCTTCATGCGGCCGAAGTTCTGCTGGCCGGTGACCTTGACGTGGAAGACGTGCACCGGCATCTTGGCGCGCTCGCCGACGGCAATCGCTTCCTCGATGCCTTCGCGCAGCTTCTGTCCGTCGTAGCGGAGATGCGAGGCGTAGAGCCCACCACGCGCGGCCGCCACCGCCGACAGTTCAACGAGTTCGTCGAGCGACTGATAGGCGTTCGGCGGATAGATGAGTCCGGTGGACACGCCGCGCGCGCCCTGCGTCATCGCCGCCTCCACCAATGCCTTCATCCCAGTCATCTGCTCCGCCGTCGGCTTCACAAAGTCGTTGCCGACGACCAGTTCGCGGACCTGGCCGAGGCCGATGTAGGAAAGCAGGTTGACCGAGATGCCCTGCTTCTCGAGCACGCCGAAGTAGCCGGCGAAGTCGGTCCACGGCTGGGTCTCCGAGGCTTCCTTGCGCGGCGCGATCGATCCCGACTCGCCGATGATCTCGGTGGTGACGCCCTGACGGATCTTGCTGTGCGCGCGGCCGTCGGTGACGAGCGGCATGTCGGAATGCGAGTGCATGTCGATGAAGCCGGGCGACACCACGCGGTTCCGCGCGTCGATCGTGCGCGTGGCCGTGCCCTCGACGGCGCCCACTGCCGTGACGCGCCCGTCCTTCACGGCAATGCTGCCGCTGCGCGGCGCCGCGCCCGTGCCGTCGACGATCGTCGCGTTGACGATCAGCAGATCATGCGCCGGCGGCGGCGGCGTCGTCGAGCAGGCAGCCAGCAGTGCGCAACAAGTGGAGAGAATGACGCGTTTCATGGCACCTCGCTGCGGGCAATCGCCAATCGCCAATGCCCTAAGACCTAGGACCTAGGACCTAGGACCTGAAATGATGAATCAGTCCGTACACCAGTTCATCGATCGTTCCTCCGGTCGTCGCGACGTGCACGGGGATGCCGGCTTCGGCGGCGGCGTCGGCGGCGGCGGGACCGATGGTGGCGACGACGGTGCTCGAGAGCAGGTCGGCGGACTGATCCGCGCCGTGAATCTCGACGAACGCACGTACGGTGGTGGCGCTGGTGAACGTCACCGCGTCGATGCGGCGCTCGAGGAGCTGGCGATAGAGATCGAGGTGCAGGTCGCCTTCGACCGTCGCGGCGCGATACGCCTCGATACGATCGACGAGCGCCCCGGCGGCGCGGAGTTCATCGGCCAACGAGTCCCCGGGCGCATCGGACACCGGCAGCAGCACACGCGCGCCCTTGAGCGAACCGCGCGCCGACAAGGCGCGGAGCAGACCGGAGATGCGATGGTCGTCGGGATCCAGGTCGGGCACGATGCCGAAACGGTGCAGCCGTTCCGCCGTGCCCGGTCCGACCGCGCAGAGCGAAGGGCCGGCAATGGCGCGCAGGTCGCGCGACTCGCGCAGCACGCGACGCAGCACCGCGGCGACGGCGTTGGTGCTGGTGAACAGCACCCAGTCGTACGACCGCAGGTTGGCGACGGCCTGTTCGATCGGCGCTTCGTCGAGCGGCGCCAGGATGCGCAGCACCGGCGCTTCGATCGCCTCGGCGCCGTTCAGTTCCAGCAACTCCACCAGTTCCGGCGCCTGCTCGCGCGATCGCGTCACCAGCACGCGCTTGCCGAACAGCGGCCGGTTGTCGAACCACCGCAGGTGATCGCGGAAGCGGACCACCGTGCCGACGACGAGAAAGCCCGGCACCGGCTTCTCGTGCCCCTGCACGGCGCTGACGATGTCGCCGAGCGTGGCAACGACCGTCTGCTGCGCCGGCACCGAGGGGCCCATGACGAACGCCGCCGGTTCGTCCTCGGGGCGGCCGTGCGAGATCAGCGACGTGACGACGCGCTGCAGTTGGCGCGGGCTGGTGAACGACACCAGCGTGCCGCCCAGGTTCGCGAGGCTGGTCCAGTCGATGCCTGGTGTCTGGCGCCCTTCGCTTTCATACCCGCGGAGGAAGGTTACCGTGTCGCCGGCGCCCGGGTAGGTGAGTGGGATGCCGGCAAACGACGAAGCCGCCACGAGCGACGGCACGGCGGGAATCACCTCGAAGACGATGCCCTGTTCGTGCAGGAACAGCGCTTCGACGCCGCCGCGGTCGAACAGGAACGGGCTGCCCCATTTCAATCGCGCAACCGTTTGTCCTTCGCGTGCTTTCTCGGCGATCAGGAAGTTGATGGCGTCCTGTTCGAATACTTCCGGCGCGACGCGGCCGACATCGATGCGCTCGGCCTGCGGCGGCGCCATCGCCAGCAGGCGCGGATGGACGCGGCTGTCGTGCAGGACGACGGTGGCCGATTGCAGTGCGCGCAGGCCACGAACGCTGATGAGATCCGGAGCCCCGGGCCCGGCGCCGATGAGAAAGACTTTGGGTCGCACGGCTCAGATTCTACTCTCGCGCCGGGCCTGACGCTGCGCGCGAGAGCCGTCGGGACCGAACGGCGACGGGACACAACAGACGTCGGGACGGAGCCATCGTCCGGGAGTGACTGCCCTCAGTTCCGATGACCGACGGGGCCGGTCGACCGGCCGGTCGTCAAGCGTACGCAGTCCCGAGGGAAGCTCAGTCCCGAACACGAAGGCTGTCCCGCACGCGCTGCCGTCCCGGCGCGTCTTCCCTTTGAGCCCTTCGCGCCTCCCGCCTCCCGCCTCCCGAGCCGTGAAAACAGCAATCCCGACGTGGTCTTCTTCGTCTACCTGCTCGGCGCGTAGTACCCGCGTTTGGTGCGGACCGTGACGTTCGGCCGCGTTACCTGGACGAGCAGCTTGCGCCAGGCGCCGTCGCGTTTGGTGTTCTTCGGCGTGTAGCCCACCGTGTACTGATTCGACAGTTCGTCGGCGATCTGCGCGTAGACGCCGGTCAGTTCCTCGGCCTTCTGGACGAAGAACGAGCGGCCGCCGGTTTCCTGCGCGAACTGCCGCAGCACGAACTCGGCCTCGCGGAAGCCGCGCAGCGCCGTCACGTCGCGCGGCTGCAGGCCGATGGTGTAGACGGCCGTCTCCGAGCGCTTCGCCAGTTCCATCACTTCCTCGAAACTCACCAGGCTCGTCGTGTCCTCACCGTCCGACAGCACGACGATGGCCTGGCGGCGGATGTCGTCTTCGGTGCGGGCGCGGATCTTCGAGAGGTCGCGGAGCGCGATGTAGATGGCGTTGTAGAGCGAGGTCGAGCCGCCCGACGCCGTGCCGCGAATCGCGTTCTCGAGCAGCGCCTTGTCGTTGGTGAATCCCTGGACGATGGCGACGCGGCTGTCGAAGTCGACGATCTGCGCCAGGTCCTGCGCGCGGATGCGCTGCGCGAAACCGACGGCGGCATCCTGCGCCACCAGTAGTCGTTCTTCCATGCTGGCGCTGGTGTCGATGAGCAGCGACAGCGCGATCGGCAGGTTGGTGCGGTTGAAGTACTGGATGTCCTGCTTCGCGCCATCTTCGAACACCGAGAAGTCGGTGGCGTCGAGATCGGTGACGTACTGGTGCTGCGCCGTTTCGACGGTGATGTTCAGCGACACCAGGTCGACGCCGGCGCGGAACACCTGCTGCGGTTCCTGCGCCAGCAGCACGCTGACGCAGGCGGCGACGAGCAGCGCCGCCGGCAGTGCAAGGCGTCGCGTCATCGGTCCTTCTGCCCGCGGGCCGGCGTGCCGGTGATGGTGACGCCGTCGCGCGTGCTGGTGATGGCGACGCGTTCGGGCGGAATCAACTGCTGCGGCCGCGCGTAGACGACGCGGTGTTGACGGACCAGGACGTTGGCGATCTGTTCGAGCGCGTTGGTGAAGCTGAGGCTGGTGAGGACATCGACGCGTGTGCCGCCCGACTCGTTGACGCCGCGGTCGAGCACGACGGACCGATTGCGCGTGGCGTCGTTCAGCAGGTTCGCCGCCTGATTGCGCAGCACCACCGCGTGCAGCGCCGCCCCGCTCGCCTCCACATCGTCGAGGACTTCCGAGAAGTGGCGCGTGCTGAATTCGGTGAACTCGAAGCTGACCAGCACGATGGCGGCGCGGTCCTCTTCGCGGCGCGTGAGGCCGCGCGTGACCTCGGGGATGGCGTCGAGAAGCGTCGCGCCCGAATCAGGCTGCGGGAAGATGCGGTTCACCGCGTCCTGCACGCGGGCGATGTCGGTGGTGTAGTCCTGCAGGATCGTCGGCCGGTCGGCGGTGGTGATGATGGCGATGGGACCGACGTTCTGGATGCGGGTGACGAAGGCGGCGACGGCGCGGCGAAGGTCGCCGATGTGCGGCTGCGCCTGCGTCTGGTTGTCGACGACAATCGCCACCGGCATCGGCGTCGTCGCCGGCGTGACGCGGAGCACTTCGCGGGCGCGATCGTCTTCGGTGACGCGCACGTCGGCGGCGGTGAGCGTCTCGAGCGGCGCTTTCGTTTTCGCGTCCACCGCGCTGGCGTAGATGACGCGCTCGGTGGCCTGCGCGTGCAGGGTCGGCGCCGCGGCGGACGACAGCAGCGCGGCGACGAGCGTCGCGCCGACGACGATCACACGGCCGAGCCGTTCTGTCGGTGTCATCTGCGCGAGTATAGTCGTCGGCGTAGACTGTGACAGACCAAAGCGATGCCTGATTCGCCGTCGACATTACGAACGCTCGGACAGTTGAGCACGGTGGGCATGTCGTTCGTGCTCGCGCTCGTGCTGGGCTTTGGCGGCGGCTACTGGCTCGACGGCAAACTCGGCAGCACGCCGTGGCTGTCGTTCACCGGCTTCTTCCTTGGCCTCGCCGCCGGCGTGCTCAACGTCTACCGCGTGCTCCAGGCCACCGCGTCCCGTCCCACCTCATCGTCTTCGGATGGCACGCCTCCGTCGACGCGCGCATGATCCGGCGCATCTGGCGCACTGCGGCGGTCGTCTGCCTCGCCATGGCCGTGGTGGCGGCCATCTGGTGGCCGGATGAGCCGCGGCGCGCCGGTGGAGTGATTGGCGGCGGGCTGTTGATGGCCTATTCGGGGTGGGCGCTGACCGGTCTGGTGGACGCGCTGGTGGCCTCTGGCGGCGGCCGTGGGGGCGCCTGGGTGCTAGTGAAACTCTTCACAAGGCATGCTATACTCGCCGTCGCGGCCTACGGTATGATGGTGCGTTTGCACCTCGACCCGGTCGGGATGCTGGCGGGGGTAACCGCGCCCGTCCTTGCCGCAGGGGTCGAAGCCATTCGACGCAATCAACGGGTTTCGTAATCTGGTTCGGACTGGTAGGGAGGCGTTAGCTGTGAGCACACGACGGACAGTGCTGTCCTTGATGTTTGGGTTCTTGGTCCTTGGCCTGGTGTCGCCGGCCTACGCGCAGGACGCCGGCATGGCCGCGGACTCGGGCCTCGTGCAGTGGTCGATCATCACCGCGGGCTTTGCGCTGGCCATTGCCGCCATCGGCGCCGCGCTCGGCCAGGGCAAGGCGGTCGCCGCCGCCACCGAGGCGATCGCCCGCAATCCGGGCGCCGCCGGCGAAATCCGTGGCGCGCTGATTCTCGGTCTGGTGCTGATCGAGTCGCTCGTCATCTACGTCCTCCTCATCTCGCTGATCCTGTTCTTCCTCAAGCCGTTCGGCGGATAATCGGGCCAGTTGCGAAAAAGGGCGCGCCGGCACATGCCGAGCGCGCCTTTTTTTAGGTCCTGGGTCCTAGGTCTTAGGTCCTGGGAAGGATCACTTGTCCACGGAGGCACCTCCAGCCCTCCAGCCCTCCGGTCCTCCAGTCCCCCAGCCCTCCAGTCCATGATCGCTTGAACCCTCGTTCAATCTGTTTTCCTTGCGCAATTCGTCCCGACTCCTGTAGATTGCATCCTTCCCTCCACACCATTCGTCCTCGTCTGGTTCGCGGAGGGGTTACGTGTGTTCGCTTGTCGAACAGGCGTTTTGTAGGTGACTTGTAAGGGCGCGTTGTAAGACGTGATGTCACCGGATCGACGGCGATCCGGGTTGTTCAGGCTGCGGCTTGTTGTACGTGGTTTTCCCCACAGGAGGAATCAGGATGACGTGGTCAAGAAAG
>JADZCY010000300.1 GCA_020851325.1 Acidobacteriota bacterium | reverse complement strand
GCGCTCGACACCAGGATCGGATCACGCCAGTCGTTGCCGAGCGAGAACAGCCCGCCGAAGGATCCAATCTCCGACAGCACACCGGGCGTGAAGGTGGCCCGCGCCAATCCCTTGATGCGGCGGACGGTTTCGTTGCCCGCCTCGATGTCCACGCCAGACGACTTGTAGTCCATATGCTGCACGGGTTCAGAAATCCAATCGGGTGATGAGTTGTTCGCAGAGCGCGCGGCGCGGCGAACCATCCGCTGCCGCCCAGTAAGTGCGGCGCACGGCCGCGAAGAAGCGCTCCTCCTCGAGATCTTCCTCGAGCATGTCGAACCCTTCGGCGAGCAGGCTGATCACCGCATCGCGGTCCTTGCGCGTCTCGACGGCGTCGAGAAACGCCGGCAGGTTGCGCAGCGCAATCATACCGACGGCCAGGGCCACCGGCGCGCGCACCGGATCCTCCGACGGCACGCCGACATCGAGCAGAATGCCGGTCGCTTCGGTCTGGCCGGCAGCGCCGAGCGCGCCAAGGCCGCTGGCGGCGCCGCGCAACAGGTCCTGATAGCCGGGCACGTCTTCGGCGAAGCCGAGCGTCTTCTGCAGGAACCCGATATGCGACGTGCAGTTCTGACCCATCAGGCAGAAGCCGGTCGCGATCGCCGGCTGCAGCACCTCAGCGCCCGTGCGCTGCAGTTCCGCCAGAGCGCCCATCGCCGTCTTGTCGCCAATGCGACCAAGGGCCAGCACCGCATCGTCTTGCAGCGGGCCTTCGAGTCGGGCAACTTCGATCAGACGCGGCACGGCGGCCGTAATCTTGAAGTCCCCCAGCGCTTCGATCACCGTGCTGCGGAAGTAGTCCACGCCACGGGCGGCGTCGCGAATGAGCACGTCGCGCGCCGGCGCATTGCCCTGCGCCGCCAACGCCGCCAGCGCGCGCACGAGCGACGGCCGCACGAACTCGCCGGTTTCGCTGTCGAGCGAAGCCAGGAACTTCGGCGCCAGCGTCGGGTTCGGCGCGTGCTCGAAGTAGCCGTAGGCCACTTCGCGCAGGCGATCGTTCGGCGATGTCAACGCTTCCTGCATCGCGTCCGCGGTGCGTGGATCGGCAAAGCCGGTCAGCAGCACCAGTGCGCGGAAGCGGACGTAACCGTCAGCATGTTCGCGAAACGCCTGCAGCAACGCCGGCGCCGCGGTGGCGCCGGGCGCGCGGCGTACCGCCCGCGCCGCCTTCATACGTGTCGGGTAGTCGAGGTCGCCAAGACGGCCGATGGCCGTCGACAGGTCCTCGGCCGACAGCGGTGTCGGCCCACGCTCCTGACGCGACGTGGCCGACGCGCGAACGCCGCCGGCCAGCACGGCGCCGAGCAGCGCCGCGGCAATCGCGCTACGCCACCGTCTCAGGTTGTTCCTGCGGCTGCGGCTCGGCATTGTCGTCATTGGGCTTCAGCGTCAATTGGAGATAGGCCGCCTGGTCCTGCGGGAAAGCCACCGGATACTTGCCGGTGTAGCACGACGAGCAATACGACTTACCCTGCCCGCGCACCGAATGCAGCAGCCCCTCGAGGCTGAGATACCCCAGCGAATCGGCGCCGAGGTAGCGGCGGATCTCGTCGAGCGTGTGCGTGGCCGCAATCAACTCGCTGCGCCGCGGCGTGTCCACGCCGTAGAAACACGGCGACACCGTCGGCGGGCAACTGATACGCACGTGCACTTCACGCGCGCCGGCGGCACGGACCATCTTGACGATCTTCCGGCTGGTCGTCCCTCGCACGATCGAGTCGTCGACGAGCACGACGCGCTGTCCGGAGAGGATGCTGCGGACCGGATTCAACTTGACCTTGACGCCGAAGTGGCGAATCGACTGCGCCGGCTCGATGAACGTGCGGCCGACGTAGTGATTGCGAATCAGGCCGAAACGGAGCGGCAGGCCGGCTTCTTCGGCAAAGCCGGTCGCGGCGCACACACCCGAGTCGGGAATGGGCACCACAACATCCGCCGGCACGCCGGTTTCGCGCGCAAGACGACGGCCAAGCTCAGTGCGCACTTCGTTGACGCTTTCGCCGAACACTTCGCTGTCGGGCCGGGCGAAATAGACGTGCTCGAACACGCAGTGCGCCAGCGGCTGCGGCGGAAACGGCTTGATCGATCGCAGCCCGGAGGCGTCGATGATCAACACCTCACCGGGCTCGACATCGCGCACGTAGGTGGCGCCAATCAGGTCGAGCGCGCACGTCTCGGAGCACACCACCCAGGCATCGCCGAGACGGCCGAGCGCCAGCGGACGGAAGCCGTGTGGATCGCGAACGGCAATGAGCTGATCCTTGCGAATCAGCGCCAGCGAGAACGCGCCGGTCAACTGCGTGATCGACTCGACGATGGCGTCCTCGGGGCTGCCGGCCTGCGACCGCGCGTAGAGGTGCAGTACCACCTCGGTGTCGCTGCTGCTCTGGAAAATCGATCCGGCGCGCACCAGGCGCTCGCGGATCTCGTTCGCGTTGACGATGTTGCCGTTGTGGCAGACGCCAATCTGCCCATGCACGCAGTCGATCAGGATCGGCTGCGCGTTGGAGAGCTTGCTCTCGCCGGCGGTCGAATAGCGCGTGTGGCCAATCGCGATCTGGCCCGGCAGCTCCGCCAGCGTCGGCTCGTCGAAGATGTCGGCGACGTGACCCATCTGCCGCGTCACGTACACCCGTTCGCCATCCGCCGACGCGATCCCGGCGCTTTCCTGGCCGCGGTGCTGAAGACTGTAGAGGCCGAGGTAGGTGAGCTTGGCCGCCTCGCGGTGGCCGAAGATCCCGAAGACGCCACAGGCTTCGTGCAGCTTGTCGAACATCACGCCTCCGATGTGGACTGGTTGCCGCTCCGCCGCGCCATCATCGTGCCGATGGACGTGGCCCACGCCTGCTCTGCCGCCGCTACGCGGCTGGACACCATACGCGTGCCACCGACGGCCAGCTCGATCGTCGTGCCGCCTGTGGTGCCGATGACGCTCGCGGGAACGCCCGCAGTCGCGGCCGCCGCCAGCACGTCGTCCTTGTGCGCCGGCGATACCGTGACGACGATGCGCGAGGCGGACTCGCCGAAGAGTGTCGCCAGCACCTGCGTGTCTCCTGCCGAACCCGCCGCCGGCACATCCGCCGTGATGCCGATGCCGCCGCTGTCGAACGTGCACTCGGCGAGCGTGATCGCGAGGCCGCCCTCGGCGCAATCGTGCGCCGACTGCACCTTGCCATTGCCGATCAGCTTCACGATGAGCTGCTGCAGCGCGCGCTCGCGATCGAGATCGAGCCGCGGCGCCTCGCCGCGCACCACGCCGTGGATGCGCGCCAGATACTCGCTGCCGCCGAGCTCGCCGAAATTCTCGCCCAACATGATTACGATGTCGCCGGCCTGCTTGACGGTTCGCGTGCAGATGCGGTCCGCTCGCGCCAGCAGCCCGACCACGCCGAGCACGGGCGTCGGGTGGATCGCGCGACCTTCGGTTTCGTTGTAAAGGCTGACGTTGCCGCCGGTGATCGGCACGTCGAGCGCGCGGCAGGCGTCGCCGATGCCGCGCACGGCCTCGCCGAACTGCCACATGATTTCGGGGCGCTCGGGGTTGCCGAAGTTCAGGTTGTTGGTGCCGCCGATCGGCTCGGCGCCGGTGCAGGCAACGTTGCGAGCCGCCTCGGCCACGGCCAGCATGCCGCCGCGATAGGGATCGAGGAAGCCGAAGCGTCCGTTGCCGTCAACCGACACGGCCAGACCAATCGACGCGTCCTTCACGCGCACGGCCGCGGCTGTGAGGCCCGGCTGCGCGATGGTGTTGGTGCCGACGGTGTGGTCGTACTGCTGATACGCCCAGCGCTTGCTGGCAATGGTCGGCGCGGCAATCAACGTCTCGAACGCCGCCTGCGGCGTCGGCAGCGGGC
>JADZCY010000299.1 GCA_020851325.1 Acidobacteriota bacterium | reverse complement strand
CGCTGAAGGATCGCGGCAAGCCGACGGAACTCGTCTTCTACCCGCGCGAGGGTCACGGCATCGCCGAGTATTACCACCAGCTCGATCGCCTCGAGCGCATCCACGCGTGGGTGACGAAGTACACGCTGGGTGCGGCGGCGAAGTCGGCGACGCAGCCGCAGTGACACGGCGGGCAGGGCTTGAAGGGCTTGAAGGGCTTGACGATCTCGTCTGGAGGCCCTTCGACTCAGAGTCGCCTCGAGCATCGTCGAGCGCGACTTCGCTCAGGGCAAGCGGAAGGCGGGCGGGAGGCGCGGCGCCGCCGCGGGGCCTGGACTTTCCTCCGAGCGGGACCGCATGCAGGTCGGGACCGTATGTCTATCGGGACAGTCCGTCGCCGGCAGCCTGGCTCGCGACCGCTGCTATCCTACGTGTGTGGACCGCGACGAGATCAACCGGGTCTTGAAGGCGTTTCAGGACGTCGGACTCGACTACGTCCTGATTGGCGCGACCGCCATGGGCTTTCACGGCATCGTCAGAGCCACCGAAGACGTCGATCTGTTTGTCAAAGCGACGCCAGAGAACATTGACCGGCTGAGGACCGCTTTGCGTCGCGTCTATCCGGACGATCCGCATATCGACCAGATCTCGACGGAGGACCTGCTCGGTGAATATCCGGCGGTTCGCTACTTTCCGCCGACAGGGGATCTGTACTTCGACATTCTGACGCGTTTGGGAGAGTTCGCCGATTTCGACTCCGTCGAGTCGCAGAAACGGCACGTGGATGGCATCGATGTACACGTTGCGACGCCGCGCGCTCTCTACATCCTGAAGCGGGACACCGTCCGTGCCAAGGATCGGGACGACGCGGCGATGTTGCGCCAGCGCTTCAATCTGGATGACGAGCGATGAGCGGCGAGGGTCGTGTGCAACGATTCCGGTCCGTCGCCGAGATGGACGCCGCGCCGGTGGAACGCTCGGACGACGACAGCTTCGATCGCTTCCTGCGCCACTGCGCCCGCATCCGTGCACTCTCGCCGCGCGTGTATCCGCGAGGCGTGTTCAGGTATCGCAGCCTGGAAGAAGCCCAGCGAGCCAGGGAACAGTTCGACGCCGCCGAAGTCTCAATACACGAAGGCACGAAGCCACATTTGGGGTCAGGTCACGATTCGTGAGCTGCCGTCCATAGGTGGTGGCTGGTGCCTGACACGCGACCACCCGTTGTGGGTGATCGCCGGCAGACTCACGAATCGTGACCTGACCCCTGTCACTTTTTGTCGTAAGGTGGCGCCATGAAGATGCGTCTGCTTGCCGCTGCCTTCGTCGCTGCACTGGTCGTCGGGCTCGATGCGCAGGGGACGGCGCCGTTCAACGACTCGATCCGCGTCGCCGACCTGCGGGCTGATCTGTTCTTTCTGGCCGGCGACGGATTCAAGGGCCGACTCGTCGGCATGCCCGAAAACGCGCTGGCGGCCGACTACGTGCGGGCGCGGTTCGAGCGGGCGGGACTGAAGCCGGGCGCGCCGGACGGGACGTTCATCCAGGCCAACTACCTGATGATCGCCACGCTCGGCGAGGGCAATCGGCTCGAGGTGAGGATGCCCGCCGGCACGCGGCTGCAGCTGACACCCGAGCAGGACTTTTATCCACAGCGCTTCAGCGCCAGCGGCACGGTGACCGCGCCGGTTAGCTATGCCGGCTTCGGCATCCATGCACCGGCGCTGAAGTACGACGACTACGGCGACGCGCTGAAGGGACGCATTGCGCTGATCCTCGAGCACGAGCCGGGCGAGCGCGATCCGCAGAGTCCGTTCGACGGCGTGGTGACGGCGGAAGCGGCGGTGCCGATCAAGAAGGCGCTGGCGGCGCAGGCGAAGGGCGCCGTCGGCGTGCTGTTCGTCACCGACGTACACAACCATCCCGAGCCGCAGAACTTCGAAGCCGCGGCGCGCGCGTTCTGGCCGCCGCAGCCGCCGCGTGTGGATCGCTTCACGCTCGCAAGCTGGTCGGACCGCCTGCACATCCCGGTCGGACAGATCTCGCCGGCGATTGCCGAGGCGCTGGTGCGCGGCACGGGCCGGTCGCTGATCGATCTCTCGAAGGCGGCGGAGACCTCGCGAGGGATCACGCCCGTCGCGCTCGACGGCGTCGAGGTGACGCTGACGACCTCTGTGAAGCGGCATACGGTGCTCGATCGCAACGTGCTCGCGTATGTGGAGGGCAGCGATCCGAAGTTGAAGGAAGAGGTCGTGATCATCTCCGCGCACTACGATCATGAAGGCGCCGACGGCACCGTCATCTACAGCGGCGCAGACGATGACGGGTCGGGGACGGTGGCGTTGATGGAGATCGCGGATGCGTACGCGATGGCGGCGGCGGCCGGCCAGCGTCCGCGACGCTCGGTGTTGTTCGCCTGCTGGGGCTCCGAAGAGCGCGGCCCGCTGCTTGGCGCGTGGGGCTACACCGAACGCCCGACCTTCCCGCTCGACCGCACCGTCGCCGTCCTCAACATGGACATGATCGGGCGCAACGAAGAAGTGCCCGTCGGCGGCGGCGGGCGCTTCAACGGGCTCGAGGTACAGACGGCGGAATCGAACCGCAACGCGCTGAACCTGCTCGGCTACAGTCGCCATCCCGCGCTGAGCGCGCTGGTGGAGCGCATCAACAAAGACGGCTTCAACCTCGAACTGAAGCTGCGCTACGACAACAATCGATCAAACCTGCTGCGCCGCAGCGATCAGTGGCCGTTCCTCCAGCACGGCGTGCCGGCGCTGTGGTTCCACACCGGCCTGCATCCCGATTACCACACGCAGTACGACCGGCCGGAACGGATCAACTACGAGAAGATGGAGCGCATCGCGCGGCTCGTCCACCAATCGAGTTGGGTGTTGGCAAACGAAGAGAAGCGAAGGAATTAATCTCTTCGTTTGCCGGGACTGCACTGCTATCGGGACTGCCAAACCATCGGGACAGCATCAGGATCGGGACTACTCGCGCTCGAACCGTCGGGCCAGAATCCGCAAGGTGTTGGTGAGCGGCAACCCTGCCGGCCGTCCCGACGCGAGGGCCGTCCCGACGGTGATGCTGTCCCGAGGGCCATGCGATCCCGGCTGAGACCGCCTGCCCGCTTCCGCTCCCGCCTCCCGCCTCCCGCCTCCCGCCTCCCGCTTCTCGTCTCCCGCCTCCCGCCTCCCGCCTCCCGTCTCCCGTCTCCCGTCGCGATCCACTCCCGCCGCGAAGCGTTAAGCTGAACGTTCATGACATCCGTGATCGTGATCGGCGCCGGCGTCAT
>JADZCY010000298.1 GCA_020851325.1 Acidobacteriota bacterium | reverse complement strand
GTCAGCACCCTTCAGCACCTGTCAGCACCCTTCAGCACCCCTCAGCACCTTTCCGCGCGCTATCCTGTCCCCATGTCCAATCCCGCCGTCACCTACGGCAGCTACCTCGCGGTGGACGAGTTGCTCGCGCTCCAGCGTCCGCGCTCCGATGGTCCCGAACACGACGAGATGCTCTTCATCGTCATTCACCAGGTGTATGAGCTGTGGTTCAAGCAGGTCCTGCACGAACTGGATTACGTGATGCGCTGGCTCACCGAGGGCGATTCGCATCGCGCGCAGCACACGATGAAGCGCGTCCTCACCATCCTCAAGGTGAAGGTGGCGCAGCTCGACATCCTCGAGACGATGACGCCGCTGGAGTTCCAGTCGTTCCGCTCACGTCTCGAGGCGGCGAGCGGATTCCAGTCGGATCAGTTCCGCCAGCTCGAGTTCGTGCTCGGCCACAAGACCGCCGGCGCACTCGCCAGGTTCCCGGAGGACAGCCGCGCCCGCCGCGCGCTCGACGCGCGCTTTGCCGCGCCGACCTTGTGGGACGCGTTCCTCCGCTTCCTCGCCCGCGAAGGCTATGCGGTGCCGGCCGAACTGCTGAATCGCGACGTCACCGCGTCGATCACTGCCTCCGAACCGCTGCAGGACGAACTGATTCGCGTCTATCGCACCGACCCGAAGAACGCCGAGTTGTGCGAACGCCTGGTGGATCTGGACGAGGGCATCCAGGAATGGCGCTACCGTCACGTGAAGATGGTGCAGCGCACCATCGGCACCCGCCCCGGCACCGGCGGCTCGAGCGGCGCCGCGTACCTGGCGACGACACTGATGCAGCCGCTGTTCCCCGACCTGTGGGCGATCCGGGCAAGGCTGTGAAGGAAACCACGAAGACACGAAGAGAGAATACTGACCACGAAGGGCGCGAAGGACTCGAAGGCGGAGAAGGACACCACGAAGGCAGAACGTTGATCACGAAGGGCGCGAAGCACTCGAAGGCAGGACAACGACTAAAGCGCGAACGCATCTGTCTTTTGTTCTTCGTTCCCTTCTTGTTCTTCGTGCCCTCCGTGTTCCTTCGTGCCTTCGTGGTTTCCTGAGACCATGCTGAATCCCGCTGATCTCGCGCCGCATTACTCTCGCTTTCGCGTGACCGAGCGGATCCTGCTGAGCGGGCATTCGCACCAGGCGTGGCCGGATGTATCGCTGGCGGCGCAGGAGCAGGCGTGGCTCGACGCGGCCGAGCATCTCGATCACAAGTGGGAGCAGGCGTTCGCACAGGCTTCGCGTGTGCGGCGCGGGTTCGCGGCGCTGCTCGGTGAGCCCGACGCCGAGATCGCACTCGGCGCCAACACGCACGAACTCGTCGTGCGCTTCCTGTCCGCCTTGCCGCTCGGCACACGCTCGCGGCTGGTGACGACCAACGGCGAGTTCCACACCATCAGGCGGCAACTCGATCGCCTCGGCGAAGCCGGCATCATCATCGACAAGGTGGACGCACACCCCGTGGACACACTCGCCGAGCGTCTCGCCGCGCGTGTGCAGGACGATGTGGCGGCGGTGCTGGTGTCGTCGGTGCTGTTCGAGACCTCCGAGATCGTGCCGCACCTGTCGCACGTCGCGGCGGCGTGCGCGCGTCACGGCGCGGAACTGCTGGTCGACGCCTATCACCACCTCAACGTCGTCCCCTTCGACGTCGAGGCCTTCGGACTGTCGCGTGCCTTCATCGTTGGCGGCGGCTACAAGTATTGCCAGCTTGGCGAAGGCAACTGCTTCCTGCGCGTGCCGCCGGACTGCACGCTGCGGCCGGTGATCACCGGCTGGTTCGCCGAGTTCGCGGCACTGGAACACGGCGAGCGCGCCGGCCGCGTCGGGTATGGCACCGGCGCGTCGCGGTTTGCCGGCGCCACCTACGATCCGGCGTCGCACTATCGCGCCGCGGCGGTGTTCGACGTCCACCGCCAGCAGCAGATGACCCCCGTGCCGCTCCGCGCGCTGAACCAGGCGCAGACGCGCGCGATCGTCCGGGAGTTCGCGGCCGGGGACGTGGATCCGGTCCGTGCGGCCGTCGTGCCGATGCCCGCCGAAAGGCGAGCCGGCTTCGTCGCCATCCGGATGGCCGACGCGGTGTCGATGGCGGCGCGGCTCAACGCAGTGGGTGTGTGGTGCGATGCGCGAGGCAGCTCGCTGCGCCTGGGTCCGGCGCCGTACGTGACCTTCGACCAACTATCCGCCGGCGTGGCTGCCCTGCTCGACCTGTTGCAGAAACCTCCAACGGATCCAGTTGGCTGAGCCGACCGCTTTCAAAGGATTGGATCAGGCGGGCGTGAGGGCCCTCCTCACAAACGGAAACCCGCAAAATCCTGCGGAAATTCGTCAATGTGACTTTTCGCGGGAGCGGCACATCGCTTGCTATCTATCGGGCCGGCGATTGAAATCTGGCTGCCCCCCACAGGAGCGAGCCAACAGTTTGAGCCAGGCTGACTAGGCCACTGGCTCGGAGGGCCCAGGATGCTGGGCCCTGTTTTTTTGCTATCGTTTCGGACCATGCGGTCCGTCTCCCCCCTGATCGCACTGGCCGGCGTCACCTGGTGCCTCCTCGTCGGCGCCGTGGCGCTGCGGGCCACGCCCGCGGACACGCGCGCGCAGGTGACGCAGCCCGCCATCACGCCCTCGTCTTCGTCCTCCACCTTAGCGTCCGCCGATTACCTGGGCTCCGCCTCCTGCGAACGCTGTCACGAAGCGGAGTACCGGCAGTGGCGGGGCTCGTTGCATGTCCGCATGACGCGCCCGGTGGCCGACGCCGAGATCCTGGGCGACTTCGGTCCCGGCAGCCGCTTCGCGGATCACGGTCGCAGCTATACCTTCAGCCGCCGGAACGGGCAGCCCACCGTGTCGGTGTCGTACGACAACCGGCCGCCGGAATCCTTCGCGGTGGACTACACGCTTGGTTCGAAGCGCTATCAGGGCTATCTGTCGAAGCTGCCCGACGGCCGCATCTACGTGCTGCCGGTGTTCTGGCACGTGCAGAGCCGTCGCTGGATGGACTGGAAGGAGATCACGCCGGTCCCCGACGGCGCGCACGAACTGCGACAGATCTGGAACGCCAACTGTTTCAACTGCCACGCGACGAACCTGGTGCAGGGCTACGACGTCAAGGCGCGACGCTACGACACGACGTGGACGGAGCCCGGTATCGGCTGCGAGGCGTGCCATGGGCCGGGGCGCCCGCACGTGCAGCGCATGGACGCGTGGGAAAAGGACCCGCGCCTGAAACCCGCCACCTACGACGCCGCCTCGCCGGACGCGAGCGACACGCTGCAGACGCTGGCCGCGCACTCGGCGCCGCCGCGGCGCGTGTACGACACGTGCGCCTATTGCCACGGCAACAAGACGAATCTCTTCGTCGGCTTCAAGGCCGGCGATCGTTACGAAGACTACGCGCTGCCGTTTCTCCTGAGCGGCGAGATTCCGGCCAACGACGCGCAGGGTGAGTTCTGGCCCGATGGCCGGCCGAATCGCTTCAACCGCAATCAGGCGCTCACGCTCAGCGGCTGCTTCCAGGCCGGTGCGATCACCTGCACCAACTGTCACGTCGCGCACGGGTCGCCGAACGAGCACTCGTTGAAGTGGAACATCTATCAGGGCCGGAGCGGCGACAACCACTGCACGCAGTGCCACAGTGAATCGCGTCGGGAGGCGGGAAGTGCGCTGGATCGGGAGGCGGGAGGCGGCAAGCGGGAGGCGGAAGAACCGCGACGGGAGCTGCGCGTGTCGTTTGTCGGCGAGGGGCTCAGCGCGCACACGTTTCATGCGCCCGAGAGCACGGGCAGCCGCTGCGTCAACTGCCACATGAGCGACGTCAACTGGCGGCTGCTGATCCGCCGGCGCGATCACACCTTCCAGGCGCCGACGCCGGAGATCACCGCGCGCTACGGCGTGCCGAACGCGTGCAACACCTGTCACGACGACAAGACGCCCGAGTGGGCCGCGGCGCAGATGACGACGTGGTGGGGAGAGGGTGATCGCGCGCGTCGCGAACGCCTGCTGACACTGGCGGACACGATGTATCGCGCCGGCTCTGGTGACGCGGCGGTCATACCGGAACTGATGCGCGTCGCCGTCGATCGCACGCACGGCGCGGTGCTGCGCGCCAGCGCGGTGGATTATCTGGCGCGCCTGCTGATGGGGCCCGACGGCGCCGCGTCAGCGACGCCGAGCCAGACCACCTTCGTCGATGCCGCGGCGTCATCGGCGCCCGGCGCGTTCACCACGAAAGCGGTGCCGACGCCGGCCCTCGCCAACACGCTGATCGGCGCAGCCGCCGACAACGAACCGATGGTCCGTGCGGCGGCCGTGAAGGCGCTGGCCGCGACCAACGACCTTCAGCGCGTGCTGCCGGCGCTCACCGCCCGCCTCGTCGACCAGACCCGCGTCGTTCGCGTTCGTGCCGTCGAGGCGCTGCTGACACTCGGCGTCGTTTCCTTGCCCGGGCAGCCAGGCGTGGTGCTGGCGAAGGCGCAGGACGAATACGTGGAAAGCCTCGAGGCGTTTCCCGATGCGGTGGGTAATCACGCGGCGCGGGCGTGGTTCGAAGCCGCACGCGGACGCCTCGACGCCGCCGAGCGCGCCCTGGACGATGCGCGACTGGTGGACGACAAGGCGCCGCGGCCGTACGTGATCCGCGGCATCCTCGCCGCGCGCGCGGGACGCTATCAGGACGCGATCGACTGGTGGAAGAAAGCCCGCGAACG
>JADZCY010000297.1 GCA_020851325.1 Acidobacteriota bacterium | reverse complement strand
TGCGTCGCGTGCGTCACGCCAGCCGCGATCGCCGCGCGCGCCTGGTCATACGTCGCGCCCGAGTGTCCGATCGACACGATGAGGCCGGCGTCGCGCAGACGGCGGACGAGCGCGAGCCCGCCCGGCAATTCCGGCGCGATGGTGACGATGGCCACCGCATCGGCGGCGTCCTCGATCACGCGCAGGATGGCCTCGCCGTCGAACGCCGCGTCGCCCTGGTCGGCGCGGACGTCATCGTCCGAACAGGCGCGCAGGCACGCGACGGGTTGCGCACCGGCCCACGCCGGGTTGATGAAGTTGCTCTCGAGATGCGCCGGCAACACCCGCGCGGCGCCAGCCACGGGCGCGGAGCGGGACGCGCTCACGGCTTCAAGGAATCGCTGGAGCACGGCAGGCGTGCACGCGACAGACGTCGGACAGAACGCCGTCACGCCATACCGCGGCAGCACCTGCGCCACGCGCGCCACCGCTTCCGCATCGTCCAGCACGTCGACGCCGGCGACGCCGTGCACGTGCACGTCGATGAAGCCGGGAATCAGCGTCAGGCCATCGAGCCGTACGACATCGGCGCCATTGCCGGTGTGATCGCCTGGCTCGATTTCGCGAATACCAGTGATTCGCCCATCCGCCATGTCGAGCGCGCCGCGCGCCAGCGTGCGTTCAGGCAGGACGATGGCGGCGCCGGTAAGCGTAGTCATGACAGTGGTGTGGTGACGGCGGGAGACCAGTCCATATCCGCCAGCAGCTTACGCCCTTCGAGCGGCAGCACCGCACCCGGCACGCGAAAGAGGCCCGCGTCGAGGCGCGCAATCAGCGGTTCGAGCGCACGCGCGTATGGCACCTGCATCACGATCACGCCGGCGCCTTCTTCCGGGGGGAAGAGACGGTCGTCCAGGTAGTCGTGGTCCAGCGTGAGCAGCGTTCGCTGGAGTTGCCGGGCGAGGCGAAAGTGCTGGATGTCGCGGGCGCGGCGCAAATCCGGGTGCTCGAGGACGAACAGGACGTCCCAGTGCAGACGCTGGCGCATCGACGCCACGAGGCCGGCAGGGATGTTGGCGTCCGCATAGATCCGCGGCTCTTCGGGCACCACGTTAAGGTAGCATTTGCGTGTGATCCGGACCGCGACGTCTCCGGCCGCCCAGGGCCGTCCATGGATGATCTGACCTTTGCGGCCCGGCGCGCGAGCGCGGGCGCTCCGCGCGATGGCGATCTCGAAGCGCGGTTTCGCGTGCTGGTGCAGTCGCCGCTGCGCGCCGGCATCCTCCGCTTCCTGAGCGCGCGTCCCGGCGAGACATTCGACACCGAGTCGCTGATGCAGACCTTCGGGCGGCTGCGGCTCGACATCGACAACTGTATCCGCGAACTGGCGGACTTCGGCGTCGTCCGCCGCGTGCCGGGCGAACCGGCCGCCTATGCCGCGGCGCGTCCCGACGGACAGACGCTGACGCTGCTCGACACGTTCCTCGAACGGCGCGCCAACGTCGGCGTCGAGGAGTCGTCGCCGTCGGTGCAGCGCTTCCGCGAGATGATCGGCCGCGACGAGAAGATGCTGGCCATCTTCGAGTGGATCCGCACCGCCGCCAAGTCCGACATCTCGGTGCTGATTCTCGGTCCGACCGGCGCCGGCAAGGAAGTCGTGGCGCGCATGATCCACGAGCTGTCGCGCCGCGGACCGGAACGCTTCCAGGCCGTCAACTGCGCCGCCCTGCCCGACACGCTGTTCGAATCGGAAATCTTCGGCTACGAGAAGGGCGCGTTCACCGGCGCGCACGATCGCAAGCCGGGCCGCCTCGAGATGGCCAACAACGGCACCTTGTTCCTGGACGAGGTTGGCGATCTGTCGCTGGTGGCGCAGGCCAAGCTGCTGCGCGTGCTCGAGGAGCGGCGGTTCGAACGCCTTGGCGGCAACCGATCGATCCAGGTGGACTTCCGCCTGATCTCCGCCACCAATCGACCGCTCGATGCGTTCGTCCGCGAAAGCCGCTTCCGCGAAGATCTCTACTACCGCATCAACGCGTTCGCCATCCGCCTGCCGTCGCTGAAAGAACGCGCCATCGACATCCCGGTGCTGGCCAACCGCTTTCTCGCCCGTTACTGCGCCGCCAACGGCCTGTCGCTCGACGCCAAGCAGTTGTCGCCGGAGGCCGCGGAACGGCTGCTGCAGTATCAATGGCCGGGCAACATCCGCGAACTCGAGAGCACGGTGTCGCGCGCCGCGCTTTCGGCGCCGGGCCGCTTCATTCGCCCGTCGGACATCGAGTTCCTGCACGCCACGCAGTTGACGCGGCCTGAGGAAGCGGGCGGCATGCCGACGCTGCGCGATGCCGAGCGCACGCACATCATCCGCGTGCTCGAACACACGCACTGGAACAAGGTGGAAGCGGCGCGCGTGCTCGACATCAGCCGCGGCACGCTGTATCGCAAGATCGAGGAATTCAATCTCGAACCGCCCGCCGACGACCCGCGGAAGCGTCCGCGCCGCCCGCAGGCGTGATGTCGCATAGAGTCGCGACCTGTCCCAAGCCGGTTCCCCCCGCAGGCTATAATGCCGGGGAGTCCGAGCCCGCCTGATCCGCGTGCCGGACGCCGGATCCAGGATGCAGTCCCTTCCCGTCACGGCCCGCATCTACGTCGGTGCCGTCATCGCCGCCGGCGCCGCCCTGTTGGCATGGCTGGGTCCTCGCGCGACCTTCCACGACCCGCTGCTCTTCGTCGCGCTGCTGCTCGCCTCTTCCCTCGCCTCGGCGTTCAAGGTCAGCCTGCCGCTGTCGCGCGACAGTTCGACGATGTCGGTCTCCTACGCCGTCGACTTCATCGCCCTGCTGCTGCTCGGCCCGCACGAAGCCATGCTCATCGCCGTCGTCAGCGCGTGGAGCCAGTGCACGCTGCGGATGGCCGCACCGAACCCGTTCTACCGGACGTTGTTCAGCATGGCGTGCCTGGCGGTGACCATGCAGGCGACGGGCTTTGCGTACGCCGCCGCGGGCGGCGTCACCGGCGCGGTGATCTGGACGCTCGGCGGCCTGGCGCGCCCGCTCGTGGCTGCCGCCGGCGTCTACTTCATTGTCAATACGCTGTCGATTGCCGTCGCCATCTCGCTGACGACGCGGCAGTCGCTGTTCAGCGTGTGGCGTGAGAACTTCCTGTGGAGCGCGCCGAGCTACTTCGTCGGTGCCGGCGCCGCCGCCGTCGCCGCCTGGGCGATCATCACCTCCGGCATGTGGCTGGCGCTGCTGGCCGTCGCGCCGCTGTATCTCACCTATCGCACCTACAAGGTATATCTCGGCCGCATCGAAGACGAACGGCGTCACGGCGAAGAGATGGCGGATTTGCACCTCGCCACCATCGAGGCGCTGGCCCTCGCCATCGACGCCAAGGATCAGACGACGCAGACGCACATCCGTCGCGTGCAGGTGTACGCAACCGGGCTCGCCCGCGCGCTCGGCATGTCCGACAACGAAGTGCAGGGCGTGAAGACGGCGGCGCTGCTGCACGACATCGGCAAGCTGGCGGTGCCCGAGCACATCCTCGCCAAGCCCGGGCCGCTGACGCAGGAAGAGTTCCAGAAGATCCGCATCCATCCGCAAGTGGGCGCCGAGATCATCAGCGCGGTGCCGTTCCCGTATCCGGTGGCGCCGCTCATCCTGAGCCATCACGAACGCTGGGACGGCAAGGGCTATCCGCAGGGCCTGAAGGGCGACGACATCCCGCTCGGCGCGCGCATCCTCACCGTTGTCGATTACTTCGACGCGCTGACCTCCGATCGTCCGTACCACAAGGCGATGACGCCGGAGGCGGCGCTGCTGCTGCTCCAGGATGAAGCCGGCCGCGCCCTCGATCCGGGCGTCGTCGAGATCTTCACCGAGAAGCTGCCGGAGATGACGCGCGAGGCGCAGGAACTGGAAGCCGCGCCCGGACGGCGGCTGTCGCTCGAACCGACCTCGGATCTCGGCCGCCCCGCCGTCGGCTTTCAGTCGGAGCTGACGCCGAAGTCCAGTTCGGTCTTCGACGACATCGCGCTGGCGCATCGCGAGATTTACGCGCTCTACGAGATCGCGCAGACGATGGGCACCAGCCTCGGCGTCGCCGACACGATGGCGCTGATCGCGTCGAAGCTGACCAACCTCGTGCCGTTCAGTTCGTGCGTGCTGTTCCTCTACGACGAAGAAGAGGACCTGCTCCGCTGCCGCTTCGCCACCGGCATCGAATCCGACGTGCTGGGCAGCATGACGATCCGCGCCGGCGACGGGCTGAGCGGCTGGGTGGCGCGCAATCGGCGGCCGCTGGTGAACGCGCGGCCGGGGGCGGACTTCGATGCCGCCGGCGTGCCGAATCAGACGTGGCTCAACTCGGCGCTGGTGGCGCCGCTGGTGTTCAACGATCGCTTCATCGGCACGCTCGCCGTGTATCACGCCGACGTGGATTTCTACACCGACGATCACCGGCGCCTGCTCGATCGCGTGTCGGAACAGGCGGCGGCCGTCATCCACAACTCGATCGTCTTCGAGCAGACGCAGGAGGATTCGCTCACCGATCCGCTGACCGGCCTGCCGAACACGCGCTTCATGTTCCTGCACCTGTCGCGCGAACTGGCGCGCGCCGAGCGCATGAAGACGGAAGTGGCGCTGCTGGTGATGGATCTCGACAACTTCAAGGAGATCAACGACACCTACGGCCACAACGCCGGCGACCGCGCGCTGCGTGAAGTGGCGCGCGTGCTGCGTGCCGGCATCCGTCCGTACGACATCTGCATCCGCTACGCCGGCGACGAATTCGTCGTCGTGCTGGCCGGCTGCGGTCTCGAAGAAGCGGAGCGCAAGCGGATGGAACTGCAGCGCGCCGTCGAGGAACTGGTGTTCGAGCCGCGCCCGGGCCGGCGGCTGCGCATGGGCATGAGCGCCGGCGCCGCTATCTTCCCGCGCGACGGCGATGGCTACGAAGCAATCATGGCCACGGCCGACAGCCGCATGTATCGCGACAAGACGCGGCGCAAGCAGGCGGATCCGCTGCAGACCGTCGCCACCGGCACCGACGGCCTCACCGTGCTGCCGGCAGGCCGCGCCGCGGCGCCTCCGGAAGTCTCGGACGTGGACATTCAGCGCGCCGGCTTCGGCGTCCTCTAGCCCCACCATCCACTTGTGTTGAGTTTCTACCCGCTCGACCAACCCGAACTGATGCCGGTATCCGTCGCATCAGCGCGCAGATGGATACTCTCCACTCAAGCGAGCTGAGGGGGTAACACGCCTCGTGCCGCTGCTCACTCTTCCCGTGCGCGAGGTGCTGGCGGCGACGCCGCGCACGCGCCGCCTGTGTCTCGACACGCGCGCCTCGGGCTTCAGCTTCGCGGCGGGACAGGCGGTGATGG
>JADZCY010000296.1 GCA_020851325.1 Acidobacteriota bacterium | reverse complement strand
CGACCTCCACGCTGCCGCGCGCGCTCGGTGAGCAGGCGCAGCTTCGGCGCCAGGTGCTGGCGGATGCGTTCCTGTGCGGCCGTCACGCTGCCGACGTTCGCCGGCTTGGTGCAGTAGTCGGTGGCGCCGGCCGCCAGGGCATCGAACGTGGCGGTGGCCCCGCGCTCCGTGAGCGTGCTGAACATGATCACCGGCAGGTCCGGCCACTGCTTCCGGATCTCGCGCACGGTGGCGATGCCGTCGAGTTCCGGCATCTCGACATCGAGCGTGATGATGTCGGGCGCGAGCTGCGTGATCTTCTGCAGCGCGATTCGGCCGTTGGCGGCGACGCCGACCACTTCGATGTCGGGCTCGGCGTCGAGGGCGTCGCTCACCATTCGGCGCACCACGACGGCATCGTCGACGGCGAGGACGCGGATCTTCGGCATCACGATGCTCAGGCCGCGAGGCCGAGGACGCGGAGCTTGTCGAGCATGACTTCGCGCGTGAACGGCTTCATGACGTATTCCTGGGCGCCCGCCTCGAGCGCGCGGGTCACCTGGCCCATCTCGGTTTCGGTGGTGACCATCATCACCTTCGTCCCGGCGTACTGCGCGTCGCGCCGCATCTGCTGCACGAACTCGAGGCCGTTCATCTCCGGCATGTTCCAGTCCACCAGCACGAGCCGCATGTCGGGCCGCAGGCGGCCGAGGGCGTCGCGCCCGTCGACCGCCTCGGTCACCGTGAACCCGAACTCATGCAGCATCCGCGTCAGGATGAGCCGCATGGCTCGCGAGTCGTCGACCACCAGGACCTGCATCACATCACTCCCGTCTTCAGGCGCGGACGCGGGAGACAATGGCCTGCAGTTCGGCCGCCATGCGCGCCAGTTCGCTCGACGCGCGCAGCGTGTCCTCGGCGCCGGCCGTGGCGCTGCTCGCCGTCTCGGCCACCGCGGTGATGTTCTGCGTGATCTCGGCGCTGCCGCGGGCCGCCTCGGTGACGTTGCGGCTGATCTCGTTGGTCGTCGCCGTCTGTTCCTCGACGGCGCTGGCGATGGTGTTCGAGATGTCGTTGATCTGGTTGATGATGGTGCCGATCTCGCCAATGGCTTCGACGGCGGCGCGGGTGTCGATCTGGATCGCGTCGATCTTCTGGCCGATCTCTTCGGTGGCCCTGGCGGTTTCCTTCGCCAGTTCCTTCACCTCGTTGGCGACGACGGCGAAGCCCTTGCCGGCTTCCCCGGCGCGCGCCGCTTCGATGGTGGCGTTCAGCGCCAGCAAGTTGGTCTGCTGGGCGATCGACGTGATCACCTTGACCACCTTGCCAATCTCGACGCTGCTCTCACCGAGCTTGTGCATCGACTGATTGGTCACTTCCGCCATCTTCACGGCGGCCGTGGCCACGCGCGCCGCTTCGTTCGCGTTCTTCGCGATCTCGCGGATGCTGGCGCCCATTTCCTCGGCGGCCGTCGCTACCGTCTGCACGTTGCGGCTGACTTCCTCGGAAGCGGCCGACACAACGCCGGCCTGCGCCGAGGTTTCGCTGGCGTTGCGCGCCATCTGCTGGCTCGACGCCGTCAGTTCCTCGGAGGCCGAGGCCAGCGTCGTCGCGTTCTCGCCGACCTTGGACAGCACATCCCGCAGTCGATCGGTGGCCGAATCGGCTTCGTCGCTCCACGCCTCGATCACGGCGGCCGAACTCTTCTGTCTTCCGTTGGACATCTCCGTCTCCTTCTGACTCACTGACTGACGCGCTGAATCAATCCAGCCTCTGACTGGACCGCGCGCTCGACATCGAGGACGAGCAGCAACTGGCCGTCGAGTTTGTAGACACCCGTCACCACGTCGCACACCGGCGTGGGCACGGTTTCCGGCACCGGCTCGTAGCGATCCCGATCCGGTTCGAGCACATCGCCGATCTCGTCGACGAGCAGGCTGACGACGCCGTCAGCGGTGCGGACGACGACGTTCATCGGCCGCGCCTCGCCTGGCCGCTCGGGCAGGTCGAGCCGGCGGCGCATGTCGATGGCCGTGACGATCTGTCCGCGCAGGTTGATGAGGCCCTGGATGGTGCGCGGGGCGAGCGGCACCGGCGTCATCGGCTGATAGCGGATGACTTCCTGCACCTGCAGGACTTCGACGCCGAAGAGCAGGTTGCCGAGCATGAAGGTGGCGAACTGACGCGGAGCGATTTCGGTCTGCGGCGTCGCCGGTGAGGCGAGGGCAGTGGCAGTGGCGGTGCGCATCGGTATCTCCTACGCGGCCCGGACGCCCGCGGACGCCACGATGTGATCGAGGTCCACGAGGTCGCTGACGCGGTCGGCGATTACGGCCGCGCCGAGGATGCCCGGCCGGCTCGAGGCGCCGCGCACGGTGACGGCCTGTGTCGTGATGTCGACAATGCGGTCGACGACGAGGGCGACGCGGCGGCCGTCGCTGGCGAAGACAATCGCCTGGCGCGTCTGGCCGTCGGTGGCCGGCGCTTCGTCGCCGCCGAAGTAAACGAGCGGCATGATTTCGCCGCGGTACTGCACGACCTCGCGTCCGGCCGAGCGTTCGACGGCGGTGACCGCGAACTCCTCCAGGCGATCGACGCGGTCGAGCGGAATGGCCAGCCGGTCGTGTCCGGCGGCGGCAAACAGCAGCCACGACACCGCATCGGCGTCGTTGTCGGCGGCGGCGGCCTCGGCGTGCGCTTCGGCGGCACGGCGTGCCTGCGACAGCACGCGCGCCTGCTGCGCCAGACCGAGAACGTCGAGGATGAGCGCGACGTGGCCGTCGCCCATGATCGTCGCGCCGGCGAACACCTGCACGGTCTTCAGCAGCTTGCCGAGCGGCTTGACGACGATCTCTTCGGTGTCGTTGATGGTGTCCACGACCAGGCCGAATTGCCGGCCGTCGGCGCGCAGCACGACGATGTTGACGACATCGTCAGCGGCGCGCGACTGGAGAGCGAGTTCCTGGTCGAGCGCGACGATCGGCAGCAGGTTGCCGCGCAGTCGATAGAAGCGGGCGCCCTGAATCGACTCGATGCCGGCGCCGCCGGCGTCGCCTTCGAGGCGGACGAGTTCGACGAGGTTGACCTGCGGGATGGCGAATCGCTCGCCGCCGGTGGAGACCATGAGCGCCGGGATGATGGCGAGCGTCAGCGGGATCTTGATGCGGATGGTCGTGCCCGACCCAAGCCGGCTCTGGATGTCGACCGTGCCGCCGATGCGCTCGACGTTGGTCTTGACGACGTCCATGCCGACGCCGCGACCGGACACGTTCGAGATGGTGGCCGCGGTCGAGAAGCCGGGCATGAAGATGAAGCGCAGCACGTCGTGTTCGGCCAGCCGCGCCGCGGCCTCGGCCGTCACCAGTCCGCGTTCGATGGCCTTGCGCCGCACCGTCTCCGGATCGATACCGCCGCCATCGTCGGTGATTTCGATGTTGATCTGGCCGCCCTCGTGGAAGGCGCGGAGCGTGAGCACGCCTTCGGGATGCTTGCCGCGCGACTGCCGGACCTCGGGCGGTTCGATGCCGTGATCCACCGAGTTGCGGACGACGTGCGTGAGCGGATCCTTGATGGCCTCGATGATCGTCTTGTCGAGTTCGGTGTCCTTGCCCACCATCTCGATGCGCACGCGCTTGCCGCAGGTCACCGCCAGGTCGCGGACGACGCGGGGGAACTTGCTCCAGACGTTGTCGATGGGCTGCATGCGCGTCTTCATGACGCCTTCCTGCAGCTCGGAGGTGACGAGGTTGAGACGCTGCGTCGCGCCGAGGAAGCTCGAGTCGCGCTGCGTCGCCGTGAACTGGAGGATCTGGTTGCGCGCCAGGACGAGTTCGCCGACGAGCGTCATCAGCTTGTCGAGCAGGCCGACGTCCACGCGCAGCGAGGTGTCGGCGACGCCGCCGCGTCGATCGTCGCCCGCACGGCGGTCATCGTTGCTGCGACGGTCCTCGCCCTGGCGGCGGTCCTCGCCGCTGCGCCGCTCCGCAGGCACGGGCGCGGACGCTTCGACAACGGTTTCGACCACAGGCGCGGCCACGACTGGTGCCTCGACGACGGGCGGTGCGACGGTGGCCGGTGCGACGCGCGCTTCAGGCGCTTGATTGAGTCGTGTCAGTTCGGCGACGAGCGCGGAGTAGTCGCGATCGTCTTCGGCGCCGGTCTGTTCGATCGCGGCCAGTAGTGCACGGATGCCATCGACCAGTTGCAGCAGGCCGGTGGTGATCTCTTCATCGAGCAGCAGCGCGCCGTCGCGCAGGCGGCTGAGCAGGTTTTCGCCGACGTGCGTGACGGCTTCGAGCTTGCCGAAGCCGAGGAAGCCGCACGTGCCCTTGATGGTGTGGACGGTCCGGAAGATCGACGCGAGGTTGGCGGCGTCGCGCGGGTCCTGTTCGAGGGCGACGAGGGCCTGGTCCAGCTTGTCCAGGTTCTCGTAGCTTTCGACAAGGAATTCCTTGATCAGATCATCCGACATTCGTGTCCTCGTGCCCGCGGCCGGCGCCGTGACGTACGGCGGCGAGCCTTCACGGCACGAGGCGAGCGCGGACGGATTCCTGACGCGGGTCGCTGCCATCGTGCGCAGCGGCGTACACGCGCCGGTGTCGTGGGGAGGACAGGGCGGGAAGCCATCCGGACGACGCGAGCGTCCGTGATTCGGTTACGGAAGAGTTATCGGAACGGGGAAGCGCGCACTTTAAAGCCGAGTTTCAAGCTGAACCTTTGGCCGCGACCGCCGATAGCAGGTACAAATGCACATTCTTATCGTCGATGACAGCCGCGCCATGCGCATGATCGTCACGCGCACGCTGCGTCAGGCCGGATTCAAGGATCACACCTTCACGGAAGCCGAGGACGGCACGACGGCGCTCGACGCCATCAGGACCTCGAAGCCGGACCTCGTGTTGTCCGACTGGAACATGCCCAACATGACGGGCATCGAACTGCTCACGCAGATCACCGCCGAGAAGCTCCCGGTGAAGTTCGGGTTCGTCACCTCCGAGAGCACGGCGGCGATGCGCGACCAGGCGCGTGAGGCGGGGGCGTTGTTCCTGATTGCCAAACCGTTCACGCCGGCGGCCTTCGAGGACGCGCTGACGCCGCTGCTGTAGCGAGGTGCGTGATGACAGCGAGTACGAAGATCACCGTGCTGCCGGCGATGGACGACCTCCGCCGCATCGTGGCCGGCATGCTGGGTTCGATGGTGCGGGCCGAGAAGGGCAAGGCGGTTGCGCCGCGCGCCGGCGTGTCCACGGTGTCGGCGGTGTACATCGACGACACGAATGAGATCGTCGCGGTGGTGGCGCTGGAACTCGACCTGGCGGCGTCGCTCGGCGCCGCCCTGACGATGATTCCGGCGCGGGTGGCGGCGGAGCAGGTGAGTCGCAAGCAGATCGACGAGATGATTTTCGACAACGCGCGCGAGGTGCTGAACGTGTTGACGTCGGCCCTCAACCGCGCCGATGGCATCCACGTGCGGCTGGCCACCGTGCATCGCACGCCGGCCGAGCCGCTGCCGGAGGCCGCCGCCGCACTCGTCGCGGCGCCGGGGAACCGGCTCGATATCAGCCTTGCGGTGCCGAACTACGGCGGCGGGAACGCGTCGGTGTATGTGATTTGAGGGCTTTGCACGGCTTGGAGGGCTTGAAGGGCTTGAAGGGCTTGGAGGGCGTGCGGCACTGACGATTGCCGGATCGGCGGATTCGCGATTGTTGATGAAGGGCGATTGTCGATCGTGCGAATCGCTCGCCACACGAGTGATGCTAGCGCGCCGTCAGGCGCGTTCCTGCAT
>JADZCY010000295.1 GCA_020851325.1 Acidobacteriota bacterium | reverse complement strand
TCTCCCGCCGCGTCGGCCCGCAGGGCATCGTCTACGCGCAGGACGTGCAGCAGGGGATGCTGAACGCCATCACGCGGCGCGTGCAGCGCGAGGGACAGGCGAACGTGCGGACGATCCTCGGCACGGCCACCGACCCGAAGTTGCCGGCCGGCAGTTTCGATGCGGTGCTGATCGTCGACGCGTATCACGAGATCGACGACGGCGTGCGCCTCTTGACGCACGTCGCGCGCGCGCTCAAGCCGCGCGGCCGTGTCGGCGTGGTGGATTTCAAACTGGAGGGCGGCGGTCCCGGCCCGCCGGACGACGAGCGCGTCGACCCGCGTGACGTCATCAACGACGCCACGCAGGCCGGACTGCAACTGCTGAGCAGCGAGATGCTGCCGTTTCAGTACTTCCTGATCTTCGGACGCCCCGACGTGCCTACGCCTTGAGCGCTTTCCAAACCGAGGGGATGACGGCGGCCGCGGCGACGATTTTGACCGCGTCGACCAGCAGGAACGGATAGAGGCCCACCGACAACGCGGCGGAGAGCCCGAGTCCCTGCGCCAGCCACAGTACGCCACCGGCGAAGATGATGCCGAGGCCGGCGGTCATCGCCATGAGCGAGGTCCCGAAGCGGCGGTCGAGTCCGCGCTCCGCCAGATAGCCGGTGACCAGCGCCGCCAGCGGATACGCCATCAGGTAGCCGCCCGACGGACCGAGCAGGCGGAAGATGCCCTGCGGCAGTTCCGGCGAATAGGCAAACACCGGCAGCCCGGCCGCGCCGAGCATGAGATAAAGGATCTGGCTCGCGGCGCCAAGCCGCGCGCCGATCGCCGCGCCGCCGAGCAGCACCACCATCGGCTGCAGAGTGAACGGCACCGGCGTGAACGGCAGCGGGAAGCTGACCTGGGCCAATGACGCGGTGAGGGCGGTGATGAAGAGCACCGCCAGGATGCGAAGGCCGGAGGCCGGAGCCGCCACGCGGTCGAGCAACGTCAGACCCGGTGCGGCGGAGGAAGCAGGAACTCTCATGGGGCTCAATTCTAGCGGCACGCCACGCGCGCTGACAATCGCCGGCTCCGATTCCGGCGGCGGCGCCGGCATCCAGGCCGACATCAAGACCTTCGCCGCCTTCGGCGTCTACGGCACGTCCGCCATCACGGCGCTGACGGCACAGAACACCATCGGTGTGACCGCGGTGCACGTCGCGCCGGCCGAGTTCGTCACCGCGCAGATCGAAGCCGTGGCCGCCGACATCGGCTGCGACGCGGTAAAGACCGGCATGCTCGCCACGGCGCCCATCGTCGAAGCCGTCGCCGCGGCCGTCACGGCGCTCGAACTCCCCAACCTCGTCGTCGATCCGGTGATGGTGGCCAAGAGCGGCGACCGTCTCCTGGACGATGACGCGGTGCATGCGGTGCGAGCGTCGTTGTTGAGCCGCGCGCTAGTGGTGACGCCGAACGTTCCCGAAGCCGAGGTGCTGACCGGCCTGACGATCCGCACCGTCGCCGACATGCGCGAAGCAGCGGCACGGCTCGCACATCTGGGTCCACGCGCGGTGCTGGTGAAGGGCGGACACCTCGACGGCGACACGGTGGTCGACGTGCTGGTCGATGCCGGCGAGGTGCACGAGTTCAGTGGACCGCGCATCGCCGGCCGTCACACGCACGGCACCGGCTGCACGACGGCCGCGGTCATCGCGGCGCGCCTGGCGCTGGGCGACACGCTGCCTGCCGCGGTGAAGGCCGCCAAAGCGTATGTGGCCGGCGCGATGCTGCACGGCATCGATGTCGGCGCCGGGCATCAGCCCCTCGGCCACTTCTGGCGCGGCATCGCCGGGCGCTGACGCCCCCTCGACGCCCCTCCGCTATACTCGAAGGCTGTCCATGTCACCGCGCACGGCCATCACCGCGAACGTCCTCGACCTGCCGGCGCTGGTGCGCCTCGTCGACGCGCCGGAGCACGGCGCCGTGTGTACGTTTCTCGGATTGGTGCGCCGCCACAACGTCGGTCGCGTCGTCACACACCTGGTTTACGAAGCCTACGACGCGCTGGCGACGAAAGCGCTGGACCAGATCGTTGACGAGATTCATACCCGCTGGCCGGACGTCTCGATGGCCATCCACCATCGCACCGGGCGTCTCGAGATCGGCGAGGCCAGCGTCGCCATCGTGGCCGGTTCGGCGCATCGCGCCGACGCCTTTGCGGCAACGCGCTTTGCCATCGAGCGCATCAAGCAGATCGTGCCGATCTGGAAACACGAGTACTTCGAGGGCGGTGATGTGTGGATCGAGGGCGCGACCGCCGATCCGCAGAATGAAACCGCACTCGCCGAGGCGTTGAGGGTGTCATGCGCGTAACTGTCCGCCTCTTTGCCCGGCTTCGCGAGCTGGCCGGCACCGGCGAGTTCGTTCGCGAGGTCCCGAGCGGCGCCACCGTGGCTACCGTCTGGCAGGCCCTCGTCGCCGAACACCCGGCGCTCGGCGCCTACGCCTCGTCGATGTCGTGCGCCGTCAACGCCGAATACGCCAAACGCACGGCCCCGGTCGACGATGGCGACGAAGTCGCTTTTCTTCCTCCGGTCTCCGGCGGCTGACGGCGCTACCTGCCATCTGCTTCCTGCTACCTGCTACCCGCTTCCTATTCCTATGTTCGACAAACTTGCCGCCGTCGAGATGCGCTACGAGGAGCTGACCGCTTCCCTCGGGACGGCGACGGTCCAGAACGACCCGGCCGAGTATCGCAAGCAGGCGAAGATGCTCAGCGACATCGAGCCGCTCGTCGAGAAGTATCGCGAGTACAAGATGGTCGCGAGCGAGATCACGCAGGCGGAGGAACTGGTCAACGCCGGTGATCCCGAGATGCGCGACCTGGCCGAGGAAGAACTCGCCGAACTCACGCGCCGTCAGAGCCGGATCGTCGACGAGTTGAAGATTCTTCTCATCCCGAAGGATCCGAACGACGACAAGAACGTCCTCGTCGAGATTCGCGCCGGCACCGGCGGCGAGGAAGCGGCGCTCTTTGCCGCCGACCTTTATCGCATGTACACGCGCTATTCGGAGCGTCAGGGGTGGAAGCTCGAAGTGCTCAACCTGAGCGAGGCCGGGCAGGGCGGGCTGAAGGAAGTGATCGTCAGCATCACCGGCCGGGGCGCCTACAGCCGGTTGAAGTACGAAAGCGGCGTGCACCGTGTGCAGCGCGTCCCGGCCACCGAAGCCGCGGGACGCATTCACACGTCGACGGCCACCGTCGCCGTGTTGCCGGAAGCCGACGAGATCGACATTCAGATCCAGGACAAGGACCTGCGCATCGACACGTTCTGTTCGAGCGGGCCCGGCGGCCAGAGCGTCAACACCACCTACTCCGCCGTGCGCGTCACGCACATCCCCACCGGCATCGTCGTGTCGCAGCAGGACGAGAAGTCGCAGATCAAGAACCGCGCGAAGGCACTCAAGGTGCTGCGCTCGCGGCTCTACGACCTCGAGATGCAGAAGCAGCAGGACGCCATCTCGAAGGACCGGCGCAGCCAGGTCGGCTCGGGCGATCGCTCCGAGAAGATCCGCACCTACAACTTCCCGCAGAGCCGCATCACCGATCACCGCATCGGCTTCACCACGCACCAGTTGACGGGCGTGCTCGACGGCGACGTCGCGGAGTTGATCGATCCACTGACCACCTTCTACACCGCCGAGAAGCTGAGGGACATCACCGGCGGCAGCACCGGCCTGTAGATCGCAGGCCGGACTGAGCGAGAGGCACGCGGCGTGACGTTCTACGAACACGTGCGCGACGCACGCACCGCGTTGGTGGCAGCCGGTATCCCCGATGCCGAAGCGGCGCTCGATGCCGAACTGCTGGCGCGCCACGCGCTGAACATCGACCGCGCCACGTGGATCCTGCGGATGCGCGATGCGGCCACGCCCGCGTTCACGGCGGCGTTCGCTTCACTGATCGACCGTCGCACGCGCCGCGAACCCGTCGCCTACATCCGCGGCGTGCAGGAGTTCTGGGGCCGCGACTTCGCGGTGTCGCCGGCAGTGCTGATCCCGCGACCCGAAACCGAGCTGATCGTCGAAGAAGCGTTGACCTTTCTGCGCGGGAGCGGCGTCGCACAGCCAGCCGTCCTCGACATCGGGGTCGGCAGCGGCTGCCTGGCGATCACGCTCGCACTGGAACATCCGGCGGCCGTTGTGCACGGCACGGACGTTTCACCGGATGCGCTGGCGATCGCGCGCCGCAACGCGGAACGCTGGGGTGCGCCGGTGACGTTGCATCACGGACCGATCACGGCGGGCTTGTCGGGCCCGTGGGATCTGATCGTGTCGAATCCGCCTTACATCACGACAGCGGCGTACACGGCGCTGCAGCCCGAGGTGCGCAATCACGAGCCGGTGCTGGCGCTCGTCGGCGGTGACGATGGGCTGGACGTGATTCGAGCGGTGGTGCGGGCAGGACGTGAGCAGTTACGCGAGGGCGGGCTGCTGCTGATCGAATGCGGCCATGATCAGGCGGCGGCGGTCGCAGCACTCGTCACGGGCACGGAGGGCTTGCGCCTGCTCCGCGTCCGCGACGACCTGCAGGGCGTGCCGCGCATGGTGATTGCCGTGCGCGACTGCCCTTCCGCACGCATCGAGGCCCGCTGAGGGCCTGGACGCCGACTTACCGCTTCGGGATCAGCAGCTTCTGACCCGGGTGGATCATGTTCGGGTCCTTCAACTGATCCTTGTTGGCGTTGAAGATGTCCATGTAGCGGTTGGCGTCGTCGAAGTGCACCTTGGCGATCTTCGACAGCGACTCGCCCGACTGCACGACGTGGTAGCCGTGGATGTCGTTCTTCTCCACCTTGATGTCGGCGGCCGCTTCGTTCTCCCAGCCGCCGTGCTTCTTCAGCGCGTCCCAGAAGAGATCCTTCTCGAGCTGATACGTCGTCCGGCCGGTCATCGCGACCTTGCCGCCGGCTTCCGACATCGAGAATCCCTGAATGCCGAGCTTGGCGGCGACAGCTTCGAGGTCCTTGTACTTTTCGATCATCGTGTCTCCTCGTTGGGGGTCCAGCTACTCTCATAACACAGCCGGCGCCGGCTGGTGCCGCTCTTGTCGCGGCGACGCCATCTGTTGCAGCATGACGCATGGCCTGCCTGTTTTGTCACATTGTCGAGGGATCGATCCCGGCGAAGAAGGTGTTCGAGGACGACCAGATGCTGGCGTTCGAAGACATCCACCCGCAGGCGCCGATGCACGTCCTGATCATCCCCAAAACGCATGTCGCCACGGTAAACGACCTGACCGGCGATCACGACGCGCTCGTCGGCACGATGCTGCGTCGCGCCGCCGCCATCGCCCGGGAACGGGGCTACGACGCCGCCGGCTATCGCACGGTGATCAACACCAACGCCCAGGCCGGTCAGACCGTGTTCCACCTGCACATGCACGTGCTCGGCGGGCGCCCCCTCGCCTGGCCGCCGGGATAGCGCCGCGCCTTCGGCGCTTCAGGACTGGAGGACTGGGGGGCTGGAGGACTGGGGCTTGAAGGGCTTGCAGTCTCAGCCTTTGTGTCCTTCGCGCCCTTCGTGGCCCTTCGAGCCTTCGTGGTTCTTAAGCGTCGTCCTTGCGCGCGAGTAGATAGCGGCCGAAGCCGCCATCCCGCGCCAGGACGAAGTCGACCACCCGGTATCCTCGCGCGAAGTACGACTCGAACGCCTCACGCGTCTGCATGCGCCAGGTCGTCGCCACCTCCGGCACCTCGCGCTGCAGATCGGTCCAGCCCGTCGGAATCTCGATCCAGAAACGGCGCGTGTCGATCGACAGGTCCATGTCCTCGCACACGCGCCAGCCATCCACCGTCGCCACGCGGTTGGCAAGCGGCGCGTCGGTCACTTCGCTCGCGCGTGCCCGCAACGCCACCGGTGTCGCCAGCCGCCGGACGACGTGGGGTTCGGCAATGTGCCATTGGGCAACGAGCCGATCCGTGGGCGTGCCGCGGTGCAGCGCGCTCGTCGATTCGCCGTAGACGTTGCGGTGATACTCCTCGGCGACGCACCCCAGCTTGGCGACGTTGAGGTGCGCGTTCATCGCCTGCAGCGGGTCGAAGGTCCATTCAATCAGGTCGTAGCCGAGTTCCAGCGCACGATCCCGCTGCGCCAGCTTCAATCGCAGCCCCAGCCCGCCGCGATACGCGGGCAGCACGCCCGTCATGTGCGACCACTGCAGCACCTGACGTTCCTTGTCCTTCATGCCGACCAGCGAGTACGAGAAGCCGACCATGCGGTCGCCGTCGAAGGCGCCGAGCAGGATGGCGCCGCGCTTCACGGTGATGGTGAACACGACCGGCGGCACCATGTCGAAGGGATCGGAGAATCCCCAGACGAGCCGTTCGAGTTCCAGGACCTGTTTGTATTCTTCGTACGTGGAAAGCGGGCGAATCGCGATGTCGGACATGCGGGCGGTAAGACTCTACTGCTCCGGGCCGGCAACGGCAATCGTTGCCCGCGCCGGGTCCAGCAGGCGAACGGCGGCAGCCACCGCCGCGTCGCGCGTCACGCCGCGAATCAAGTCCGGCAGACGGCGGTCGTGATCCAGGCCGAGGCCGTGCACCTCGGAGGTCAACAGGAACGAGGCGATGCCGGCATTGGTCTCCAACTGGCGCGGCAGCGCACCAACCATGTACTGCTTCGATTCGGCCACTTCCTGCTCGGTGAACCCTTCACCACGCACGGCGCCCAGTTCGGTGTCGATCGACTGGATCGTCCGCTCGACGTTGGCGGGTGCGACGCCGGCGCGCACCATCGCCGGTCCAGGACCGAACCCGGCGTCGAGGTTGCTGAACACGTAATACGCCATGCCCTGTCGTTCGCGGATGCTGTCGCCAAGCCGGCCGCCGAGCGCGTATTGTCCAAGGACGTTGTTCATTACCGACGCGGCGATGTAATCCGGATCGGCGCGACGCAGCCCGACGAATCCATAGGCGACGTCGCACTGCGATTTCGCCGGCATCGCCCTGGTCAGCACACGCCTCTGATGCGCGCTCAGCGGATCGGTGACGACAGGTCGCGCCGTGTGCGTGCGAGTGGCGCCGCCGCTGAAGACGCGGCTCACCGCGTCCAGCATCGCCGCCACCGGCAGGCTGCCGACCACGACGATGGTCATGCCGGCGTGGTCGAGGACGCCGGTGTGCATCCGCACGAGATCGTCGCGCGTGATGCGTCCGACGCTGTCGGCCGTGCCATGAACCCGCCGCGCATACGGATGCCCGGCGTACAACTCGGTCATCAAGGTGTTGACGGCGACGCAGGCCGGGTCGTCTTCCTCCTCGAGGATGCCGGCCAGCACCTCGCTGCGCCGCGCTTCGAGATCGTCGGCGGGAAACACCGGCTCGGTCAGCACGTCGGCGACAATCGCCAGCAGCGGCGACAAGTCGTCGGCCAGGCAGGTCGCCGAGACGTGCATCTGATGGCGGCCCGGCGCGATGGCGAGCGAGGCGCCGCGGCCGTCCAGTTCGTCGGCAATGGCGTCGCCGCTTCTCGACCGCGTGCCGCGATCGAGCATCTGGCTCAGGAGCGTCGCCGTGCCCTCCAACGTTTCCGGATCGGCGAACGCGCCGCTGTTGAGCGCGGCGACGAGCGACACCGCCGGCGTCGTGTGATTCTCCTGCGCGAGAACGGTGATGCCGTTGCCAAGTTCCTGGCGGATCGGGGTCAGCGCCATGTGTCCGCCACCGGTTCGAACCAGCCAATCGTCCGCTTGCCGGGCGCAAGTACCTCACGCGCCACACGGTGGACATCCTCCGTCGTGACGGCAGCAAGGCGGTCGGCGATGGTGAATGCGTCCTGCCAGCGGCCAATGGTGGCGAAGTAGCCAAGCTGGTGCGCGATGTCGGTGACGCCGTCCATGTCGTAAACGAAGCGCGCCCGCAGCTGCGCCTTGGCACGCGTCAGCTCGGCGTCGGTAATGCCATCGGTCGCGAGGCGTTCGATCTCCTTCGTGGTTGCCTCTTCGAGGGCCGTCAGCGCCGTGCCCGGAGCGGCCGTGGCATGCAGGCTGTAGAGGAACGGCTGCGCGGTGGCGGCCAGCGATCCGCCGACGGCCGCGGCAAGGCCGGTGTCGACCAGCGCCTTGTAGAGCCGCGCGCTGCGCTGCGGTCGCGGCACGCGGCCCGACGACCAGATGTTGAGCCCCGAACCGCCGCACAGCACCGCGTCGGCCACCAGCAGGGGGAAGAACGCCGGGTCGGCAAACGCCGGCGCGTGAAACGCCATCTTCAGATACGCCGTCGTCCCGTCGCGTCGCAGCGTCACGCGGCGTTCCGCCGCCTGGGCCGGCTCCGTCCAGGTCGCGCGCTCGGGCGCGGCACCGGCGTCAATGCCACCGAAGGCCTGTTCCACCCGGCGCAGCGCGTCATCCGCGTCCACGTCACCGACGACGACGAGCGTGGCGTTCGAGGGGCGATAGTAGCGGCGATAGTGGCCGTAGAGATCGTCACGCGTCATCCGCTCGAGATCCGCCTGCCAGCCGATCGTCGGATGGCGATACGGGTGCACCTTGAACGCGGCCGCCGTCAGTTCCATGTCGAGCAACTGCTCGGGATCGTTCTCGCCGCCCTGCAGCTCCGAGATGATCACCGTGCGCTCCGACTCGCACTCCGCCGGTTCATACAGGCACTTGTCCATCCGCTCGGCTTCGATGAACAGCATGCGGTCGAGCGCGTCGGTGCTGGCGGTCTCGATGTAGGTGGTCTGGTCGATCCACGTGTAGCCGTTCCACGTGCCGCCGAACTGCTCGATGATGCCCTTCACCTGATCGCGCGGGATGTTGACGGTGCCCTTGAAATTCATGTGCTCCACCCAGTGCGAGACGCCGGTGAGCCCCGGGCCTTCATCACGGGAGCCGACGCGGTACCAGCACCACACCGACGCGAGAGGGGCGGTGTGCACTTCGCCGATCAGCACGGTCAATCCGTTGTCGAGTGTGGCTTCGCGAATGGGTGGCGGCATGATGGGATCCGAACCCCTGCAGTAAGAGGTCCCTGCCATTAGAATAGTGAAACGCCATGGCTGAGTGGAAAGACACCTGCAACCTGCCGCGCACCGCCTTCTCGATGAAGGCCAATCTGCAAACAGCCGAGCCGGAGACCATTGCCCGCTGGGACGCGATGGATCTCTACGGGCAGATTCGCGCGGCGCGGAAGGGCGCGCCGCTCTTCCTGCTGCACGACGGCCCGCCGTACGCGAATGGCGAGATCCACATCGGCACCGCGCTCAACAAGATCCTCAAGGACCTCGTCGTCAAGTCGCACAACATGGCCGGCTTCGACGCGCCCTACCTGCCCGGGTGGGATTGCCACGGCCTGCCGATCGAACTGAAGGTGGACCGCGAACTCGGCCCGAAGAAGAAGGCGATGACCACCGCCGACTTCCGCCGCGCCTGCCGCGCCTACGCCGAGAAGTACGTCGACATCCAGCGCCGCGACTTCAAGCGCCTCGGCATCATCGGCCTCTGGGACGACCCCTACAAGACGATGGCGTTCCGCTATCAGGCGGCCATCGTGCGCGCGCTCGGCAAGTTCGTCGCGCAGGACATGGTCTACAAGGGCAAGAAGCCGGTGCACTGGTGCATGCACTGCCGCACCGCGCTGGCCGAAGCCGAGGTCGAGTACGAGCCGCATACCTCGCCGTCGATCTACGTCGAGTTCCCGCTCAGCGACGCGAGCGCGGATGAACTGGCCGCGCGCGTGCCGGCGCTTGCCGGTCGCCGCGTCTCCGCGCTCATCTGGACGACGACGCCGTGGACGATTCCGTCGAACCTCGCCATCGCCTTTCACCCGGAGTTCAAGTACGGCGCCTACGAGGTCGGCGACACCGTCGTCATCGTCGCGCAGGACCTGGCCGAGGCCGTGGCGCAGAAGACCGGCCGTGCGTTCGGCGCCCCTCTCGCGGTGTTCGAGGGCGCGGCGATGGATCGCCTCTCCTTCCGTCACCCGCTCTATGAACGCGACTCCCTCGGCGTGCTGGCCGACTACGTCACGCTCGAGGCCGGCACCGGCGCGGTGCACACCGCGCCTGGTCACGGCGCCGACGACTACAAGACCGGCGTGAAGTACGGACTCGAGATCCTGGCGCCGCTCGACGCCGGCGGTCACTTCCTCGAGTCGGTCGCGTTGTTCGGCGGACTGCAGGTGTACGACGCCAATCCGAAGATCGAGGCGGCGCTGCAGGAACGCGGCCGGCTGTGGCAGCGCGAGGACTACGACCACTCGTATCCGCACTGCTGGCGCTGCCACAACCCGGTGATCTTCCTGGCGACGGCGCAGTGGTTCATCGCCATGGAATCGAAGGACCTGCGCGCGCGAGCCCTGCACGAGATCCGCGACCGCGTGCGCTGGATCCCGTCGTGGGGGCAGGCGCGCATCGAGGGCATGATCGCCAACCGTCCCGACTGGTGCATCTCGCGCCAGCGGGCGTGGGGCGTGCCAATCCCGGCCATGGACTGCACGGCCTGCGGTCACGCCGTGCTCACGGCGGCGCTGGTCGAACAGGCCGCCACCGTGTTCGACGAGTACGGCGCCGATGCCTGGTACGAACGCCCGCTCGAGGAGTTCGTACCCGAAGGACTCACCTGTCCGGAATGCGGCGGCACGTCGTTCGAGCGTGAAGGCAACATCCTCGACGTGTGGTTCGACTCCGGGTCGAGCCACGAGGCGGTGCTGCCCTTCCGCGCGGATCATCGCTGGCCGGCCGACATCTATCTGGAAGGCAGCGATCAGCATCGCGGCTGGTTCCACAGTTCGCTACTGGTCGGCATCGGCACACGCGGCCGCGCGCCGTTCGATCAGGTGCTGACGCACGGCTTCGTCGTCGACGAGCAGGGCCGCAAGATGTCGAAGTCGCTCGGCAACTCGGTGGCGCCGCAGGACGTCATCAAGCAGAGCGGCTCGGAGATTCTGCGCCTGTGGGTGTCGATGGTCGACTACCGCGAGGACATCCGTCTCGGCAAGGAGATCCTGGCGCGCACCGTCGAGGCCTACCGCAAGTTCCGTAACGTCATCCGCGTGCTGGTCGCCAACCTCTACGACTTCGCGCCGGAAACCGATCGCGTGCCAACGGACAAGCTGCTCGAGATCGATCGGTGGGCGCTGGCGAAGTACGCCGACTGCGCCGATCGCATCGTCCAGGCGTATGACGACTACGACTACCCGGCGATCTTCCAGATCGCCAACACGTTCATCACCACGGACCTCAGCGCGTTCTACGTCGACGTGACGAAGGACCGGATGTACACGTTCGGCGCGCAGTCGGAAGCGCGCCGCTCGGGCCAGACGACGATGTTCATCATCGTCGATGGGTTGACGCGGCTGCTGGCGCCCATCCTGTCGGTGACGATGGATGAGTTGTGGCGGACGCTGCCGGGAACGCGCGTCGCGTCGGTGCACATGGCGCTCTTCCCGATGGGCGACGAACTGGCGCCGTTCCGCGATCCGGATCTGCTGGACCGCTGG
>JADZCY010000294.1 GCA_020851325.1 Acidobacteriota bacterium | reverse complement strand
TGCGGCATCGGCACCGAAGACTTCGACATCGAGAAGCTCCGGTATCACCGCATCATCATCATGACGGACGCCGACGTCGACGGCTCGCACATCCGCACGCTGCTGCTGACGTTTTTCTACCGGCAGATGTCGCAGCTCGTGGAGAACGGGCACATCTACATCGCGCAGCCGCCGCTCTTCCGCGCCAAGCGCGGTCGTGTCGAAACCTACATCAAGGACGAACGCGCGCTCGAGAACTTCCTGGTGCGCCGCGGCGTCGAAGGCCGCGTGCTGACGCTTGCCGACGGCACCGAGTTGTCTGGCGCGTCGCTCGAGAAGGCGCTGCACGACATCATCGCCTACGAGAAGGTGCAGCAGGTGGTGCACCGGCGTGGCCACGCCCGCGCCGTGGTCGAAGCGCTGCTCGATCGTGACGTGCGCGATCGCTCGTTCTTCGACAACCAGGCCGAGGTGGACGCGCTCGCTGAAGCCGTGAGCACCGGGATTCGCCGCGTGTCGTCGCTGAGGGACGAAGAGCACAACACCTACGCGCTGCGGGTGGACGATCGGTCCACCGGATATTCACGCATCAGCGTCACCGGACTGGATTTCGTGCTCTCGGGCGACTACCGCACGCTGGCGTCGAGCTACACCGACATCCGCGATGTTGTTCGCTCGCTGCGGCAGGGTCCGCTGCAGGTGCGGCAGGTGACGACGGCGAAGGTGGAAGAG
Source organism: Acidobacteriota bacterium (assembly GCA_020851325.1). Lineage (GTDB taxonomy): Bacteria > Acidobacteriota > Vicinamibacteria > Vicinamibacterales > UBA2999 > VFZN01. The sequence continues at coordinate 40,979 of JADZCY010000294.1, read as the reverse complement.
GAACCGGTGGACGAGACCGGCGAAGTGGTGGCCGAAGGCGACGCGCCTGTGGCCGCGGCCGTTGCTGCTCCCGCCGCTCGCAAGGATCAGGGCCCGGTGCCGCTCGGTTCGCTCGACGTGCTCATCGAGTTCTTCCTCGCCGCCGGCCGCAAGGGCGTGGCGATCAATCGCTACAAGGGCCTGGGCGAGATGAACCCCGACACGCTCTGGGCGACCACCATGAATCCGGAGACGCGGACGCTCCTCCAGGTGCGCGCCGAGGATCGCACGGAAGCGGATCAGATGTTCACCACGCTGATGGGTGATCAGGTCGAACCGCGCCGCAAGTTCATCGAAGACAACGCACTGGACGTCAGGAACCTCGATATCTGATTGCTGACGGCTGACCTCTGATCCCTGAACCTGACTTCTCCATTCTGACTTTCGCAGTGCCTGCCTGATGTCCACCGACACGCGACTCCCCGTCAACATCGAAGACGAGATGAAGCGCTCGTACCTGGATTACGCGATGAGCGTGATCATCGGGCGTGCGCTACCGGACGTCCGCGACGGCCTGAAGCCGGCGCATCGCCGCGTGCTGTTCGCGATGCGGCAGATGGGCCTGGCCAGCAACCGCGCGTATCGCAAGTGCGCGAAGATCGTCGGCGAAGTCATCGGTAACTATCACCCGCACGGCGACGCCCCGGCCTACGACACGCTGGTGCGCCTGGCGCAGGACTTCAACATGCGCAAGACCCTGGTGGATGGCCAGGGCAACTTCGGTTCGGTGGACGGTGATCCGCCGGCGGCCTATCGCTACACGGAAGCGCGGCTCGAAGCGCTGGCCGAAGCGATGATGGAGGACCTCGACAAGGACACGGTCGACTTCGTCCCCAACTTCGACGAGACGGCGGAAGAACCCACCGTCCTGCCGACCGCGTTCCCGAACCTGCTCGTCAACGGCTCCACCGGCATTGCCGTCGGCATGGCCACCAACATCCCGCCGCACAACATGCGGGAAGTGATCGACGCCGTCGTCTGGGTCATCGAGAAGACGATCATGGTCGGCGAGGATGCGCCGAAGCTGACGCGCGAAGAGAAGTTCCGCGAGTTGCTGCGGATGGTGCCCGGCCCCGACTTCCCGACCGGCGGCTCCATCGTCGGCCGGCGCGGCATCCACGAGGCCTACCTCACCGGCCGCGGCGGCATCCAGGTGCGCGCCAGGGCCGAGATCGAGCAGATGAAGAAGGGCGATCGGCAGCAGATCGTCATCACCGAGATTCCCTATCAGGTCAACAAAAAGAACCTGCTCGAGCGCATGGCGGATCTCGTGCGCGAGAAGACCATCGAAGGCATCTCCGACATCCGCGACGAATCGGACCGCGACGGCATGCGCATCGTCGTCGAATTGAAGCGCGGTGAAGTCGGCGAGGTGGTGCTCAACAACCTCTACAAGCACACGCAACTGCAGCAGACCTTCGGCATCATCCTGCTGGCGATCGTCGGCGCCCGGCCGCGCGTGCTGTCGCTGCTCGAGATCATCGAGCACTTCATCGAGTTCCGGCGCGAAGTGGTGCGCCGGCGGATCGAGTTCGAGCTGCGCAAGGCCGAAGCGCGCGCGCACATCCTCGAAGGCCTGCGCATCGCGCTCGATCACCTCGACGCGGTGATCACGCTGATCCGCGGATCGAAGAACCCGGTCGAGGCGAAGGCCGGCCTCGTCACGCAGTTCGGGTTGAGCGAGATCCAGGCGCAGGCCATTCTCGACATGCAGCTCCAGCGCCTCACCGGCCTCGAGCGGCAGAAGATCCTCGACGAACTGGCCGAGCTGATGAAGTTGATCGAGCGGCTCCGCTCGATTCTCGCCAACCAGCAGTTGCTGCTGCAGATCATCGTCGACGAACTGCGCGCCGTGCAGGCGAAGTTCGACGACCCGCGGCGGACCACGATCATCGAGGACGAGAGCGAGTTCAGCATCGAGGACCTGATCGCCGACGAAGACGTCGCGGTGACGGTCACCGATACCGGCTACATCAAGCGCACGCCGACGACCACCTATCGCCTGCAGCGCCGCGGCGGCAAGGGCCGCATCGGCATGCGCACGCGCGAAGAGGACGTCGTCAATCACCTGTTCGTGGCCTCGACGCACGCGTTCCTGATGGTGTTCACCGATCGCGGCCGCGTCTACTGGCTCAAGGTCCACGAGATTCCGGACGTCGGCGCCGACGGGCGCGGCAAGTCGATCGCCAACCTCGTGCAGATGGAGCCCGGCGAGAAGATCGCCGACATGGTGGCGGTGCGCGACTTCGACGACAGCCACTTCATCGTCATGGGCACGCGCGGCGGCACCATCAAGAAAACCGAACTGTCGGCGTTCAGCAACCCGCGCGCCGGCGGCATCATCGCGATGGGTGTGGACGACGGCGACGCCGTGATGGCGATTCAGTTGTCGGATGGCGCCAGCGAAGTCTTTATCGGCACGCGTGACGGCAAGGCGATCCGTTTCCCCGAGAACGAAGTGCGGGCGATGGGCCGCACGGCGTACGGCGTGCGCGGCATCCAGTTGCGCGAGGGCGACGAAGTGGTGGCGATGCAGGTGGCCAAACCCGGCGGCGCGCTGCTGACCGTCACCGAACGCGGTTACGCCAAGCAGACGGTGCTCGAGGAATACCGGGTGACGGGCCGCGGCGGCCTGGGCGTCAAGAACGTCGAAGTCACCGAGAAGAACGGCCGCGTCGTCAACATCGCGCAGGTGCGCGAGGACGAGGAGTTGCTCGTCATCACCGAGCAGGGCAAGATCCTGCGGACGCCGGCGAACCAGATTCGCACCGCGGGGCGCGCCACGCAGGGCGTCCGCTTGATGGACCTGGATGGGTCCGACCGCGTCGTGTCGGTGGCGCTGGTGCCGAAGAGCGAAGAGGAATCGGCCGAGACGACGGATGCCGTGGAGCTGACGCCTGGTGAAACCACGCCGGCCGATTCGCCCGCGGCGGACGCACCGGCGCCGGACGAAACGGAACGCGACGAAGAAGCCTGATACGCGCGGGCGAGATCCCGCGTCCACACGACAGGAGTCCGATCATGATTCAGTCGAGGATGCCCATTGCGCTGAAGGTAGCCGTGCTGCTCTTTCCGGTGGTGGCACTGGAGATCGCATGTTCGCGGCCGCCCGAACAGCAGATGCTGACGCAGTTCTTCCGCGCCGCCAGGAACCGCGACAACAACACGACGGCAATGATGGCGAGCGTGTCGCTCGATCCGCGGACCCAGGGCTCGGTCGAGGACTTCACCATCACGTCGGTAGGTCCCGAACAGACGGTGCCGCTCAACTTCAAGGCGCTGCTCGATGCCGCCGAGCAGGCACGCGTCGCCGAAGCCGAGTTCCAGGCGCAGAAGCGTGCCTACTCCAACGCCAACATCACGGTGATCGAGCAGATCCTCAAGCTGGAGAACGATCCCACCGCCAAGCTGACGCGCGAACAGCAGGCGGTGAAGCCGATCTGGGACAAGTGGCGCGCCGACACGGCGACGTTCGTCAAGAACCTCGGCACGACCAAGGCGGCGATCACCGCGGCCACCGGTCCGGCCGCGGCGTCGCTCGATCAGCCCGGACAGGACAAGTTCGACGTCAAGACGTTCGACGGCAACATGGTGAACAAGGACGTCGCCATCAAGGCGCAGGTGAAGGATCCGCTGGATCAGACGTCCGAGAAGGACCTGGTGATCACCATGTCGCGCATCGTCGGCACGCAGGGCGGCACGCCGCGCGAAGGCAAGTGGATCATCACGAAGATCGCGGGACTGTGAACCACGTCGGGAGGCCATTCGACCAGCCTCGCCCCGAGCACGACCGACGGCGAGTCGCTCAGGGCAAGCGGGAGGCGGGAGGCGGGAACACGCAGCCGAAGCAGCGTGTCGAAATCAGGCGCGTTCGAGGCGGGCGAATTTCGCCCGCAGCGTCTTCTGCCCCACCGACAGGAATCGGACGACGAGCTTCTGATCGTCGTCCAGTTCCTCGACGCTGATTACCGTCCCGACGCCGAACTGCCCGTGTTTCACCTTGCTGCCGGGCCGTAACCCGCCGCGCTGATCCTCGTCCTCGTACATGAACGGCGGCGGCGTGTCTTCGCGCACGCGGTCCGGACGCTTCGGCGGCCGCGCATACGGGTTGGCGCGATACTCCCAGCCGCCACGCGTGGCGCGGAACGGCTGCGACACCGACGAGAACTCCTGCTCGATCAGGTCTGGTGGAATCTCTTCGATGAAGCGTGACGCCTCGGTGTTCTGATACTCGCCGAACACTCGACGCCGGGCCGCGCTCGTCAGTACCAGGCGCTTCCGCGCGCGCGTGATCCCGACGTAGCAGAGACGCCGCTCCTCTTCGAGTTCCGCCTCGTCTTCGCGGGCCCGCGAGTGCGGAAACAAGCCTTCTTCGAGACCGGCCAGCACGACGACAGGAAACTCGAGTCCCTTGGCCGAGTGCAGCGTCATCATCAGCACGCGAGCCTTGTCGGCGCCCTGATCCTTGTCCACGTCTGACAACAGCGCCAGACGATCGACGAAGCCGCCGAGCGATGTTTCCAGTTCGCGCGCCTCGTATTCCTTGGCGGCGTTCACCAGTTCCATCAGGTTCTCGATGCGCGCCTCGGATTCCTCGCTGCGGTCCTCACGCAGATCGCGGAGGTATCCGGATTGATCGAGCGCCTTGCCGAGCGTGATGGCCACGGTTTCACGCCGCGCGGTGTCCGACAGCGCGGTGATGAGATCGCGAAACGCCGCCAGCGACGCCACCTGACGCGGATTGAGCAGGCGCTGATCGACGGCCGTGACCAGCCGCGCCCACAGCGAGTTGGCCGTCACCTCGGGCTGAAGACCGACCAGCAGCGGAGGCAGATCGTCCGGCACCTGGCCGGCGTCCACCTGATCCAGCGCGTCCAGCACGCCTTTGCCGATCCCGCGCGGCGGCGTGTTGATCACACGGCGCAACGCGACATCATCGTGCGGGTTGAGGATCAGCTTCAGGTAGCTGAGCGCGTCCTTGATTTCCTTGCGTTCGTAGAAGCCGACGCCGCCGAGGACCGCGTAGGAAATGCCCGCCGCACGCAGGCCGTCTTCCACCGAACGCGATTGCGCGTTGGTGCGATACAACACCGCCATCGTCGCGTTGACGTCGTCTTCGATGCTCTTGCGGGCGACGCGCGTGATGAAGTCGGCTTCCTCGAGCTCGTCGGCGGCGCGGAAGTAGGTGATCTTCGTGCCGCCCTTGCGGTCGGTCCAGAGCACCTTCGCCTTGCGGTTCTTGTTGTTGGCAATCACCGCCGATGCGGCATCGAGGATCACCTGCGTCGAGCGGTAGTTCTGCTCGAGGCGCACGACCATCGCTTCGGGAAAGTCTTCCTCGAAGTCCATGATGTTGCGCAGGTCGGCGCCGCGCCACTTGTAGATGGACTGATCCGGATCGCCGACGACGCAGAGGTTGCGGTGCACGCCGGCAAGCTGTTTGATGAGGAGGTACTGCGGACGGTTGGTGTCCTGATACTCGTCCACCATCACGTAGCGGAAGCGGCGCGCGTAGCGATCGCGCACGGCTGGGCTTTTCTCGAACAGTTCGACCGTCTTCAATAGCAGATCGTCGAAGTCCAGCGCGCTGGCGTCAGTGAGGGCCTTGCGATAGCCGGTGAACAGGCGACCAATCTCTCGGTCGCGCGGGTTCCACGTATTCTCGAAGGCCTCGGGGCCTTCCATGCGATTCTTCGCCGAGCTGATGCGGCTCAGGACCATCCGCGCCTGATACGTCGCGTCGTCCATGCCGTAGTCCTTCACCAGCTGCTTGACGACGGACTGCTGATCGGCGGAGTCGTAGATGGTGAAGTCGCGGCTGAGACCGATGTGCGGCGCTTCGCGGCGCAACAGTCGCGCGCACATCGCGTGAAACGTGGCGATCCACATCGGCCGGCAGTCGATGTCGAGCAGCGCCTGCACGCGCTCGCGCATTTCGCCCGCCGCCTTGTTGGTGAAGGTCACCGCCATCACTTCTTCGGGATGCGCGGCGTGCTCCGACACCATGTAGGCGATGCGGTGCGCGATGACGCGCGTCTTCCCAGAACCCGCGCCGGCAAGGATGAGCAGCGGGCCTTCAGTGTGACGGACGGCTTGCTGCTGTTCGGTGTTGAGGGAAGAGAGGAGGTCCAACCTTCCTATTCTACCGTGACGCTCTTCGCGAGATTCCTCGGTTGATCGACGTCACAGCCGCGGCGCACCGCGATGTGGTACGACAGCAGTTGCAGAGGAATGGTGATCGCGACTGGCGTGAGCAGCGGACTCGTTGCAGGAATTGCGATCTTCGCGTCTACTGCCGGATCGAGCAGCTCGTCGAGCGTGTCGTCACCTTCGGTGGTGACGGCGATCACCGAGCCCCCGCGCGCCTTGGCTTCCTGGATGTTGCCGAGCATCTTCTCGAACACCGCGTCGCGCGGCGCCAGTGCCACTACCGGCATCTCCTCGTCGATGAGCGCGATCGGGCCGTGCTTCATCTCGCCGGCTGGATAACCTTCGGCGTGGATGTACGAGATCTCCTTCAACTTGAGTGCGCCTTCGAGCGCGATCGGATAGTTCACGCCGCGGCCGAGATACAGGAAGTCCTTGCGCGAATGGAAGCGCGCCGCAATCTCTTCGGTGACCTTCGACGCTTTCAGCGCGCCCTCGATCACGGTCGGCAGCGCCATCAACGCTTCGATGGCCTCGCGCCGCTGCTCGGCCGACAGCGTGCCGCGCACTTCCGCCAGCCGCAGCGCCAGCAGATACAGCGCCACGAGTTGCGTGGTGAACGCCTTTGTCGAGGCGACGCCAATCTCCGGACCGGCGTGCGTGTAGATCGTGCCTTCGGCCTCGCGCGTGGCCATACTGCCGACGACGTTGCAGATGGCGATGCTGCGCGCGCCCTTGGCCTTCGCCTCGCGGAGCGCGGCGAGTGTATCGGCTGTCTCGCCGGACTGCGTGATCGCCACGGCCAGCGTCTGCTTGTCGACGATGGGATTGCGATAGCGAAACTCGGAGCCGTAGTCCACTTCAACAGGAACACGGGCGAGTTCCTCGATCATGAACTTGCCAACGAGCGCGGCGTGCCACGACGTGCCGCACGCCAACATCATCACCTTGGTGACGGCCGCCAGGTCCTTCTCCGGGATGCCGATCTCGCCGAGGAACGTCTGGGCCGAGTCCACCGACACGCGCCCGAGGATCGTCTCGCGCAGCGCGTGCGGCTGCTCGATGATCTCCTTGAGCATGAAGTGCTTGTAGCCGGCCTTCTCGGCCATCACCGGATCCCACGTGACGCGCGTCGGTGCGTGTTCATGCGGAACGCCGTCGAGGCCGAAGAACTTCGCACCCTCGGCGGTGACCACCACCATCTCGCGGTCGTCCATGAAGACGACGTTGCGCGTGTGCGCGAGGATCGCCGGCACGTCGCTGGCGACGAAGAACTCAGCCTCGCCGATGCCGACGACGATCGGCGGGCCGTTGCGGACGGCGACGAGCTTGCCGGGATCGTCGGCCGACAGCAGCACCAGCGCGAACAACCCGCGCGCCCGCGCCATCGCGCGCTGCACCGCCTTCTCCAAGCCGTCGTTCTTCCACTCGTCCTCGACGAGGTGCGCCACCACTTCGGTGTCGGTTTCCGACTCGAAGCGATGACCGCGCGCGGTCAAATCACGCTTCAACTCGAGATAGTTCTCGATGATGCCGTTGTGAACGACGACGATGCGGCCCGAGCCATCGCGGTGTGGATGTGCGTTCTCTTCGGTGGGTCGCCCGTGTGTCGCCCAGCGGGTATGGCCGAGGCCGTATTGGCCCGCCAGCGGATCGCGCCCGAGCGCGGTTTCGAGGTTCGACAGTTTGCCGGCGCTGCGCCGCACCTGCATCTGCCCCTGATCGACGACCGCGATACCGGCGGAGTCGTAGCCACGATATTCGAGCCGGCGCAGGCCGTCGATGATGATGGGGACGACCGGCTTCGGTCCGATGTAGCCAATGATGCCGCACATGATTCGCGTGTCCTACTCTGACGCCTTCGCGAGGCGATCGCGTCGCTCTTTCGCCCAGCCGTCCTTGTTCTGCTGGCGCGACCGCCCGATCGCCAGGGCGTCGGCAGGCACGTCGCTGGTGATCGCCGATCCCGCCGCCACATAGGCGTTGTCGCCGATGGTGACCGGCGCGACGAGTGTTGAATTGCTGCCGACGAACGCGCCGGCGCCGACGGTGGTCTGATGCTTGTGCGTGCCGTCGTAGTTGCAGGTGATGGTGCCGGCGCCGATGTTGGCCTTCTCGCCAATCGTCGCATCGCCGATGTACGCCAGGTGATTCGCCTTCGCTCCCGCACCCATTGTCGTTTTCTTGAGTTCGACGAAGTTGCCGACGCGCGCGCCCTCGCCCATCACTGTCCCGGGGCGCAAATGCGCGAATGGACCGACGTGCCCGTCGTTCGCAATCGACGCGTCAACGACGACGCAGTGGTCGAGAATGACGACGCGATCGCCGACGGTGGCGTTGGTCAGGCGGACGCCGGCGTGAATGGCGCAGGCCGTGCCGATGGTCGTCGATCCTTCGAGGATGACGCCGGGATACAGCACCGTGTCGGCGCCGACCTGGACGTCGATGTCGACGTAGGTGGTGGCCGGGTCCATCAGCGTGACGCCCGCGGCCATCAACTCCTCGTTCTTCTGCTGCCGTACCATGCGTGTCACCTCTGCCAGTTCGCTGCGGCTGTTGACGCCGCGGATCTCGTTGGCGTCGCTCACCGTCCATGTGGCCACGCCGCGGCGCTGGCGCCGGTAGATGCCGACGAGATCGGGCAGGTAGTATTCGCCCTGCGCGTTCTCGGCCCCGATACTCTTCAACGCGGCAAACAGCGGCGCCAGGTCGAAGGCGTAGATGCCGGCGTTGATCTCCTTGATCTCGCGTTCCGCCGGCGAGGCGTCGCGTTCCTCGACAATCCGGGCGATGTCGCCGCCCACGCGCACGATCCGCCCGTAACCGTAGGGCCGCTGCATCATCGCCGTGACGACGGTGGCGGCGGCGCCGCTCTGTTCGTGGGTGTCGAGCAGGGCGCGGAGCGTGGCCGGTTTCAGCAGCGGGACGTCGGCCGACAAAAGAATGACGGTGCCGGTCTGTCCCTCCAGTGGCGGTTCGGCCTGAAGCAGGGCGTGTCCGGTCCCGAGCTGTGGCTCCTGGACGACGGTCGAGAGGCCCGGCGCGCGGCCCAGGTGGGCGCGAACGGCGTCGGCTTCATGCCCCACCACCACGGTGACGGTGGCCGGGTTCACGGTGGCGGCGGTCCGGAGCACGCGCTGGATGAGCGACATCCCCCCAGCCGGGTGCAGCACCTTGGGTCTGGCGGACTTCATTCGCGTGCCCTTGCCGGCGGCCAGGACGACGATATGGGTAGGGCTGGAGCTCACGGTTGGGTGTTTCGGCTTTCGGAAAGCGGGGCGTTAGTCTCGGGTGAGGTCGTAGACCTGCCTGGTCGAGAGTCCCAGGCGTTCGGCGATCTGTCGAGCGGCATCGCGCCTGCTACCGGCCGTGCCGCTCGTGGTCATTTGCCCGATTTCTGTTCTCATCGCCTCGACGTCAATCTCGGGTTTGTCTTCGGTCGCGGCCCTGGCAGCGGGAATCACCAACGTGAACTCGCCAACCGGTTCGGCGAACCGGGCGATCAAGGTGTCTGGATCCCCGATCGCCACCTCTTCATGGACCTTGGTCAGCTCGCGAAACAGAATAATTGGCTGTTTGACCGAATCAAATAGTTGCCGCAAGGTGGCGTGCAGGCGGTGCGGTGCTTCGAAACAGACCACCGGACCGAGCTGGCGATAGGTATCCACCTTTGCAAACCACTGTTTTCGGTCTTTACCCCTATTGGGCGGGAATCCCGCAAACGCAAACGTGGTATCGGCCAGTCCGGCCACCGACATCGCCAGCGCCACCGCGCTGGGACCTGGAATTCCTTCCACTCGAACGCCGGCCTCACGAGCCAGGCGGACGAGCGTCGCCCCGGGATCGGAGATCCCCGGCGTCCCGGCATCCGACGCCAGCGCCACCGACTGACCGCCGCGCAGCACCTCGACGATCTCCGCGGCCTTGTGATGCTCGTTGTGGGCGTGCAGGCTGGTCAACCGCGTCGTCAACCCGAAGTGCCGCAGCAGGTTGCCGGTGCGGCGGGTATCTTCGGCAGCCACGAGATCCACCGACCCGAGCACGCGCAGCGCCCGGGCCGAGATGTCTTCGAGATGGCCGATCGGCGTGGCGACGACGAACAACGTACCGGCCATATTTTATTGTAACCTTGGGGGATGGCCGCTCGTCGGAGGGTGCGGCCTGTCACCTCACAATGCACGCTGCGGAACCACTCAGCCATTTCGTCGACGACTACGTCGCGTATCTCTACGAGACCTGTCCGACCAATGCCACCCTCGACGGCGTGCACCTCCACGACGATCTTCTCGAGGACTACCGCCGCGGCGCCATCGACCGGCACCTGAGCGCGTTGGCCGGCTTCTCACGGCGGCTCGACGCCATCCCCACCGAGGGCCTGCCCCTGCACGAGCAGGTGGACCATACCAGCGTCGGCGCCAACATCCGGTCCCGGATGCTCGAGCTGGAAGGCACGCGGACCTGGGAGCGGAACCCGCATCTCTACGGCGAGATTCTCGCCTCGAGCCTGGCGGCGCAGGCCATCTTCACCTACGCGTCCGAGGAAGAACGCGCCCGCCGCGTGCTGTCGAAGCTGCGGCAGGTGCCGCGGCTGATTCAGGCGGCTCGCGACAACGTCAAGGAACCCCCGGCCATCTTCGTCAAGGTCGGGCTCGACACCTGGCGCGGCGTCAAGACCTTCATCGACGCCGATCTTCCCCGCGCCTTTTCCGGCGTCGACGACCTGCACCTGCTGGCCGACCTGGCCGACGCGTCCACCGAAGCCGTCCAGGCCGTCGGCGCCTACATCGACTATCTCGACAACGACCTCCGCCCCCGGGCCAAGGGCACCTTCCGCCTCGGCACCGACACCTTCGAGCAGAAGCTGCGCCTCGAGGAAGGCCTGAACGTCCCGGTCGAGCGCCTGCTCGCCATCGCCATGCGCGAAATTCAGGCGACGCAGGACGAGTTCCGCGAGGTGGCCGGCCGCATCGGCCCCGGCGACCCGATGGAGATCTGGAAGGCGACGCGGGCCCGGCACCCGGCGCCCGGCACGCTGATCGACACGGCGCGCGGTCAACTCGACGAACTCCGCACGTTCCTGTCGCGCAGCAACGTCATGGACGTCCCCGACGGCGACGACATTGCCGTGGCCGCCACGCCCGAGTTCTTCCGCTGGTCGTTTGCCAGCATGTGGACGCCTGGCCCGTTCGAAACGCGCGTCTCGCGCGCCATGTATTACCTGACCGACGCCGACGCCTCGTGGCCCGACGAGCGCAAGCTCGAGCACCTGCGCGACTTCAACGTCCCGACGCTGTGGACGATCTCGATGCACGAGGTCTATCCAGGTCACTACCTGCACTACCAGCACCTGCGCCGTGTCACCTCGAAGGTGCGACGGTCGACGCTCTTCATGCCTTCGTCCTACATCGAAGGCTGGGCGCACTACTGCGAGCAGATGATGCTCGAAGCCGGCTTCGGCCGCGGCGATCACGCCATGAAGCTTGGCCAGCTCGGCGAAGCGCTCATCCGTCTCGCGCGCTTCGTCGTCGGCATCCGCCTGCACACGGATGACTGGTCGGTGGAACAGGGCGTGCGCTTCTTCAAGGAAGAAGCGTTTCTCGAAGACGCGGCGGCGCGGCGTGAGGCCGAGCGTGGCACCTTCGATCCGACGTATCTGGTGTATTCCGCCGGCAAGCTGATGCTGCTGAAGCTGCGGCGCGACTGGCAGGAAGAACAGAGCGGCAAGCCGTCGCTGCGCGCCTTCCACGACGCGTTCCTGGCGCAGGGCGCCGCGCCCTTCCCCGCCCTTCGCCGGCTGATGCTCGCCTCAGCCGACGGTGACGTTCTGGAGTAGTGGGTTCATGCCGCTTTACGAGTATCAGTGCGACGCGTGCGGTCATCGCTTCGAGGTGATCCAGAAGTTCTCCGACGCGCCGATCGAGGTGTGTCCGAAATGCGGCGGCAGCGTCCAGAAGCTGTTGTCGTCGCCGGCGATTCAGTTCAAGGGCTCCGGCTGGTACATCACCGACTACGCCCGCAGCGGATCCTCCGAGGCCAGCAAGGCGGCGCCAGGCAAAACCGACTCGTCATCTTCGTCCGGCAGCGAGAGCGGGACGAAGGCCGACGCGACGCCGGCGAAAACGGACACCGCCGCCAGTACTACGCCTTCGACTTCGGCAAAAGATTGAGCGAGTCGAGATAGTCGCGGAACGGCCCGGCCAGGTCCGGCCGTTTCATCGCAAAGTAGACCACTGCCTTCAGGAATCCGAGCTTGTTGCCGGTGTCGTGGCGCACGCCGTCGATCTCGTAGGCGTAGAGCGGCCGCGACTGCAGCAGGCGGCGCATGCCGTTGGTGAGCTGGATCTCGCCCGACTTGTCGCGGCTGGTTTCGTGCAGCGCCGGAAAGATGTCCGGCGTCAGCACGTAGCGGCCGATGATCGCCAGGTTCGACGGCGCTTCGTCGCGCGGCGGCTTCTCCACCAGATCCTTGATGCGGAACACGCGCGGCCCCAGTTCCGGCGCCGGCTCGCAATCGACGATGCCGTAGCTGGAGACCTGATCGTCGGGGACGCGTTCGACGGCGATGACCGGGCCCTGCGCGCGCTCGAACACCTCGATCATCTGCTGCAGCGCCGGCGGCTCGGCGTCGATCACATCGTCGCCGAGGATGACGGCGAAGGGTTCGCCGGCGACGAGCGCTTCGGTGACCAGCACCGCATGGCCGAGACCAAGGGGTTCGCCCTGCCGGACGTACGAGACGTTGATCATGCTGGAGATCTTGCGGATCTCCTCGAGCTGTTCCGTCTTGCCGCGCGCTTCGAGGAAGGTTTCGAGTTCGGCGGCGACGTCGAAGTGATCCTCGATGGCGTTCTTGCCGCGGCCGGTGACGAGGATGATGTTCGAGACCCCCGAGGCCACGGCCTCTTCGACGCCGTACTGGATGGTCGGCTTGTCGACGAGCGGCAGCATTTCCTTCGGCTGTGCCTTGGTGGCGGGCAGGAAGCGCGTGCCCAGACCGGCGGCAGGGAAGACGGCTTTGCGGACGGAAGACGGCATCCGCTTAGAATAGTCCAGCGATGCTCGATCCCGTATTCGTTCGCGACCATCTCGACGAGGTGCGCCAGGGCCTGCTTTCCCGCGGCCTCGACGCTTCGACGGAACTCGAGCAGCTGGCGTCGTTCGAGGCGCACCGCCGCCGGTTGATTCCGCAGGTGGAAGGGCTCAAACGCGAGCAGAACACCGCCGGCGACGAAGTGGCGCGGGCCAAGCGGCAGGGGCTCGACGCCTCGCACATCTTCGAGGCCAACAAGCAGCGCGCGCAGCGCATCAAGCAGCTCGAGTTCGAGCTCGAAGGAACCGAGCGCCAGCGCACGCAGATCCTCGACGTGCTGCCCAACCTGCCGCATGCGTCGGTGCCGCGTGGCACCAGCGCCGCCGACAACCAGGTGGTGCGCACGTGGGGCGAGCAGCGCGTGTTCGACTTCACGCCGAAGGCGCACTGGGATCTCGGCCCCGAGCTGGGCATCATCGACTTCGATCGCGCCACCAAGGTGTCGGGATCGCGCTTCGCGTTTCTCATCGGCGCCGGCGCGCAGCTCGAACGGGCGCTGATCAACTTCATGCTGACGCTGCACTCGGGCGAGCACGGCTACACGGAAGTCGAACCGCCGTTCCTCGTCTCCAGCGCCACGCTCTACGGCACCGGGCAGTTGCCGAAGTTCGGTCCAGACCTCTTCAAGATCGCCGGCGAGTGGGATCTCTATCTCATCCCGACGGCGGAAGTGCCGGTGACGAACCTGCACCGCGGCGAGATCCTGGATGGTCGTCGCCTGCCGCTCAAGTACACGTCCTACACGCCATGTTTCCGCAGCGAAGCCGGATCGTACGGCGCCGATGTGCGCGGCCTGATTCGCCAGCATCAGTTCGACAAGGTGGAACTGGTGAAGTTCACCACGCCGGACACCTCGTACGACGAACTCGACGCGCTCACCGCCAACGCCGAGCGCGTGCTGCAGTTGCTCGGCCTGCCGTATCGCACGATGGTGCTGTGCACGGGCGACATGGGCTTCTCGGCGGCGAAGACGTATGACATCGAGGTGTGGCTGCCGAGCCAGAACGCCTATCGCGAGATTTCGTCCTGTTCGAACTGCGAAGCCTTCCAGGCGCGGCGGGCCAACATCAAGTTCCGCCCGCAGGGCACGGGCAAGGCCGAGCACGTGCACACGCTGAACGGTTCAGGCCTTGCGGTGGGCCGGACGCTGATTGCGATCCTCGAGAACTACCAGCAGGCCGACGGGACGATCACGATCCCCGAAGCCCTCCGCCCCTTCATGGGTGGACGTGAAGTGATTGGACCGGACGGTTCGACCAGGTAGCAGGCCGGCTGATCGGGAAGGGGTTGGCGGAGGGAGAGGGATTCGAACCCCCGGTGCCCTTTCGGGCACAGTGATTTTCAAGACCACCGCCATCGACCGCTCGGCCATCCCTCCGGCGTGTGTCTCTCGATCTTACCCGTTCACGTCCCATCTCGCCGTCATCGATCGCGTCTGGCGCGAACCGCCGCTTGGCTTGACCTTCAGCGTTTGAAGGCGGGAAGCCAGGCCCGCGGCGGTATCGCAGAATCTGCAATCCCTGGGCGACTGCACGACACCAGAAATCGCGATCCCAAAGCAGAGGACGGGTACCGATCTCTCTGATTGGGCCGCCGACTGTGACGGCTCGAATCTTGTTGCAGCCAGTCGTATGTCTGGGCCCAAGCGACTCGCAATCCTCTCCAAGACCAGGACCGCAACTCGCAGGCACCGCCGGCGACCTTCGCGTGTGACCGGGCCTTCGCCAGCGCGATCCACACAAGGCTCGGCCGATGCCTGAGATCAGCCGGTTCTTTGGAATCATCATCCGCATGTTTGTGGAGGTCGGCGCCGTCCACCACATGCCGCACTTCCACGCCTACTATCAGGGACAGGCGGCCGTGTCCGGCATCTCTCCCGTCGAGCTCATCGCCGGCGAACTGCCGCGAGCCCAGCGCCGCCTGGTCGAGGCGTGGGCTGAGTTGCGCCAGCGCGAGCTGCTGGACGACTGGAACCGGCTGCAAGCCGGCCAGTCCGCGGTGCCCATTGCGCCGCTACAATAGCTCGATGACGCACCCGATCCACCGCGTCGAGGCGTTCGAACTGGTCGGCCCTTACGCCATCCGGCTGACCTTCGAGGATCGCTCCGAACAGGTCATCGACTTCCGGCCTGTGCTCGCTGGCGAGTTGTATGGGCCACTGACGGATCCGCTCCTGTTCAACCAGGTGCAGCTGGATCCGGAGGCCGGCACGCTGGTGTGGCCCAACGGCGCCGACTTCGATCCAGCGACGCTCCACGAGTGGCCAAACGTCTGCGACGAGTTGGCGCGCCGCGCCGCATCATGGAGCCGCGTCAGCGCTTGATCCGCGCCCCCCAGCCCCCCAGACTTCCAGCCTTCCAGATCCCCGATCACCAGATAGATCATTCGATCGTAAGATCTCCACCTTGATCACCACCTCACCAGATCACCACCTCACCAGATTCACCATCATGACCACGCTCACCAGCACGCTCCTCGTCCTCCTGTTGGCGGCGTGCGGAGGACAGGCACCGCCCATGGCTCTTCAATCCGTCGATACCGTCCCCGGCAATGGCGCCGAAGCCGTCTCCGGCAAGAACGTCGTCGTGCATTACACGGGCTGGCTGTACGACGCCAGCGCGACCGATCACAAAGGCGCGAAGTTCGACAGTTCGAAGGATCGGAACGAGCCGTTCGAATTCGGCCTCGGTGCCGGTCAGGTGATTCGCGGCTGGGACGAAGGTGTCAAGGGCATGAAGGTCGGCGGCACGCGCGTGCTGACCATCCCGCCCGACATGGGCTACGGCGCCCGCGGCGCCGGCGGCGTCATCCCGCCCAACGCGACGCTGCTGTTCGAAGTCGAACTGCTGGCGGTCCGCTGAGGGCCTGACCGCTCAGGGGCGCGCGTGACCTGCCGGCACCTCGGGACGTGCGGCGGGTGCAGTCTCGCCGCCCCCTACACGGCGCAAGTGGACACCAAGCTGGCGCAGTTGCGCCGGTGGTTCCCGCACGTGCCTGTCAGCCTGGCGCCGTCACCGATCGACGAACACTTCCGCCACAAGGTGGCCTTCACGTTCGATCCCGCCAGCCGCGGCGGACGGATCGTGATGGGCCACTACCGCGCCGGATCACAGTCGGTGATCGCCGTGGAGGAATGCCCGGCGCACAGCGAGCGCGGCAACCAGTTGGCGTTTGCGCTGCGCGATCGCCTGGCGGCCAGCCACGTGCCGGCCGGCATCCTGCGCCACGTCCTCGTCCGCACCACAGACGATGAGCGCGAGGCGGTGATGATGCTGGTGGTGACGGCGAATCACAAGGCGCTGCGGGCGCCGATCCGCGCGCTGCTGGATTCACACGAAGGGCCCGACGGCTTCTTCCTCAACATCCACGATCGTCCCGGCCCCTATATGGTCGGCGACTTCACGCAGCGCATCGCCGGACGCAGTCACGTCCGCGAGGACGTGCTGGGACACTCGTTCCTCATCTCGCCTACGGCGTTCTTCCAGACCAACGTGCGGGCCGCGCGCGAACTGCTGCGCATCGTCCTCGCCGAGGTGGGGCCGGCGCGTCGCGTGCTCGATCTCTACAGCGGCAGCGGCCTCTTCGCCATTCCCCTCGCGCGTCAGGGCGCGGTCGTCACCGCCGTGGAGAGCAACCGCCAGGCCGTGGAGGATGCGGAAGCCAACGCGCGGCTCAACCGGTTGCCGCGCGGATCGATCAGGCTGATCGCGGCGCGCACGGAAGATGCGATTCGCCGCGCCGCCCCCTTCGACTACGCTCAGGGCAAGACAGATCCCTACGACGTCGTCATTCTCGATCCGCCGCGGCAGGGTACGCCCGACGTCGTGATTGATCACGTGTGCGGCATCGGCGCACCGCGGATTGTGTATGTGTCGTGCAATCCGGAACGACTGGCGGAGGAGCTGCCGCGACTCGCGCGCGGCGGCTACGCGCTGCGGCGTATCGCCGGCGTGGACATGTTCCCGCACACCGAGCATCTGGAGGCCGTAGCGGTGTTCGATCGCGCTGCCGACGATCGCGCGCGACACGTCCGGGCGCCGCGGCGCACGCGAGAGACTTCGCCACCAGCTCGCCGCTCCCCTCGGCCGGCGCGCAAGCCGCCCGCGCGATCACGATGATCGCGTCGCCGCTCAATTCGTGTTGATGAAGCGATACAGCACGCGAATCAACCGATACGCTTCCGGCATCGTCGGACGCGAGAACTGCACCGTGTCCGGAGCGACCAGCGTCATTTCCTCGAAGGCATCGGCGACTTCCGGAATGAAGTAGTTCCGAAACTGCATCCGCACCTGATACGCCGGCACGCGCTCAGGCTTGGTCTTCGTCGCCGCCTTCACGCCATCGCGCGCGGCGGCCTGGATGTCGCGACGGGCGTCCACGAGCGGCCGCAGTTCCACGGCGCGGCCGTTGATCGCGCGCTTCACGGCGACCGTACGAATCGCCGGCACCGACGCCTTCACTTCTTCCACCGCCACGTCGTCTCCACTCACCGACACGACGGGGACGCCGAACCACGCCGCCAGCGCCGCGTTCATGCCGCCTTCGCCGACCGAGCGTCCATTCACCTGCAGGTCGCGGACGACGCCGGAGCCGGTGTGCGCGAAGACGCCGCGCGGCGCATCGGCCTTGGCGTGATAGCCGACGAAGATGACGGCATCGAAGGTGTCGTCGAGGCCTTCCATCATCCCGTAGCGCTTGAAGCTGTGGCTGATGAGACGCGCGCGCGGATCGAGATCCTCGGGCAACAGGTTGCGCTGACCACCATGCGAATCGTTGACGAGCACGTCGGTGGCGCCGCCCTCGAATGCACCACGGATGGCGGCGTTGGCGTCCTCGGCCATCAGCTTGCGGGCGCGGCCATACTCCGCGCCGCCGGGCCCCGTCTGATCGTCGCCGTTGACGCCGGAGATCCCTTCCATGTCGACCGAGATGTAAACCTTCTTGCCCTGCGCAGCCGCATTGGTGGCAAGGAGCAGACTGGCGCACAGCAGCACCGCGCGCGTCGCGCGCCGGGCGAGGACGGAGGACGAGAGAGGAAGGGAAGGCTGTCGCGGCATGCGCGACAGCCTAATGCAAAACCGGGCGGCGTGCGTGGCCGTCCGCCAGCGTCACTCCGCGGACGCCAGTGCCTGGGCGATGAAGTCGGGCTCGGGAATGCCGCCGAGGATCTCGATCGCGTCGTTGATCACCGTCTTCGGCACGCCGGTCACCCGATACCGCCGCGACAGGTCCATGAACTCCGTGGCCTCGATGGCCGTCGTGGTGATGTTCGGATTGCTGAACGCCATCTTCTGAGCGAGGACGACCGCCCTCGGACAGTGCGGTCAAGTGGGGGTGCTGAAGACCTTGATCTCTTTCTTCTCGGTCACCGCCGACAACGCCGCGACGCTGTCTGGCTCCAGGTCCACCTGGCCAGTGCCGGCGATCAGAATCGACTCGATCAGCGCGACGAACTCGTAGCCGGTAGGCGCGCCGAGGAAGCGCATGCGCGTGTCTTCGCCATTGCGCAGGATGACCATCGCCGGCTCGCGCTCCACACCGTACGCGGTGCGGTCCTCGGTATCGAGGACGAAGTTCTTCTCGACGACCGAGACCTTGTCGTTGAGGGCGGCCACCTCGTCGAGCACCTGCTTGGCGATGGGTCCGCTTTCGGAACCGCCAATCGTCTGCGTGAAGAGCAGCACCGACACCGGAGTGTCGATCGCCGACAGATGCTGACGCAGCACGGCCGCGTCGGAATCGGAAAGAAGAGACATGACGTGATTATAGAGGGCTGGAGGACTGGGGGACTGGAGGGCTGGAAGAGCGAAGGGCTTGGACGGCTTGGAGGGCTTGAAGGGCTTGGAGGGCTGGGGGGCTGGGGCGGGAAGGTGAAGAGACTCGGCAGCGGGAGGCGGGACACGGCCGAAGCCTCGCCGTAGCGCGCCGGCGGGGACGACTAGAACTTGAACAAATCGTCGAAGGCTTTGCGGGCGGAGTTGGCGGGGGCTTGACCGGTTTCGCGTGAGCCGGTGGATGGGCTGCTGCCGGCCGCGGCCGAGGTTTCACGTTCCCAGCTCGTGCGCGCCTCGAAGAGTTCGCAGGCGTTGACGATGTCCTTCGGCGCGACGCGGGCGGTGAGCGGCTGGACGCACTCGAAGCGCGCGCCGGGATCGAAGTGCGTGCACTGGACGCAGGCGTGCAGGTCCTGCTGGCACTTGCCGCAGCGGCTGCGCGACAGGATCTCGGAGTCAACAAAGGTGCCGCAGCGTGCACAACGGGCAACGGCACGGTAGCCCATCATGCGCGGATTGCGGGCGCCGTCGGACGAGATGCGGCGCGCTCCGGCCGGGGCGCCGGGTTCGCGCTCGCGGTCGGGGCGTGGGCCCGACGGTCCCGGCCCGGTTCGTTCGCGCTTGTCGTCCTGGTAACCGCGCTGCCGGTATTTCCGATCGCTCATCAAACCTCGCCCTTGGGATACATCGTCCGGCCGCCGACGACCGTGCGTGCCACGGTAATCGACTTGATCTCGTCCGGGTTGACCTCGTGGGGATCCTTCGCCAGCATCACGAAGTCGGCGTACTTGCCGGCGGTGATCGTTCCCTTCACGTGTTCTTCGTGCAGCGCGTAGGCGCCGTGCAGCGTGCCGATGAGCAGCGCTTCATCGACGGTGACGCGTTGCCGCGGGCCCCAGACGTTGCCGTCGAAGTCTTTCCGCGTGACCATGCTCTGCAGCGCCATCAGCGGCTCGAACGGACCGGGCCCGTAATCCGACGCGCCCGGCACCGGGATGCCGGACTCGAGGAAGGACTTGTGCGCGAACATCCAGTTCATGCGCTCGGGCCCGTATTCCTTCCACTTCTCGCCATGGTAATGCGCGTAGGTCCAGAACGGCGTGGGAATCACGCCGGCGGCCTTGATGCGCTTCAGCAGGTCGGGATTGACGAGACTGCAGTGTTCGATGCGGTTGCGCGGGTCGGGACGCGGCCAGCGTTGCTGCACACGTTCGTAAGCCTTGAGCACCATGTCGATGGTGACGTCGCCGTTGGCGTGAATGGCGACGCGGAAGTTGTGACGCCACGCGTCCTCGACCGCATCGTCGATCTCCTGCTGCGTCATGGTGAGGATGCCGTAGTCGTCGGTGCCGACATACGGCGTGCTCATGCGCATCGTCCGTTCCGACGCGGATCCATCGGCGGCGAACTTGACGCCGGCGACGCGCAGCCATTCGTCGCCGAAGCCGTAGTGAATGCCCGCCGCCTTGAAGCCCGCAAACGTGTCGGCGCCGCGCACGAGATACGCCGCGCGATGTCGCAGTTCGCCGTTGGTGCGCGCGTCCTGATAGGCGACGATGCGATCGCGATTGGCGCCGGCGTCGTGCACGGTGGTGAGACCGGCGGCCGTGAGCAGCTCCGAGATATGGCGCATGCCGCTGCGCCCGCGATCGCGCTGCTGTTCGGGCGTGAACGTCTCGCGCACGCCGACTTTCGCGAACACGTTGCGCGCCAGTTCGGCGACGCGGCCGTTGTGTTCGTTGCTGACCGGATCGCGGAAGAAGCGTCCGTGATCGGGATCCGGCGTGTCCTTCGTCACGCCGGCCAGTTCGAACGCCTTCGAGTTGTAGAAGCTGGTGTGACCGCCGCGATGCCGCACGACCACCGGATGATCGCGCGTCACTTCGTCCAGCTCGCGGCGCGTCAGCGGCACGTCGAGTTTGGTGTCGTCGAACATCACGCCTTCGACCCACTGGCCGTGCGGTGTGCGATCGGCTTTCTCCTTCAGCGCCGCCTGCAGTTCGCGAACGCGGCGCACGTTGGAGTTGACGCTGTACAACTCGTCGACGCCGCTCACGTGGCAATGCGTGTCGATGAAGCCGGGCGTCACCGTCATGCCCTCGGCGTCGATGACGCGCGTGCGCGGTCCGGCGAGGTTGCGGATGTCGGCGCTCGAGCCGACCGCGAGGAAGCGGCCGTCCCGGACGGCAAACGCCTCGGCGCGCGGCTGCGCCGTGTCCACGGTGTAGACACGGGCGTTGACGACGATGAGGTCGGCGTGGGTGCCGGGGGCGGCGGCGGGGGCCGGCGTCTGGGCCAAGGCCTGCAAGCCGGACGCGGTGGCGGCCGTGCCACCGGCGAACGCGGCGCCCAGGCCAAGGAACTCGCTGCGGGAAAGGCGCGTCATGGCCGAGACTCTATCCCTCCGCCGGTTTCCCGGGAAGACGTTCCTGTGCCGTGACGGGTTCTCGGCGACGGGCCGAGACCCCTGCGATGGGCTGGCGGGCGCAACCCGTTGATGTCGGGCTTCGGTCAAGGCGCAACATATCGCGTTTTCCCGCCATAATCCGACCATTTCGGTCGGATGGGTGACAGCTTATATACGCATCTCATATGCAGCCGGTTCCTTGAATGGTCAAGGCCTCTGTGATACAAACTTGCTTGCGAAAATTTTCACAATTGGCTCCCGGGTGCGGAATCGCGGTAGAGTGCTGCGGTTTCTACGTAGGGAGTGTGTGGGGACATGCAGGTATTCCCGAAAAGCGCCAACTACTGGTCGCGGGGCAGCATCATCGCCTTGCTGTTCGTTCTTGCCTTCCTCGGCTGGACGATTCTCACCATCCAGCGTTCCGATTTCGTCACGTCGGCCAATCAGTTCATCGAGCAGCCCGTCCAGTTCAGCCATCAGCATCACGTTGGTGGCATCGGGATCGATTGCCGGTATTGCCACACCGCCGTCGAGATCTCGCCGTCTGCCGGTATTCCGCCGACCAAGACCTGCATCAACTGCCACTCGCAGATCTGGTCGACCAGCCCGTATCTCGAGCCGGTGCGCGCCAGCTTCCGTGAGGACAAACCGCTGCAGTGGATCCGCGTCCACGACCTGCCGGACTTCGTCTACTTCAATCACAGCATCCACGTGAAGCAGGGCGTCGGCTGCGAGACGTGCCACGGCCGCGTCGATCGCATGCCGCTGATGTACCAGCAGAACACGCTGCAGATGGAATGGTGCCTCGACTGCCACCGCGACCCGGCGCAGTACGTCCGCCCGCGCGATCAGGTGACGACGATGGGGTATCAGCCGGCGGTGGCGCAGGCCGTTCTCGGTCCGCAGCTCGTGAAGGAATACAACATCGCCGGCATCGAGCACATGACCAGCTGCTCGGTGTGCCACAGGTAAACCGGTGATGACGAACGACAGCAAGGACGACATGAGCGCAGAGTCCCTCGACATCAAGGCCATCCGCGCCCGGCTGGAACAGGCCGGCGGCCCCCAGTACTGGCGCAGCCTCGAGTCGGTCGCCGAAACCACGGAGTTCCAGGCGTTCGTGCACCGTGAATTCCCGTCGAACGCATCGGAGTTCAACGATCCGGTCGGCCGCCGCAACTTCCTGAAGTTGATGAGCGCGTCGCTGGCGCTGGCCGGCGTCAGCGCCTGCACGGTGCAGCCGACCGAGCTGATCGTGCCGTATGTGCGCCAGCCCGAAGAGGACATCCCGGGCACGCCGCTCTTCTTCGCGACGGCCATGTCGCTCGGCGGCGTCGCCACCGGGCTGCTCGTCGAGAGCCACCAGGGCCGCCCGACGAAGATCGAAGGCAACCCGGATCATCCCGGTTCACTCGGCGCCACCGACTCGTTCGCGCAGGCCTCGGTGCTGACGCTCTACGATCCGGATCGGTCGCAGGCCATTCTGCACCTCGGCGAGATCCGCCCGTGGGCGGGATTCATGACCGCGATCAAGGCGGCGCTGCAGGGCCAGTCGGGCTCGAAGGGCGCCGGCATCCGCATCCTCACCGAAACCGTGAACTCGCCGACGCTGGCGGCGCAGATGCAGACCGTGCTGGCGCAGTATCCCGAGGCCCGCTGGGTGCAGTGGGACGCGCTGCCGCAGGACAACGCGCGCGCCGGCGCCCGTCTCGCCTTTGGTGAATACGTCGCGCCGCTCTACGACCTCACCCGCGCCGACGTCATCGTGTCGCTCGACGCCGACTTCCTGGCGTCGGAAGGTCCGGCCGGCCTGCGCTACTCGCGCCAGTGGGCGACGCGCCGCCGCGCCGAAGCCGGCGATCAACTCAATCGCCTGTACGTGATCGAGGCACAGCACTCGATCACCGGCGGCAAGGCCGATCACCGCCTGCCGATCAAGAACAGCCAGGTCGACGCCTTCGCGCGCGCGCTTGCCGCGCGTCTCGGCGTTGCCGGCGTCAGCGGCACCGCGCCGGAAGGCGCCGACGCGTTCGTCACCGCGCTCGCCGCGGATCTGCAGGCACACCGCGGCCGCTCGGTGGTGATGGTGGGTGATGCGCAGCCGCCAGCCGTCCACGCGCTGGCGCACGCCATCAACGCCGCGCTCGGCAACGGCGGCCAGACCGTTACGTATCTGTCGACACCGGAGGCCGTGGCCAGCGAACAGCTCGCCGACCTCAAGACGCTCGTCGCCGACATGAACGCCGATCGCGTGCAGCTGCTGCTGATGATCGGCGAGTCGAACCCGGTGCTGACGGCGCCGGCCGATCTCGGATTCGCCGACGCGCTGAGCCGCGTGCCGCTGCGCGCGCACTCGGGGCTCTTCTTCGACGAGACGGCGACGCTCAGCCACTGGCACGTGCCGGCGGCGCACTACCTCGAAGCGTGGAGCGACGCGCGGACCATCGACGGCACCGCCTCGATCGTGCAGCCGCTCATCGTCCCGATGTACGGCGGCAAGTCGGCGCACGAAGTGATGGCGACGTTCGGCGAGACGCCGGACCGTCCCGGTTACGACCTCGTCCGCGAGTTCTGGATGAAGCAGCAGGGCCTCGCCGATGCCGCGGTGTTCGAGAAGGCGTGGCGCGGCTGGCTGCACGAGGGGCTGATTCCCAACACGGCCTACGCCGCGCGCACGGTCACCGCGGCTGCGGACATCGGTGCGCGCCTGCCGGCGGCGACGGCGGCGGTAGCCGGCGTCGAGGTCAATTTCCGCCACGACGAGACGATCTACGACGGGCGCTTCGCCAACAACGGCTGGCTGCAGGAAATGCCGAAGCCGATGACGAAGCTGACCTGGGACAACGCCGCGGTGTTGTCGCCAGCGACGGCGGAACGGCTCGGCGTCGAGAACGGCGACATGTTGTCGGTCGGCCACGAGGGCCGGTCGCTGACCGTGCCGGCGTGGATCTCGCCCGGGCACGCGGCTGATGTCCTCACCATCTCGGTCGGCTACGGCCGCACGCGCGCCGGCCGCGTTGGCAACGGCACCGGCTTCAACGCGTATGCGCTGCGCGGCAGCACGGCGCCGTGGTTCGGCGCCGCCGAAGTCAGCACCACCGGCGATCGCTATCAGCTGGTGAGCACGCAGGATCACTGGACGCTCGAAGGCCGCAACGTCGTGCGCTCGGCCAACCTCGAGGAATACCAGCACACGCCGGCGTTCGCGCAGGCGATGGAGCACCTGAAGCTCCAGGACGGCATCACGCTGATGCCGCACCGCGAGTACACCGGCTACAAGTGGGGCATGGCCATCGACATCAACGCCTGCACCGGCTGCGGTGCGTGCGTGGTGGCCTGCGTCGCCGAGAACAACATCCCGGTGGTCGGCAAGGAACAGGTGTCGGTGAACCGCGAGATGCACTGGCTGCGCATCGATCGCTACTATGCCGGCGGGCTCGACAACCCCGACACCTACTTCCAGCCGATGCCCTGCCAGCAGTGCGAGAACGCGCCCTGCGAGGTGGTGTGCCCGGTGGCGGCGACGGTGCACAGCGACGAAGGCCTGAACGACATGGTCTACAACCGCTGCGTCGGCACGCGCTACTGCTCGAACAACTGCCCCTACAAGGTGCGGCGCTTCAACTTCCTGCTCTATCAGGACTGGGACACGCCGCAGTTCAAGATGCAGCGCAACCCGGACGTCACCGTCCGCAGCCGCGGCATCATGGAGAAGTGCACCTACTGCGTGCAGCGGATCAACGCCGCGCGCATCCACGCCAAGCGCGAGGAGCGCGAGATCCGCGACGGTGAAGTCGTGACGGCGTGCCAGGCGGTCTGCGCCACCGACGCCATCGCCTTCGGCAACCTCAACGATCCGAACAGCCGCGTCGCGCGGCTGAAGAGCAGCCCGCTCAACTACGGCATCCTCGGCGAGCTCAATACGCGGCCGCGCACGACGTATCTGGCGGCGGTGCGGAATCCCAACCCGGCGCTGCCGTCCCATCCGGGCGTCGGCAGCCAGCACCACGCGACGACTGACGCGAACGACACGGCGAGCGAACACTGATGGCGAACAACGCACACGCAACGTCCACGGCCGCGCTCGACGTGCCGGTCATCGCGCCGGGACACGACTTCGAGACGGTCACCGAAGCGGTCGCACAGATCCCGCTGGCCAGGCGCACGCCGCTCGGCTGGGTCTTCGGCTTCCTCATCGGTCTGTCCCTGTTGATGGGCCTGCAGATGGCGCTCGGCAAGCTGGTGTTCACCGGCATCGGCATCTGGGGCAACAACGTCCCGGTCGGCTGGGCGTTCGACATCATCAACTTCGTCTGGTGGATCGGCATCGGCCACGCCGGCACGCTGATCTCGGCGATCCTGCTGCTCTTCAAGCAGCAATGGCGCATGTCGATCAGCCGCTTCGCCGAGGCGATGACGATCTTCGCCGTCGCCTGTGCGGCAATCTTCCCGCTGTTCCACACCGGCCGTCCGTGGCTGGCCGCCTACTGGCTGCTGCCGTACCCGAACACGATGGGCCTGTGGCCGCAGTTCCGCAGCCCGCTCATCTGGGACGTCTTCGCGGTGACCACCTACGCCACCGTGTCGATCGTGTTCTGGTATGTCGGCATGGTGCCGGACATGGCGACGCTGCGCGATCGCGCCACCTCGGGCATCAAGCAGAAGGTGTTCGGCATCCTGTCGCTCGGCTGGCGCGGCTCGGCCCGCCACTGGCACCGGTATGAAGTCGCGACGCTGATTCTTGCCGGTCTCTCGACGCCGCTCGTGCTGTCGGTGCACACGGTCGTCAGCTTCGACTTCGCGGTGTCGGTGCTGCCCGGCTGGCACGCCACGATCTTCCCGCCGTACTTCGTCGCCGGCGCCATCTACGCCGGCTTCGCCATGGTGCTGACGCTGGCGATTCCGCTGCGCGTCGCCTACAAGCTCGAAGACTTCATCACGATGCGGCACATCGACAACATGGCGAAGATCACGCTCGCCACCGGCATCATGGTGTCGTACGGCTACGCGATGGAGGCGTTCTACGCCTGGTACAGCGCCAACCCGTACGAGCGCTTCATGATGTGGAACCGCATGACCGGCCCCTACGCCTGGTCGTACTGGATGCTGATCGGCATCAACGCCGTGATGATCCAGATCCTGTGGTTCAAGTGGGCGCGCACGAACCTCAAGCTGCTGTTCGTGCTGTCGCTGTTTGTCAGCGTCGGCATGTGGCTCGAGCGCTTCGTCATCATCGTCACCTCGCTGCACCGCGACTTCGTGCCCTCGAGCTGGGGCATGTATTACCCGACGCGTTGGGACCTCCTGACGTTTGCCGGGACGATCGGGTTGTTCCTCACGCTCTTCTTCCTGTTCATGCGCTTCGTGCCGATGATCGCGATGTTCGAGGTCCGCACGCTGCTGCCGCAGGCGAAGGTGAAGAGCGAGCACGGACACGGACACTGAGACGGCGATCAGATGGACCGCCGGCAGTCGGCACTTACAGGGATTGGGTGCAATGGCACACGCAGTTGAAGACGAGAACCCGCTGCACGGAGTGATGGCCGAGTTCGACTCGACCCAGGCACTGGTGGACGCGGCGCGGCACGCGGTGGCGGCCGGTTTCACGAAGATGGAGGCGTATTCCCCCGTCCCCGTCGAGGAACTGAACGACATCATCCACAAGAAGCGGACGAAGCTGTCGCGCCTGGTGCTCGGCGGCGGGCTGGCCGGCATGGCCACCGGCTTCGGGCTGCAGTACTGGGCGTCGGCGATCGAGTACCCGATGAACATCGGCGGCCGTCCCTACGCGACGTGGCCGGCGTTTGTCGTGCCGAGCTACGAGCTGACCATCCTGTTCGCCTCGCTGACGGCGGCGATCGGCATGTTCATCCTCAACGGCCTGCCGCAGCCGTATCACCCGGTGTTCAACGTCGAGCGGTTCTCGATGGCGAGCTCCGACAAGTTCTTCCTGGTCATCGAGTCGGACGATCCGCGCTTCGATCATGGGGCGGCGACGCGCTTCCTCGCCGACCAGGGCGCGAAGGGAGTGTACGACGTTGCGGCGTAATGTTTTGCTCGTGGCTCTGCTGGCGCTCGGCGCCGGCGCCTGCCGTCAGGACATGCACGACGCGCCGCGCTTCGAGAGCTTCGAAGCCAACGCGTTCTATGCCGACGGCCGCGCCTCGCGCGTCGCCCCGGCCGGCACCGTCGCCCGCGGCTGGCTGCGCGCCGACGAGGCGCTCTACACCGGCCGCGCCAACGGCGAAACGGTGGCCGAGTTCCCGTTCCCGATCGCGGCCGCCGACCTGCAGCGCGGACAGCAGCGCTACGGCATCTACTGCACGCCCTGCCACGGCCAGCTTGGCGACGGCCAGGGCATGGTTGTGCAGCGCGGCCTGCGCCGCGCCGCCTCGTACCACGACGAACGGCTCCGTCAGGAGCGGGTCGGCTACTTCTACGACGTCATCACCAACGGCTTCGGCGCGATGCAGGGCTACGCCGAACAGATTCCGGTGCGCGATCGCTGGCTGATCGTCGCCTACGTGCGCGCGCTGCAGCGCAGCCAGAACGCGACGCTGGCCGAAGTGCCCGCCGACCGGCAGCGTGAACTGACGAGCACCACTCCGGCCGCCGCGGCGGCGGCGGTGCCGCACTAAAGCCGGCCGGCATCGACGGCAGAAGACACAAAGGCAGAAGGAATGACGACGGACACCTATACCCCGCCCGCGAGCGTGTCGGGCCTGCAGCGATTCGGCATGATGGCCGCCGTCGCCGGGCTCGTCCTCACCGGCATCGGTTTCGCGCTGACGGGCCTGGAGCGTTTCTATCAGGCCTATCTGGTCGCCTACACGCTGTGGCTCGGCGTCGGCCTCGGCAGCATGGCGCTGCTGATGGTCCAGCACCTCTCCGGCGGCGCCTGGGGCATCGTCGTGCGCCGGCCGCTCGAGGCCGCGGCCAGCACCATCCCGGCGATGGCCGTGCTGTTCCTGCCGATCGCCTTCGGCATGCACGACCTGTATCACTGGACGCACGCCGAGGCGCTGAACGATCCGGTCATCGCCGCCAAGGCGCCGTATCTGAACACGCCGTTCTTCCTCGTCCGCACCGTCTTCTACTTCGCGGTGTGGATCGGCATCAGCCAGATGCTGCTGAAGTGGTCGAAGGAGCAGGACAGCACCGGTGATCCGGCGCTCACGGTGAAGATGATGACGCTCTCGGGCGGCGGGCTCGTCGCCTACGCGCTCACCGTCACGTTTGCCATCACCGACTGGCTGATGTCGGTGAACCCGCACTGGTTCTCGACGATGTGGGGACCGATGTTCATGGTCGGCCATGGCCTGGCGGCGTTCGCGGTGGCGATCGCGGTGCTGGTGATGCTGTCGGACACGGCGCCGATGAACCGCGTCCTCAACAGCGCGCACTTCCACGACCTCGGCAAGCTGCTGTTCGCCTTCCTGATGCTGTGGGCGTACCTGACATTCTCGCAGTACCTGATCATCTACTCGGCCAACCTCCAGGAAGAGGTGCCGCACTACCTGAATCGCAACACCGGCGGTTATCAGTACCTGACCTACACGCTGATCGCCCTGCACTTCGTCGTGCCCTACGCGATGCTGCTGTCGCGCGACGTCAAGCGCGACATCAAGCGCCTGCGCCTGATCGCGGTGTGGCTGCTGCTGATGCGCCTGGTCGACTACTACTGGCTGGTCGCCCCCGAGTTCCACCCGACGCTGAGCGTGTCGGTCATCGACATCGCGCTGCCGATCGCGTTCGGCGGGCTGTTCTTCATGCTCTATGCGATGCGGCTCAAGAGCCTGCCGCTGATGCCGCTGCACGACGAAGGTCTCGAGAAGGCGTTGACGCACCATGTCCACTGAACACAATCTGGAATACGGCCCCACTCCGCCCGGCGCCCAGTACGAGCACACCGACATCGATCCGTCGATCGGCTACAGCTTCGCGGTGTGGCTGACGGTGGCCGTGGTCTTGTCGCTCGGTCTCGTCTACGGCATCCTGTGGATGTTCGAGAGCAATCAGGCGGCCACCGACGCGGCGACGCAGAAGTTCCCGCTGGCGGCCGGCCTGTCGGAAGATCCGCCGGCGCCGCGCCTGCAGACGCAGCCGTTCAAGGACGTCTACCTGCTCAACCAGGGGACGCGCGAGAAACTCCACTCGTACGGCTGGACCGATCAGGCCAGCGGCCTGGTGCACATCCCGATCGAGCGGGCGATGGAGCTGACGCTCCAGCAGTTGCCCATCCGCGCCGGCGAACCCGGCGTGCCGGATCGCGTCGTCCAGGACAGCTCGGGCGGCCGCACCACCGCGGTTCGCTGAGCGAAGAAGAAAGAAAGAAGGCACGTCATGGCTATCCGTCGTCCCGTCACCGCCCTCGTGAGTGCACTTCTGCTCGCCACCGGTGTCGTGTCGGCGCAGACCGGCGGCCAGGGCGTGCAGCCGCAGACGGGATTGCCGTCGAACGTCATGCCGGGTGAACTGGCCGAGGTCGAGTTCGAACAGCGGCTGAACACGCAGCTGCCGCTCGACACGCCGTTTGTCGACGAGAACGGCCGCGCCGTGACGCTCGGCGACTACTTCTCGCGCCGGCCGGTGGTGTTGACCTTCGTCTATTACGACTGCCCGATGCTGTGCTCGCAGGTGCTGAACGGCGTCACCAGCGCGCTCACATCGCTCGACGAAAGCGTCGGCCGCGACTTCGAGGTGGTGGCGGTCAGCTTCGACCCGCGCGACACGCCGATCGCGGCGCAGGCGAAGAAGCAGTCGTATGTCGATCGCTACAACCGCAGCGGTGCGGCGGCCGGCTTCCACTTCCTCACCGGCACCGAGGCGTCGGTGCGGGCGGTGACTGACGCGGTCGGCTTCAAGTTCGCCTGGGACGAGGCGACGAAGCAGTTCGCGCACGCCAGCGGATTCGTCGTCGCGACGCCGGATGGCCGGCTGTCGCGGTACTTCTACGGCATCGAGTACGCGCCGCGCGACGTGAAGTTCGCGCTCATCGAATCATCGGCGGGCCGCGTCGGGTCGCTGGTCGATCAGGTGCTGCTCTACTGCTATCACTACGATCCCCAGACCGGGTCGTACTCGTTCGTGGCAATGAAGGCCGTCCGGCTGGGCGGCGCCTTCACCCTGCTGGCGCTGGTGGGGTTCGTGGTCGTGGCGATTCGGCGCGAACACCGCGTCGGGCACTGAAACTATGGGTTCATTCGGCATTCCTCTGTTTCCCGAGCAGGCCTCGACGTTCGCCAAGGACGTCGACGCGCTCTATCTGTTCATCACGGCGACGGCGACGGTCTTCGCGCTCGGTGTCACGATCGCGGTGGTCGCCTTCGGCATCATCTACCGCCGCAAGCACGACGGCGAGGTCGGCGCGCGCATCGAAGGCAACCTGCCGCTCGAACTGCTCTGGAGCATCATCCCGACGATGATCGCGATGGTGATGTTCGGCTGGGGCGCCTCGACGTACTTCCACATGCGGACGCCGCCGGCCGAGGCCATGGACATCTACGCCGTTGGCAAGCAGTGGATGTGGAAGTTCCAGCACCCCGAGGGCCAGCGCGAGATCAACGAACTGCACGTGCCGGTCGGCCGGCCGGTGCGCGTGATGATCTCGTCGGAGGACGTGCTGCACAGCCTGTTCTTCCCGTCGTTCCGCACCAAGATGGACGCCATCCCCGGCCGCTTCACGCAGCTGTGGTTCGAAGCGACCAAGGTCGGCACGTATCACATCTTCTGCACCGAGTACTGCGGCACCAACCACGCCGGCATGATCGGCAGCGTCGTCGTGATGGAGCCGGCTGAGTATCAGGCGTGGCTGTCGGGCAGCGGCGGTGAAGGCACGCTGGCCGAACGCGGCGAGCGGCTGTTCACCGAACTGGCGTGCAGCACCTGCCACCTCGAATCGGGGCAGGGACGCGGGCCCTCGCTCAAGGACATCGTCGGCACGACCGTGGAACTGGCGGATGGCAGCACGGCGCTGGTGGATGAGAGTTACCTGCGCGAGTCGATCCTGAACTCGCAGGCCCGGATCGTCCGCGGCTATCAGCCGCTGATGCCGACCTTCCAGGGCCTGGTCAGCGAGGACAACCTCGTGGCGCTGGTCGAATACGTCAAGTCGTTGTCGCCCAAGGCCGGTACGACGCCGGCCGCGGCGCCCGCAGTCCCCACGGCCGCTGCTTCCCCGAACACACCCGCAGCGGGTGAGAAGAACTAGCCATGCTCGATACGCTCAGGATGCCCGAACGTCATTACCTGAACAACGGCCACGGCCTCAAGTCGTGGTTGTTGACGAAGGACCACAAGCGGATCGCGATCATGTACCTGATCTCGATCTCCTTCATGTTCCTGCTCGGGGGCGTGTTCGCCGCGCTGGTGCGCGTCGAGCTGATGACGCCTGCCGGCGACCTCTTCCTCGCCGACACCTACAACAAGATGTTCACCATGCACGGCGTCGTGATGGTGTTCTTCTTCCTGATTCCATCGACGCCGGCAGTGCTCGGCAACTTCCTGCTGCCGCCGATGATCGGCGCCAAGGACCTCGCTTTCCCGCGCATCAACCTGCTCAGCCTGTATATCTTCTGGCTGGGCGCGGCGTTCTTCTTCTACGCGCTGTTCTCCGGCGGCGTCGACACCGGCTGGACCTTCTACACGCCGTTCAGTTCGTTCGCCTCGAACACCAACGTCATCCCGACGGCGCTCGGCGCCTTCATCTCGGGCTTCTCGTCGATCCTGACGGGCCTCAACTTCATCGTCACCATCCACCGCATGCGCGCGCCGGGGCTCACCTGGTTCCGCCTGCCGCTGTTCGTGTGGGCGCACTACGCCACCAGCCTGATCCAGGTGCTCGGCACGCCGGTGGTGGCCATCACCATCATCATGGTGTTCGTCGAGCGCGCCTTCGGCTTCGGCATCTTCGACCCGACGCGCGGCGGCGACCCGGTGCTCTTCCAGCACCTGTTCTGGTTCTACTCGCACCCGGCGGTCTACATCATGATCCTGCCGGCGATGGGCGTCATCAGCGAGATCGTCTCGACCTTCTCGCGCAAGACGATCTTCGGCTACAGCTTCGTCGCCTTCTCGTCGCTGGCGATTGCCATCTTCGGCTTCATCGTCTGGGCGCACCACATGTTCGTCGCCGGCATGTCGACCTACTCGGCGCTGGTGTTCTCGTTCCTCAGCTTCTCGGTGGCCATTCCGTCGGCGGTGAAGACGTTCAACTGGACGGCGACGCTGTACAAGGGCGCCATCTCGTTCGAGACGCCGATGCTCTACGTCTACGGCTTCTTCGGGCTGTTCCTGATTGGCGGGTTGACCGGGCTGTTCCTGGCGACGCTCGGCGTCGACGTCCACGTGCACGACACCTACTTCGTCGTCTCGCACTTCCACTACATCATGGTCGGCGGCGCCATCATGGGCTACCTCGGCGGCCTGCACTTCTGGTGGCCGAAGCTGACGGGCCGGATGTATTCGGAGTTCGGCTCGCGCATCAGCGCCATCCTCGTGTTCGTCGGCTTCAACCTGACGTTCTTCCCGCAGTTCATCCTCGGCTACATGGGGATGCCGCGCCGCTATCACTCGTACCCGGACGAGTTCCAGGTGCTCAACATCATGTCGTCGGCTGGCGCCGGCGTGCTCGGCATCGGGTATCTGCTCCCGGTCATCTATTTCCTCTGGTCGCTGAAGAAGGGCGCCGTCGCCGGACCGAATCCGTGGGGCGCGTCGGGTCTCGAGTGGCAGATGGCTTCTCCGCCGCCGACGGAGAACTTCACGGAGCAGCCGGTCGTGCACGGCGAACCGTACGAGTACACGCCGCACGTCGCTCGGGAGGCGAATCTTGTCTAACGCGGTCGCGCACGCAGAGACGCACGGCCACGCCGTGCCGCACCATCCGGCGCTGCAGCATCACTTCAGCACGATGGAGCAGCAGAAGGAAGCCAGCACGCTGGGCATGTGGACCTTCCTGCTCACCGAAGTGCTGTTCTTCGGCGGGCTGTTCTTCGCCTACCTGCTGTATCGCGTCTGGTACTTCGACGCGTTCGCGGAAGCCAGCCGCACGCTCGACATGACGCTGGGCGCCTTCAACACTGCGGTCCTCATCGGCAGTTCGCTGACGATGGCGCTGGCGGTTCGCGCCGCGCAGACCAACCAGCGCAAGGCGACCGTCAACTGGATCATCCTGACGATGATCCTCGGGGCCGTCTTCCTCGGCGTGAAGGTGGTCGAGTACGCCGACAAGTTCGAGCACCACCACGTGCCCGGCGCCAGCTACATCTGGGCGGCCGAACACGCGCCGGCCGCCGGTGAAGCGGCCGCCGTGCCGGCCACCGGGGCCGCCGATCACGGCGCCGCCGGCGATCACGCCGCACCGCCGCGCGACGACCTGCAGCGCCTGACGCAGATCTTCTTCAGCCTCTACTTCACGATGACCGGGCTGCACGCGCTGCACATGATCATCGGCATGGGGCTGCTCGGCACCATCGCGTGGATGGCGTCCAAGGGCAAGTTCGACGAGAAGTACTACACGCCGGTCGAAATGGCCGGCCTCTACTGGCACTTCGTCGACCTCGTGTGGATTTACCTCTTCCCCCTGCTGTATCTCGTCGAGCGGCACAACTAACCATGTCCGGACACGTTTCGCCCAAGAGCGTCTACTACTCGATCTTCGCCACGCTGATGGTGCTGACGGCCATCACCGTGGCGGCGGCCTACGTCAACCTCGGCCAGCTCAACGCGCCCGTGGCGCTGGCCATCGCCACCATCAAGGCAACGCTCGTCGTGCTGTTCTTCATGCACGTGAAGTACAGCAGCCGGCTGACCAAGTTGGTCGTGGCGACCAGCCTGTTCTTCCTGTTCATCCTGCTCGCCGAGACGATGATGGACTACGCGACGCGCGGCTGGACCGCGCCGGTGCCGCTGCTGCAGTAGAGGGCTGGAGGGCTGGGGGGCTGGAAGGCTGGAGGCCGGAGGCCGGAGGGACTGAAGGGCTTGGAAGGCTTGAACGGCTCTTCTCCGCTGCGGGCTACACCCTCGCGAATGTATTGAACCGGCCGTCGGCGGCGGTGTCGAACTGCACCGCCGTCGCGCCCGCCTCGCTGAACCATCGCAGCAACGCCGCGCGGTCCACGCCGCTGACCGCGTCTTCCCGGATCCCCAGAATCGCCACCGCGTGCGTCGCTTTCGCGACCATCCGCGCCACCATCGCCCGCGCATCGTCAGCACCCGCGCAGTCGCGAAAGCCGTCGCTGGCCAGCACCACATCCCATGGATCGGCGGGATCGACCGTCGATGCGGCGCCGAGACGCACGTCGGCGCCCGGTAGATCCGCGACCGCGTCGGCGCGCCATTCCTCGGACGCCGAAAGGCCGCCGACGCGATAGCCGTTGTCGAACAGCGGCTTCAGAAAGCGCCCGCGGCCGGCCGTGACGTCGAACACGCGCACGCCGGGACCAACGTCCAGCGTTTCGACGACGTGCTCGACGAAGGCGTACCACTCCTCGGAAGAACTGTTCATCGCCTGATCATCGACGGAGGCTGCCTGCGTCGGCAACGGTTTCGCGCCGAGCGCGACTGCGCGCGCGTAATCCTCCGGCGTGTTGCACGGCAGGAACGACAGCAGCTCGGGATCCGACGCCCGCAGCGCGGCCTCATCCACCCAGCGCACGTCCATATGCCGCAGCGCCTCCTGGAAGCCGGCGCCGGCCTCGCTCAGGGCCACGGCGCGCAGGAACGCCGGTCGCCGATACACGGCACACGCCGGCTGCGCATGTCCGTTCACCACGGGCACGGCGGCGTCGGCGCCCTGCGCGTGCGCGACGAGCACGCCGACGATGGCCGGTGCAATCAGCGGCGTGTCGACGGCGACGACGAGCACGAGGTCGTGCGCGGCGGCGGGCAGCGCGCCGGCCACGGCAGCCAGCGGTCCACCGCCGGCCAGCCCGTCGCGCACGACGGTGACGTCAGGCACGCCGACCGGCTGAGCCGCCGCGGCGGCAACGACCACGTCGTGCACCCGCGGCCGGATGCGGCCGATAACATGATCGAGAAGCGACGTGTCGCCAAAGGATAACGACGCCTTGTCGCGACCCATGCGCGACGATTGGCCGCCGGCGAGCACGACGGCGCTCAGGGATGTCGTCATCTGTCTGCTATACAATCACAACAGCGTGAGCCGTTCACGCGTGCTCACGGTCCCCGGGCACGATCGAACCTCGCCGGTTGGTCATAGGCGCCGCATATTCTGATTTGGCGCACAGGAGTGGTTATGTCGAAGTTGATGGGACTCATCATGATCGGGATGGCGCTGGCGCCGCTGACGGCGCAGGCACAGGATGCCGCGCGCGGCGCCGAGCTCTTCGGCGCGCAGAAGTGCGCGATGTGCCATCAGGTGGCCGGCAAGGGCAACAAGCTCAGCCCGCTCGACGGCGTCGGCGCGAAGCTCTCCGCGGCCGACATCAAGGAATGGATCGTGGCGCCCGACGCGGCGGCCGCCAAGCACACGTCGACGAAGAAGCCGGCGATGCCGAAGACCTACGCCAAGCTGCCGCCCGCCGACGTCGACGCACTCGTCGCCTACCTCCAGACGCTCAAGTAGCGGCCCTGGCGACCGCCGCCGGCTCCGCCGGCGCGCGGTGCGCCGGAAAGGTCCCGGATGACTCGTCCCGATCGAGCGCCGCTGCTCCGCCATCCACTCGCGATGGTGGGCGCCGGCATCACGACGGCCGCCGCCATCGTCTTCGTCGCCCTGGCGACGGCGATGGCGCTTGGCCTGCTCTCCAATCCCTACGCCGGCCTCATCGTCTACATCGCGCTGCCGGTCGTCTTCGTGATCGGCCTGCTGTGCATCCCCGTCGGCATGCGGCTGCAGCGGCGCGCCCTGGCGCAGGGTCGCGGCGAAGCCGAATGGCCGGTGGTCGATCTGCGGCAGTCGCGCACGCGTCGCGTCGCCTTCACCATCACCGTGCTGACCGCCATCAATATGGTGATCGTGCTCGTCGCCGGCTACGGCACGCTGCATTACATGGAGTCGCCGCAGTTCTGCGGACAGGTGTGCCACGAACCGATGCACCCGCAATACACCGCATGGCAGAACGCCAGGCATTCGAAGGTGACGTGCGTGCAGTGCCACATCGGCGAGGGCAGCGAGGCCTTCGTGCACTACAAGACCGCCGGCGTTCGCCAGCTCGTGCACGTCATCACCAACAACTATCCGCGGCCGATCCCCGGCATTGCCGACATGCGGCCGGCCCTCGAGACGTGCGGCAACTGCCACTGGCCGGATCGGCCGGTCGGCGACGTGCTGCGCGTGTCACGCACGTTCGGCGATGACGAAGCCAACACCGAGACGGTGACGGCCATGACGCTCCGCGTGGGCACGCCGGGTCAGCGCGGCAGCATCCACTGGCACGCCGATCCGTCCGTGCGCGTCGAGTATGTCTTCACCGACGGCGAACGCCAGGTGATCCCGTGGGTGAAGGTGACGCGCGCCGACGGCACCGTGCAGGAGTACACGGCCGATGGCGCCACGGAAGCGGAGATCGCCGGCGGCACGACCAAGCGCATGGACTGCCTCGACTGCCACAACGTCGTCGCCCACCGCATCGCGACGAGCGCCGAGGAAGCGGTCGACCTCGCGATGTCCGTTGGCCAGGTGCCTCAGGCGCTGCCCTACGTGCGCCGCGAGGGCGTCAAGCTGCTGCAGGAAACCTACGCCACCACCGAAGACGCGCTGGCCGCGATCAACACGGGCCTGCGCGGGTTCTACAAGACGCAGTCGGGTGAAGTGGACGCCGCCGCGCTCGAGCGCGCGGTGACGGGACTTCAGGCGGTGTATCAGCGCAACGTCTTCCCGATCATGAAGGTCGGCTTCGGCGTCTACCCCGACAACATCGGCCACATGAGTTCACAGGGCTGCTTCCGCTGCCACGACGGCGGCCACACCGCGAAGGATGGCACGGCGATCGTCAGCGACTGCGAATCGTGTCACAAGATGTTGGACGCAGTGCCATAGCAGATAGCAGATAGCAGATTCAGTCGGTGCGGAGCGCGGTGATCGGATCGATGCGCATGGCGCGCCAGGCGGGGAGCAGCGCGCCGGCGATCGACATCACAGCGACGACGAGGCCAGCGAGCAGCAGCGTCGTCGTATCCGCCGGATTCACACCCGCCAGCAGCGACTGCATCAGGCGACCGACGCCGAGCGCGGCGATGCCGCCGATCACCACGCCGGCAATCGCCAGCGTCACACCCTGACCGAGCACGTCACCGAGAATGCGCCGCGGCGTGGCGCCCAGCGCGAGGCGGACGCCGATCTCGCGCGTGCGCGCCGACACGGTGAACGCCAGCAGTCCATGAATGCCGATAGCGGCCAGGATGAGCGCGACGCCGGCGAAGGCGCCGACGACGCGAAGCTGTACGCGTCGCGGTGCGGTCTCTTCGGCGACGACGTTCTCGAGCAGCATCACGCGTGAGATCGGCTGCTGCGGATCGGCCTTGGCGATGATCGATCGCACGGCCGGGATGAGCGTGGTTGGTGGCACGCTGGACCGCACGACGAGATCCGCCGGCGCGTAGAACCCCAACTGCCCATCCATCTGCTGCGACGCCGGCAGATACACTTGCGGCTCGCTGTCGCGCTCGAGCCCGCGCACCCGGATGTCGCCAACCACGCCGACGATGGTGCGGGCGCCGAAGGCGATGGCGAAGGCTTGTCCGATCGGATCGCGATCGGGGAAGTGTTGCCGCGCGAACGACTGGCTGACGACCGCCACGAGCGGCGTGGTCCGCGTGTCGCTGGCGCTGACGTCGCGACCGGAGATGAACGGCGTGCCGATGGCCTCGAAGAAGCCGGGTGTGACGAAGCGCAGGCTGGCGCTGCGGCGATCGCGCGGATCCGGCGCGACAAAGCCCTGCGGGCTGTCGGCATCCGGCACCGTCGTCAGCACCGGCCAGATGCCGCCGCGCATCGTCATCGGCAGAAAGCTGATGTAGGCCGCCTTGCGGACGCCGGGCAGCGCGTGGATGTCGTCCAGCACCTGGCGATAGAACGCTTCGCGGCGCTCGGTGAGGTTGTACTTCGGTCGCGGCAGCGCGGTGCGGAGCGTGAGCGCGTTGTCAGCGCGAAACCCGGGGTCGACGCGCTGGACGTTCAGCAGCGCCCGGACGAGCAGACCCGCGGACACGAGCAGCACCACCGAGCCGACGATCTCTGCGAGCACGAGTGCGGAGCGCAGGCGCGCCGTGGACCGCAGCGTGCCGCTGCGCGCGCCTTCCTTCAGGGCCGCCGTGTCCGGCGCCATCGAGACGCGCAGCGCCGGCATGACGCCGAAGGCGAGTCCCGTGAGCACGGTGATTCCGGCGGCGACGAGCAGCATGCGCAGATCGAGCGACGGCACTTCGGCGATGGGAAGCGCGGTCGGGATCATGCGCACGACCAGCGGCATCGACACCACCGCGATGGCGATGCCGAGGAGTCCGCCGGCGGCGGCGACGATCAGGCTGTCGGTGAGCAGTTGGCGGAGCAGTCGATGCGCACTCGCGCCGATGGCGACCCGCACCGCCAGTTCGGTGCGCCGGGCGAGTGCTCTGGACATCAGCAGGTTGGCGAGGTTGGTGCACGCGATCAGCAGCACGCAGAGCGACGCACCGACGAGCGCGAACAGCATCATGCGCGGCTGTTGCGACACCTCGTCGCGCCAGCGGAAGAGCGTGAAGTCCGTTCCGGACAGTTCCTTGGGATGGTCGCGCTGCAGGTCCACGGCGAGCGCCTGGAGTTCGGCACGGGTCTGGTCGACGGTGACGCCGGCACGCAGCCTCGCCACCACCTGCAAGTAGTAGTTGGTCCAGTCGTCGTCGCCGTTGGTGGCGAGGAAACGCAGCGGGCGCCAGTAGTCGGCGGCGCGATCCGGGAAGTGGAAGTCCGCCGGCATCACGCCGACGATGACGTAGGTGGCGTCGTCCAGCGAGATCGTCTGGCCGAGCACGTTGGCATCCGCGCCGAAGCGCGTGCGCCACAACCGGTCGCTGATGACGAGTGCGTTCTGCGTTTCGGTGGTGACGTCGGACTCGAGGAGCACACGGCCGATTGCCGCCGGACGGCCCAGCATCCCAAGCATGCCGCCGGTGACGCGCGCGCCGCTCAGCCGTTCGGGATCACCCGCCCCGAGTGCGTTCGTCGCATCGGACGTGTAGGCCTCGACATTGTCGAACGCGCGCACGCGTTCGCGCCATTCGCGGAACGCCGGCGGCGACGGCTCGAGGCGTCCGTAGCCGAGCGACGTCTGGCGCAGCCACACTTTCACCAGTCGATCGGGTTCCGAGAACGGCAGCGGCCGCAGCAGCACGTGATCCGCAATGGAGAACGTCGCCGTCGTCGCGCCGATGCCGAGGGCGGCGACGAGCACGGCGGTGAAGGTGAATCCAGGCGTACCGGCCAGCGATCTGAATGCGGTCCGCAGATCCTGCCGCAGGATGTCGGCATGGACACGCGCGGCGCTGGTGACGACATCCCATATGGCTCCCGCCCACAGCGTGAGGCGGGCGGCGCCCGTGGCGTTGTGGTAGCGCTTCTCGAAAATGGCGCGCATGTCGTCGCCGTACTCGACGCGGAAGGACGCGGGCAGCAGACGGAGCAGCAGGTCGTAGGTGCGCATGGCGTCACGCCTTCTTCGGGATGAGGCCGCTGGCCCTGGCCAGACGGACGAGTTCGGCCAGACGTGCGGCTTCGGCGCGTGCGACGGCGCGGCCGAAGGTGGTGATGCGGTAGTAACGCCGGCGCTGATCGTCCAGTTCGGGCGCCGGCCGCTCGCTAATCTCCTCGATCAGCTCCTGGTCGAGCAGCCGCTGGATGGTGCGATACAGCGTCGCCGGACCAAGCGTCACGGCATCGTTGGTCCGCGCCGCGATGTCCTGAATGATCGCGTAGCCATGCCGGTCATCGTCGGCGAGCGAGACCAGGATATGGAACGCCGCGGGCGGCAGGGGCAGAAGGGATTCTGGTGTCGGCATGGCTGTATCCGAAGTGGATATAGTTACGCAGGATACAGATAGATAGTTCCGCGCAACACCTCGGGATCGCAGTTCGCCAACGCCGTTGCGGCTCGTTTCGTCTAACGGCGCAAATGGAGCCATCCTCATGGCGTCAGGCCTGGCGTTCTCTGCGGCGGCGGCCGGTCCATCTCGTCGCGGCGGTGTGCACGCTGGCGTTCGGCACGGGCGTCACCACGGCGGTGTTCTCGCTCGTACACACGGTGCTCGTCCGGGACTTGCCCTATCCCTCGCCGGACCGGCTGGTCACCATCTACGAGTCCAGCCCATCCGCTCGCGAGCGCACCAGCCTGATTGCGCCGGGGCGGCTGGACGACTGGAACCGGCTCAGTCAGTCGTTCGACGCCATCTCCGGCAGCTACGGCGAGAACGTGACCGACACGAGCGGGTCGGAACCCGAGCGCCTGGCGGCCGTCCGTGTGGCGCCGCACTTCTTTGCCGTCTTCGGCACCGAGGCCGCCATCGGCCGCACGTTTGTCGAGGA
>JADZCY010000293.1 GCA_020851325.1 Acidobacteriota bacterium | reverse complement strand
TGGATGACGTTGAGGCGGAAGAAGAGATCTTCGCGGAACTGCCCCTGCGCGATCAACTCGCGCAGGTTGCGATTGGTGGCGGCGACGACGCGGACATTGTCGGCCGTCGCCACCTGCTCGGCGCCGACCTTCTGAATCTCGCCGGTCTCGAGGAAGCGCAGCAGCAGCCCCTGCATCCGCGGCGTCATCTCGCCGATCTCGTCGAGGAAGATGGTGCCGTTGCGCGCCATCTCGAGCTTGCCCGGCTTGTCGCGATAGGCGCCGGTGAAGCTGCCCTTCATGTGACCGAAGAGCTCCGACTCCAGCAGGCTCTCGGGGATACCGGCGCAGTTGACCGGCACGAACGGGGCGCTGGCGCGGAACGACTGCGCGCCAATGGCGCGCGCCACCACTTCTTTTCCGGTGCCGCTCTCACCGGTAATGAGCACCTTGGCGTCGGAGCGGGCAACACGCCGGAGTTCGCCACCCAGTTCGCGCATGACGGCGCTGGTGCCGATGAGCTGACTTTCGTGGGTGGTTCGCATGCGTCCGCGCCAGGCTTCTATAGCAACCTGCCGACCGCCGCGCACCCACGCCCGTTCGTTTGCGGTAAGTGATTGTGTGGTCGATGGTTGTACGGACGACACGACTGTCATGGGAGGTGTCGCACGGTCCACGACGGGCGGGAATCCAGCGTGGCCGTAGAAGATTGTCCGCGGCACAGCAGAATTCCTGGCGCTGGCGCCTGTCGGCAACCCGTCTGCGCGCTTCTGTCTTATCAAGACATAAGAAAAACGCAGAGGCGTGCAACGACGGGCGCACCAGAAGTGGCGACATGACACCAAAAGTCGGCGACACAGACGACGTTTATGTGACTCGAGAGAACTATCGGCGGCATTCTGGTTGACATTTGTCGCCGCCGATGAAGTAGGATCCTCAAGGTTCATTGGATCGGCGCCGATTTGTCGGCCGTCCATCGAATCGAGGAGCCCTGACGTTGTCTTCCGTGACCAATTCAGAGGTGCAGTTGATCGGCCGCAGCGAGGCCGTCCGCACCATTCTCACCGACATCGATTGCGCGGCGCGATCGGGCGCCAAGGTCCTGATTACCGGCGAAACCGGCGTCGGCAAGGAAG
The DNA here is from genome assembly GCA_020851325.1 of Acidobacteriota bacterium. Classification (GTDB taxonomy): domain Bacteria; phylum Acidobacteriota; class Vicinamibacteria; order Vicinamibacterales; family UBA2999; genus VFZN01. The sequence goes on along the minus strand of JADZCY010000293.1, from coordinate 5,024 downwards.
TGGTCGCGAGGCTCATCCATCAACGCAGCGCGCGCGCCGCCAGCCGCCTGGTCACCGTCAACTGCGCCGGCCTGCCCGATTCCCTCCTCGAATCCGAACTGTTCGGTCACGTGCGCGGCAGCTTCACCGGCGCCTATCGTGACAAGCCCGGCCTGCTCGAGATGGCGCCCAACGGCACCGTGTTCCTCGACGAAGTCGGCGAGATGAGCGCGCGGATGCAGGTCGTGCTGCTGCGCTTCCTCGAAACCGGCGAGATCCAGCGCATCGGCGCCGATCGGTCGCACACGCGCGTCAACGTCCGGTTGATCACGGCGACCAATCGCGATCTGCCGAAGGAGATCGCGTCCGGCAACTTCCGTGAAGATCTGTTCTTCCGTCTCAACGTCATTCGCATGCACCTGCCGCCGCTGCGCGAGCGCATCGAGGACGTGCCGCTGTTGTTCGATCACTACCTGACCTACTACTGCACGCAGCACCGCGTCGAACGGCCCGAGGTGGCGACCGCCACCCTCGACGCGCTGCTCGCCTATCGCTGGCCCGGCAACATCCGCGAACTGCGCAACGTCGCCGAGCGCATTGCGCTCAAGAGCACGGGCGCCGTACTGAAGCCCACCGATCTGCCATCCGAACTCATCCGCACGAGCGAAGCCGTGGCGGCGGCCGCACCGGCTGTCGGCCAGACGAGCCAGGTCGAAGACATGACCACGCGCATGCTGCGGCAGGGCGAGTCGTTCTGGTCGGCCGTCTACCCCGTCTTCATGCAGCGCGACATGACGCGCGACGAGTTGCGGCGTATCATTGAGATCGGACTGGAAAGCACGAATGGGAATTACCGTCTGCTGGTGGCGCTGTTCAACATGCCGCCCGACGACTACAAGCGCTTCCTCGGGTTCCTGAGAAAGCACAGCTGCCATCTGCCGTTCCAGCGCTTCCGCACGATCACTCGCACACCGCGCAATTTCGCCGTCGCCGGCTAGCTCTTCATGGAACGCACTTCGCCCGCCGTGTCCGCCGCGGCCACCGTCGTCATTGTCGACGACGATGTGAGCTGTCTTGTCGCTATCGAGCAGATTCTGAAGCACTGGGGGCACCAGACGGAGACGTTCCGGTCGTTCGAAGAAGCGCGGTCATACCTGGCCAGCGCGAGCCCGGCGGTGGTGATCGTCGACGTCCGGCTCGGCAACTACAACGGCCTGCAACTGATCCACTTCTCGAAGCAGGACGCCGCGCCGACACAGTGGCTCGTCGTCTCAGGCTTCGACGACCCGGTGCTGCGTCAGGAAGCGACCAGGCTTGGCGCGACGTTCATGACCAAGCCGATCGATCTGCAGCGCCTCCGCCAACTCCTCCCCGCGGTCACTGTCTGACTTTTCAGGTCTTAGGTCCTAGGTCTTAGGTCCTAGGACGACGGGGGTGCGGCTTACCGCAGGGTTCCCTCAGGTCTCCCGCACACAGGATGAGGGCCGGACGACGCACGTACGTCCCCAAGACCCAAAACTTAGGACCTAGGACAGTGTGTCGGACGACGCACGAACGTCCCCAAGACCTAGGACTTAGGACCTAGGACCTAGGCCGTGTGCCATAGTGTGCATCCTGACGGCTGGAAGTATACCCGTATAGCCTTACTGGAGTTCAGCCATAAAAAGGGTTGCATGTATGTCCGCAGTTATGTATAACTTTGTGCGCGGAACGCCATCTATAAGTCTTGATGTATGCGTGTGTTCAAGCCTAGACTGCTAACCGCCGTGGCGGGAAAGCGCAGCGACAGCGATACGGTCAAAACGACCGTCGAGCTTCCAGGAGAACTCTGGCGGGCGGCCAAGATCCGCGCGATGGACGAACGCGCCGATCTGCGGACGGTGCTGATCCGCGCCCTGCAGGAATACCTCGGCCAGCCGGCGCAGGACGCCGTGCCGCGGACCGGGTCGGAGGATCGGTGACCGCCGACGCGCCCCCCCCCGCTTCGGTCCCTTCGCCCTCGCCCGCGCCGGTGCCGCGCTCGGCCCGGCACCGCACGTGGCTGCGCTACGGCCTCTTCTTCATCACGGCCATCGTCCTCGTGGACGCCGTCGCGGGCGACAAGGGCCTCGTCGCGTTGTTGCAGGCCCGGCGTCAGGCGGCGGCCATCGAGCGCGCGCTCGAGCAGGCGCGCGCCGACAACGACGCGCTCCGCGCCCTCGCCCGTCGGCTTCGCGAAGATCCGGCCGCCATCGAGTCGGTCGCCCGGCGCGACCTCGGCTGGATCAAGCCCGGCGAGAAGGTCTTCACCATTCGCGACATCACGCCCGCCCGCTGAACGCCACCGCTGAGTATGTGCGGCGGTGATTGCCTGCTACGATGAGGCGCTGCTCCGCCATCACTGGTGCGTGAGCACGCCGCCGGCCTCCCTGCCCGGTCCCCTCGACACGTTGCCTCCATCGCGTGCGTCCGGACGCGCCAGCGGCTGGGCGGCGCGGGCAGCGGTTCCCACAGATTCTTCAGGAGGACGGCATGGCACGTCAGGCGACAGCAGAGTGGAAGGGCGATCTCAAGGGCGGCAAGGGACACGTCAAGCTGGGCAGCGGCGCGTACGAGGGTGACTACTCGTTCTCGTCGCGCTTCGAGGACAAGGCCGGGGCAAACCCCGAGGAACTGCTCGGCGCCGCGCACGCCGGCTGCTTCTCGATGGCGCTGGCCAACAGCCTTGCGGGCGCCGGGTTCGTCGCCAACAGCGTGCACACCACGGCCGACGTGCACCTGGGCAAGGACGACAAGGGCTTCCTGATCACGCGCGTCGATCTCACCGTCGTCGCCGATGTGCCGGGCGTGGACGACAAGACCTTCCAGGAGCACGCCGAGAAGACGAAGACCGGCTGCATCATCTCGCGCGCGCTGTCGGCCACGGACATGTCGCTGAAGGCGTCGCTGAAATAAAGAAACCACGAAGGCACGAAGGGGCACGAAGAGCGCGAAGGTCACAAAGGGGATGGCGGGTGTCGCGCTGCTGCTTTTCCCTTTGAGTTCTTCGCGCCCTTCGTGGACGGCGAGGGCTGCTTCGTGCCTTCGCCCCTCGACGATACTCGGGGCGACCCTGAGCGAAGTCGAAGGGTCGTGGTGTCTTTTTGCACCGTTCGTCACGCTATCGATGGCGTGACGTGCTTTTTCCGCTCAAGCCCGCGTCACGTCTGCCGATTGCATCAGTGACGCGCTGTGTGCGCCGTGCGCCGCACAGGTGTGCGCGCGGCGTGACCGCGTCCGGTGCGCGTGCAATTCCGCCGATCCACAGGCACTCGCGCGCCATCGCCGCGCTGGCACTCGCCGTGCAGCCTGTGCCGGCATGTTCACGCAACCTCCCCTCAGCTACCGCGCCGACGACACGTGGAAGATCGCGGAAGTCAGCGCTGAACTCTGTTCCTACCTGCGCTGCACGCCGGCGATGCTCCTCGGCCGCGACGTCCGCGACATGCTGCCCGGTCCGCAGCGCCTGTCGTTTCGTCAGTACGTCGCCGACGCCTTGATGGGGCGCGGATCGCGGGAACTCGAGATCGAACTCATGGCGCCGAACGGCCTGGTCGCGCGCTTCTCGCATCGCATCGAAGCCGTCGGCAACGGCGTGCGTCTCACCGGCTTCCGCGCCTCGCTGCATCCCGCCGGCATCGAACCGCTGACGCGCTTCGACGTGCCGGGCTGGCGCTGGCAGCCGGTGCCGATGGCCGTCGCCGCACGGCGTCCGGCGCCGCTGTGGCAGGGCTTCGAAGCCTGATCCGCGGCGCGCGCGCGGCGTGTCACGAACGCGCGGCGGGCGCCACTATACTCGTGAGCCATGAAGATTCGACCTCTCCTCCTTACCGTCCCCGCCGTCGTGCTCGGCACCGCGCTGTCGCTGCACGCTGATGTCAAGACCCAGGAACGCACGCTCATCCGCTTCGAAGGGGCGCTCGGCCGCGTCATCAACATGTTCGGCGGCCGCAGCACGCGCGACGGCGTTGTCAGCAGCGTCGCGGTCAAGGGCGACCGCATGTTCACCACCATCGATCAGACCGCCGAACTGGTCGACCTCGCCGAAGAGAAGGTTTACCAGATCGACCTGCGACGCAAGCAGTACACCGTCGCCACCTTCGCCGAGGTCCGCAAGTCGATGGAAGAGGCGATGGCCAAGGCGACGGCCGACGCCGAGAAGCAGCAGGGCCGCAAGAGCGAGGACGGCAAGGAGTACGAAGTCGACGTCGACGTGAAGACCACCGGGCAGTCGAAGCAGATTGCCGGCCACGACACGAAGGAGTCGGTGATCAGCATCACCGTGCGTGAGAAAGGCAAGACCGTCGAGGACGGCGGCATGGTGATGGAGACCAGCCTCTGGCTGGCGAACAACGCGCCGCAACTGGCCGAGCTCAACGACTTCCGTATGCGCTACGCGCAGAAGCTGTACGGACCGATGATGGCGCAGGCCGGCCAGGGCATGACGCAGGCGATGGCGATGTATCCGATGATGAAGGACGCCATGGCACGCTTCCAGGCCGAGTCCGGCAAGCTCCAGGGCACGCCGCTGTCGACGGTGATGAAGGTCCAGCTCGCCGGCACGCAGGCCGAGAGCGGGTCGTCGGGCAACAACGAGGCGCCGGCCGTCGGCGGACTGCTGGGCGGCCTGGGCCGCCGCCTCGGACGCCGGAACAACGACGACAAGAAGGAAGAGACGCCGGCCGCCACGCCCGACGCGCCAGGCCGCACGACGGTCCTCACCTCGACCACCGAGACACTGCAGGTGGCCCCCACCGTCGCCGACATCGACGTCACGATACCGGCGGGGTTTCAGAAGAGGTAGGTCTTAAGTCCTAGGTCCTAAGTCCTAGGCAAGAACTTCTGTCCACGCAGTCTCGATCGTGACAAGGATGTCTTGCCCAAGGGCTAAGACCTGAGACTTAGGTCTGAACGGTCTTAGACAGGGGTAACAGAAGCGTCCGAAGACATGGGTAACAGTTTAGTCTGCGCGCAGCGCGCGCCAGCGCCGCTCCCGCTCCAGCCAGCGGGCGAGGGGGACCGTGCCG